>NZ_JBMDIQ010000016.1:0-123026 GCF_057808735.1 Chromobacterium sp. FG89 | reverse complement strand
CTGGGCGACACCGCCAGCGGCCAGCAGGCCGACACCATGGAAACCGGGCCGGAAGGCATAGGCGACGACAATAAGCGGGAAGGCAAGCAATTGATCGGCCACCTGCAGCATCAGCAAGCGGCGCTGAAAGCCTGGGAGGCCGAAACCAATACCGACAAAGAAGGCAAAACCGGCCAGGACATCTCCGGCCGCCAGCCCTTGCTCATCCTGTCCGCGCCGGCCGGCATCGCCAGCCTGAGCCAACAGAGCCATACCCTGGCGGCGGAAACCAATCTGGACCTGGTGGCGCAGCGCGACACCAATCAAACCTCGGGCCGACGCTGGATCCACAATGTCGGCGACAAAATCAGCCTGTTCGTCACCGGCCTGCAAGACAAGATCGCGCTGAAGCTGATCGCCGCCAAGGGCAAGATCCAGATGCAGGCGCAGAGCGACACTATCGAAGTGACCGCGGACAAGGACGTGACCATCACCTCCTGTAAGGAACGCATCGTCATCACCGCCAAGGAGGAAATCCTGGTCACCGCCGGCGGCGGCTACATCCGGCTCAAGGGCGGCGATATCGAAGTGCACTGCCCCGGCACCGTGACGGTGAAAGGCGCCAGCCATAACCTCAGCGGCCCCACCAGCCTGAACGCGCCTTTGCCCAAATTCAACAAAGGCTGCGAGCAAGCGCTGAACAGCGCCGCCGCAACCCAATCCGCCACCGTGCGCCTGGGCTGAGCCATGCAAGCATCCGCTAAACACGCCGCCATTCTGCAACAGCTGCAAGCCCGCCAACAGGCCGGCGCGCAACTGCTGCTGGCCCTGGACGCGCCCAGCCGCCCGCTGGCGGGCGCCGAAGCCGAACTGAACGAACAAGCCCGGCAGCAAGGCCTGCTGCTGCCGCTGAAACATCCGCAACTGGACCCGGCGCGCCAGCCGGCCTGGCTGCCGCTGAACGCCGGCGCGCCAGCGCTGGCCGACAGCATCGCTCAGGCGCTGGCGGAAGCCGAGCCGGACGCGCTGGCGCTGGGGCAAGGCCGGCGCGTGGCCGGCTGGCTGGAAATCACCGGCTCCGCCAAACTGGCCGCCGCCCATATTGGCCGCCAGATGATACGCCGCAGTCCCAATGGCGAGACCCATCTGCTGCGCCTGCACGACCCGGCGGTGAGCTGGGCGCTGTGGCCGCTGCTGAACACCGCGCAGCAGCGCGGCCTGTTGGGCTCGGTCAGCCGCTGGTGGCTATTGGACCCGGCCGGCGAACTCACCTGTCTGGAGCCGGCGCCGCCCGCGACAGGCGCGGCGCGACCGCTCTCGCGCTGGGAGCCCGGCTTGTGGGAAGACATCGCCCGCATCGGCCCGCTCAACCGCGCGCTGCTGGCCTGGCGCGAGCACGCGCCGGAATGCGACGCGGGCACGCTGGAAACCGCGCGCCTGCACGCCTTCGCCGCCTTGCGCCATGCCGGCGCGCTGGGCTTTGACGACGAGGAAGACTTGTCCCGCTTCGCCCTGCACGCCGTCACCGTACACCCCCGTTTCTATCTGCACCCCCGCGTGCAAGCGCTGCTGGCGGGGCGCGAGGCGGACGACTTTTACAGCGGGCTGACGGATTCGCTCAGCGAAGCGGACTGGGCGGCCATCGCCGCCAGCGCCTGAGCGCAGCCGACATGACGCACCTCATACACCCGGACCACAGCAAATCATGAGCCAACTGTGTAAAGCCTGTCAGGCCAGCGGCCTGCCCATCATGCCGGTACGCTACGCGCCGGTGCCCAAAACGGTGAAAGCCGCCCTGCCCGCCTGGGCCTGTGCCGATAAAGTCAAAGACATCGCGCTGGACGCGGACTTCCATTACGCGCTGCGCACCCTGCGCGCCGGCTTCGTCTACCTGTTTTATGCCAAGCACGCACGCGGCTCCAATCTATGGGAGTGCTATAGCGTCACCGAAGACGGCGTCCTGCTGAAACAGCCCTCGCCCAAGGCCGCGCAAGCGGCTGGGAAAAGCGTGGTTTGCAACACCGCCGGCCACAGCAATAGCCGGTTGCACCACCTGATCATCGAACAGCCGGAAAAATGCGGCCCGGCCTGGATCGCTTTCAGCGAATACAAATGGGGCGACCTGACACTGCGGCGCTATGCTCAGGACGCCAAGCTGCGCGCCGCCCGCATGCAGGCCATAGACCCCAAGGCCATGGCCGCCGGCAGCTCCAACGCCCACGGCACCACCGCCAGCAAGGCCGCGATCGAAGCGGTGATGGAATACCATCCCGGCTACCAGCCCGCCCAGCTGGCCTACGACCCCAAGACCGACGCCTTCAGCAAGGAGGACGGCAGCTACGACAAGGCCCGGGTGGACAAAAACTACGCGCGCTACCCCATCCACGCGCGCCGCGGCAAGGCCGAGGAAAGCCTGCAATTCATGCAGGCGCGCGCCAAGAAAAGCGGCGGCAACAACACCCCGCACATCCTGGCGCTGTGGGACGCCATCGGCACCGCCCAGGAGCTTAACGGATACGTCAACGACAGCGCCGGCCTGGCGCTGCTGTTCGCCGAGGAGCGCAGCTTCCAACTACACGCAATCCAGGCATTGGAAAACATCCGGAAATCGCTGAGCGCCCAGGCTCAGGAAGGACAGGAGAAATTCCAGGACGATATGATGCGGCGCGATACCGCCACCTGGTACAACCCGGCCGTCATGGCCCAACGCCGCGCCGCCATCGCCAAGCTGCAAGACCCGGTGCTGAAACGCCAGCGCCTGGAAGTGTGCGACCTGCTGGACCAATGGGCCGGCTGGCAAATCCCGGCCTCTATCGCGCCCAATGAGCTGGACGCCATCGACCTGCGCCGCGTCCCGGAACCGCAACGCAGCCAGCAGATCGCCGCGCTCAAGGCCAAGGTGGCCGCCTTCCGCGCCAAACGCGGCGAAAACTACGACAACAACATCGAACAGGCCGGCGACCGCAGTTGGCCCAAATACCGCAAGAAAATCGACCCGGACCGCCTGTCCAACTTCCAAAAATTCCAAAACGAGCTGGACGCCGCCATCCGCGAGCGCCAGAACAAAACCGTGGGCGCCTTGCTGCGCTGGCTGCAAGCGCCTTTGTTCCTGGACACCTTGGAGGACTACCACGACGCCGATCCCAAGGACGGCATCGAGTTCGAAGCCGTCATCGGCCACGCCATCAGCGGCATCAACGTCACCGTCAGCGGCCAGGCCAAGCTAGACGCCTGGGCCAAGGACGTGGCGATAGCGCGCAACAATGTGCTTTACCGCGCGCTGGCGCTCAATCAGAAGAAAATAGAAACCGAACTCAAAGTCGCATTGAAGGACGCCAAGCAGAACCAGAACACGCCGTACAGCGATGCGGCAGTGCGCACCATAGAAACCACCAAGAACTATTTCCAGAAGCTGCTGGACATGTACAAGGAAAACTCCGCCTTGTACCAGGCCAATATCGCCGCGGCCAGCCCGCAGGGCGACACCGTCTTCGGCGTCAGCCTCAAAACCGCGCGCACCGGGCAGATAGACCATGTGATCGTTACCGCCGGCAACGCCATCATCAAGGCCTTCGCTCCAGCCGCCGGCCGCGCCGGCGCCGCCCTAAAACTGGACAAGGCCGAGATCTATCTGGGCGAAAAGCTGCTGCAAATGGTGTTGGCTTGCCGCGCGCTGGTCAGCACTGCCGACATCAAGGCGCTGGTGGCGGCAGAGTATGCGGATAATGTCCAACGCAAAAAACTTAAAAAAGAGCCCACCCCGCAAGCCAAATACAAGCGCTTGCAGAAGGCTCTGCGCAAAGAGGCGGAATACCGCCGGACTCAGGGGGCCAAACTGCAGCGGGCCTACGATAAGCTACGGGTGGACAAGCCCAAAGACCATCTGTCCGTGGTCAAGGACGCCCGCCTGACTCTGCTCGTGATGATGATAGAAGGGGTCTACCTGGGACGTTTGCTGCTGCAAAACGAGAAGGACGGCGCGGTCTACGCCAGCCTGGCCGCCTCCGGCCTGGCCTTGACGGCCCAGGCCATCGATATCATGAGCCTGCCCCTGAGCAAGGTCATGCAGGGCGGCGAGCAAGCCCGCAGCATACAGCGCCTAAAACTGATGGGCGGTTTGTTGATGGCTGCGTCGAATGGAATTGGGATTGTACAAGATGGCCTCAGTGCCAGAGATGCCAGTACAAAAGGACAAACTACTATCCAAGCATTGTATATAGCAAAAGCCACTATCGGTGCCATTGGCCTAGGTGCATCTGGGCTCTCTACTTTCACATATGCCGCACCAGTCATCATGCGGGTAAGTAGTAACGTCGCCATTGCAGAAACAGCTGCTGCTCTCGGGGCCCGCTCGGCAGCAATACTCGCAACCCGCATAGTCTTTATGACGGTTGGCAGTTGGGTTAGCTTAACTATCTTTGTTTTACAGGGCTTAATTTGGGCCTTGGAGGACGATGACCTGCAAATTTGGATCAGTCAAACTCCTTTCGGAAAAGATAGCAAAAATGCTAAATCCCCCAAAGATATAAACGACTTAACTCAGTCACTAGAAAAGATATTTACAAAACCTAAAACATCTGAGCAAGTTTAAGGACATCAACCATGATTGTTAATAGCTCTGTTAGCAGCAACTCAGTTACTGAACTAAGCAAAATCAGTGGCAAGATTTCTCGATATAAGAAAACACGGGAAATGGCTAACTTCTTCTTTACTGACCACGACCGCAACATCATGGGTCTGTCAGCCATTGCGGGTGCTCTGGCTGGCGCTGCCGGCATGGCCGCCAGCACCGCTAGGGATGCAAGCAACTTACGCGAGCAAGCCGACTATGTTGAGATGGAAATTAATGGACAACTAGCTAAAGGGTGGGTTTGGTTTAGCCCATTCCAAGATGGAGATGAGGTTGAAGTTATTGGAAATCAACGGCACGATTACTTTGAACTTATTGCAATAGTCCGAACAAAAGATAGGACTATAGCACTTTACCCTCACTGCTCAAGAGGAAAAAATGCTCATATAAGAAATATTATAAAATGGTGGTTTTTCATTACCTTAGCGGCAATTATTTTTGCAATCGTTTTTGATATTGCCATAGCAGCCCTTGCCAACGATGGCATGGACTACTTCGTATCCACAACAGCTTTCCCATACTTTACCATCGGGATAAGTCTACTGACGGGAACCTTTGCATTTGTAAACGGTAAGAAATTCATGATGTATGTACATGCTGCTACTCAAGTTTTTAAAGCATTAGGTTTAAAAGAGCCTGACAACATCAACTTACCCAAACTTACAAAACGCAAGCCTGGCGATCCAGGTGCATTTGGCGTGATGTATTTTAACTATTGAGCCCCCGGCATGGCGATGTCACCACCTAGCAGCGTAGTGCCCACTTCATCAACGATGAAGCTAAGCAAAATCAGCGGAAAAATCTCGCACTACAAAAAAACCAGAGAACTTGCCAATTTCTTTTTTACCGACCATGATCGCAGCATCATGGGCTTAGCCGCCATAGCAGGAGCACTAGCCGGAGCTGCTGGCATGGCTGCAAGCACGGCTAGAGATGCAGCAAATTTACGCGAAGAGGCTGACTACGTTGAAATGAAAGTCGATGGACAGTTGGCAAAAGGCTGGGTCTGGTTTAGCCCTTTTCAAGCGGGCGATGAAGTGGAAGTTATAGGAACGCAACAAGAGGGTTACTTTGAGATTGTAGCGATATTACGACCAGCGGATAGAGTAATCGCACTCTACCCACATTGTTCCAGAGGAAAAAATGCACATATAAAAAACATTATAAAATGGTGGGCGCTCTCTGTATCCTTTATGCTATGGATCGCATTTCCAGCCTTCCTTTTTATTATCGATCTACTTATCTCATCTGAGCTCTTCAATTCACTCATCAACTTTAATTACATATACGTCGGCATTGTTTCCTACGCATTGTTTGGAGCATATTCACTTGTAACTGGAAAAAAATTCATGATGTTTGTTAAAGCTGCGACACAAGTTTTTAAAACGATGAAACTTCCAAATCCAGACAATACGGACTTACCCAAGTGTACTAAACGTAAACCAGGCGACCCCGGTGCATTTGGTGTGATGTATTTCAACTATTGAGCCTCCCGACATGGCCGCGTCACCACCCAGCAGCTTAGCACCGACTCCATCAACGATGGAGCTAAGCAAAATCAGCGGAAAAATATCGC
Organism: Chromobacterium sp. FG89; assembly: GCF_057808735.1. Taxonomy (NCBI): domain Bacteria; kingdom Pseudomonadati; phylum Pseudomonadota; class Betaproteobacteria; order Neisseriales; family Chromobacteriaceae; genus Chromobacterium; species Chromobacterium sp. FG89. The sequence goes on along the minus strand of NZ_JBMDIQ010000016.1, from coordinate 116,841 downwards.
ACTACATAAAATCGCGGGAGATGGCCAATTTTTTCTTTACTGATCGTGACCGCAACATCATGGGCCTGTCAGCCATTGCTGGGGCACTAGCTGGCGCAGCCGGCGTTGCGGCAAGTACCGCTAGAGATGCAGCTAACTTATGCGAGCAGGCTGACTATGTCGAGATGGAGATCAATGGACAACCTGCCAAAGGTTGGGTTTGGTTTAGTCCATTTCAAAATGGTGATGAAGTTGAACTTATTGGAACTCAGCAAGATGACCATTTTGAAATCATCGCTATCGCCCGGCCAAAAGACAGGGTCATTTCTCTCTACCCTCATTGCTCTCGCGGTAAAAATGCTCACATCAAGAATATTATAAAATGGTGGCTTGGAGGCATGTCCATTTATGTATTTATAATTTTCCCATTAATCATCTTGCTCTATCATCTAATATCCGGAGAAAGTGGACCATACCTTTTTCAAGATAGCAATTATCTTTATATGTGCACTGCAATGTACACTCTTTCTGGCGCCTTTTCCTTTGTTAATGGGAAAAAATTTATGATGTATGTCAATGCTGCAACTCAAGTTTTCAAAGTTTTAAATTTAAATGAACCTGACAATGTCAATCTACCAAAATTCACAAAACGCAAACCAGGTGACCCCGGTGCATTCGGCGTAATGTACTTCAACTACTAAGCCCGATTCCACTATGGCCATATTTCGTTCGATCAGCTTAGCCCCCAACATAGCTAGCATGACACTAAGCAAAATCAGCGGCAAAATTTCCCGTTACAAAAAAACACGGGAAATGGCCAACTTCTTTTTTACTGACCACGACCGCAACATCATGGGCCTGTCAGCCATTGCAGGAGCCCTGGCAGGCGCTGCCGGCATGGCCGCTAGCACCGCTAGGGATGCAAGCAACTTACGCGAGCAAGCCGACTATGTTGAGATGGAAATTAATGGACTGCCCGCCAAAGGCTGGGTTTGGTTCAGCCCATTTAAAAATGGTGACGACGTAGAACTAATCGGGACATTTCAAGGGGATTACTTTGAAATCATCGCCATTGCGAGACCTCAAGATCGCACCATCGCCCTATACCCTCACTGTTCCCGAGGCAAAAATGCCCACATCACCACTATCATAAAATGGTGGCTCATGGCAACAACATTTTTGGTGGCCATATTTACTCCAGCATTGCTGACTATATTTGAAGTTATCCGGGGAAAAGAAAAAATACTTGGCTTTTTAGGCGTAGAATATTTTTACGCATCCATATTTGCGTACTTACTATTTGGAACCTACTCGCTCGTCACTGGAAGAAAATTCATGATGTATGTGCACGCGGCTACACAGATTTTTAAAGCATTAGGATTGCCAGACCCCAACAATATTGACCTACCCAAACGCACAAAACGCAAGCCTGGCGATCCAGGTGCATTTGGCGTGATGTATTTCAACTACTGACCCTGGCCCAAGCATAGCCATGTCTGTAACAAACGACTTAGTTGCTCTTACGCCAACCATGCAGCTAAGCAAAATTAACGGCAAAATTTCCCGTTACAAAAAAACACGAGAAATGGCCAACTTCTTCTTTACCGACCGCGACCGCAACATCATGGGCCTATCAGCCATTGCAGGGGCGCTAGCTGGTGCAGCTGGCATGGCGGCTAGCACTGCCAGAGATGCAGCCAACCTACGCGAGCAGGCCGACTATGTTGAAATGATGATTAATGGGCAACCTGCCAAAGGCTGGGTCTGGTTTAGTCCATTTCAAGATGGAGATGAAGTTGAGCTTATTGGAACTCAACAAGATGGTTATTTTGAAATTATTGCAATAGCTCGCCCCAAAGATAGAGTCATTTCACTTTACCCTCACTGTACAAGAGGCAAGCACGCGCACATAAAGAACATCATAAAATGGTGGCTCTACTCTGTCACATTCCTCCTGACTACTCTAATTCCAGCAACCTTCATATTATTTGAACTCATATCTCCCAGCCAAGAAAATTACATCTTCCTTGAAGTAGGATACTTATATATTTCCATCGGATTTTATATATTTTTTGGAATATTCACATATCTCTATGGCAAAAAATTCCTCATATTTACCCAGGCATCCAAAAAAATATTTAATACCTTAGGTCTAAACAAGCCAGAAAATATAGATTTACCTAAGTTAACCAAGCGCAAGCCAGGCGACCCCGGCGCATTCGGCGTGATGTACTTCAACTACTAAACGCTGCACTCAAAGCCCCCCAAAAAACTTCAGCCCCTCCCCTTCATCTCATCGTCACCATTTCGTCATCCGCCGCGCCTAAGCTGAGCTGTATTCCACCATGTCGGCCACGCGCCATGAACCACGTCATTACCCAGCAGCAATACGGCTCGGACCAGGCCGGGCTGATCTGCGGCTTTCGTTTTCATCCGGATTGCGCCGGCGAAGAGATCGATTCCGCTCAGGCGCAAGCCTGGCTGCGCGCGCCGCCGGACGGCGACGCCTTTCTATGGCTGCATTTCAATCTGGCCAATGCCGCCAGCGAACGCTGGCTGCGCGCGGCCTTGCCCTTGCAGGAGGATTTTTTCGAGGCCTTGCGCGGCGGCTCCAACTCCACCCGCATCGAATTGCTGGATCAGGCCTTGCTGGCGGTAATCAACGACGTGGCCTTCAGCTTTGGCCTGGCCTCGTCGGATATCGCCACCCTGTGGGCGCATGCTCAGCCGCGGGTGCTGATCACCGCGCGCGTCAAACCGCTGCACTCGGTGGACCGGCTGCGCGCGGCGGTGCGCGCCGGCGCGGCCTTCCGCTCGCCGGCGGCCTTGCTGGTGCATTTGCTGCAGAACCAGGCGGACGCGCTAGCCGGCATCGTACGCGCCAGCGGCGCGCAGGTGGATGTGCTGGAAGACAGGCTGCTGGCGCAAAGGCTGGACGATCAGCGCGCGCAGCTGGCGGCGATGCGGCGTTCCCTGGTGCGCTTGCAGCGCCTGCTGGCGCCCGAGCCCAGCGCGCTGTTCCGCCTGCTGAACCGGCCGCCGGCCTGGCTGGACGCGGCCGACGCGCAGGCGCTGCGTCAGTCTTCCGAGGAGTTTGCGCTGACGCTGAACGATCTGGCCGCCTTGGTGGAACGGATCAAGCTTTTGCAGGAAGAACTGGCGGCGCGCCTGAATGAGCAGAGCAACCGCACCCTGTTCACGCTGACCCTGGTGACGGTGCTGGCGCTGCCCATCAATATCGTCGCCGGTTTCTTCGGCATGAACGTGGGAGGCGTGCCGCTGGCCAATCATCCGCACGGCTTTTGGGTGCTGGTGCTGCTGGTGGCCGGTTTCAGTCTCTTGGCCGCCTGGTGGGCTTTCCGCCGTCAGCGCGGCGCGTAGGCGGCGCTCACGCAGCCCCGCCCGCCGGCGCGAACATGCGCTGGCATAGGAAGTCCACGAAGACGCGCAGCTTGGGCGACAACTGGCGGCTGGACGGCCACAGCACATGGAACATGCCGGTCTGGCCCAGATAGGGCTCCAGCACGATTTGCAGCCGGCCGGCGGCCAGCGCGTCGCGCACGATGAAGTCCGGCAAGTACGCCAGGCCCTGATTCTGGCTGGCGGCGCAGATCAGCGCCTCGATATTGTTGCAGCTCAAGGCGCTGCTCGGCGGCCAGTCCTGGCCGGCCGGCGCGCCGTCCAGCGCCCAGGTCTGCAGCTTGCCGGTGCTGGGGAAGCGATAGCGCAGGCAGGCGTGATGGGCCAGGTCCTCCGGGCTTTGCGGCGCGCCGCGTTCGCGCAGATAGCCCGGCGAGCCCACCACCAGCAGACGGAAGGGCCCCAAGGGCCGCGCCATCAGCCGGGAATCCGCCAACGGGCCGCTGCGCACCACCGCGTCCAGGCCCTCTTCTATCACGTCCACCATGCGGTCGGAAAAATCCAGGTCCAGCTCCACTTCCGGGTAACGCTGCATGAAGTCCGGCAAGATGGGCAGCAGCATGCGATACCCCACCACCGGCAGGCTGACCCGCAGCTTGCCGCGCGGCGCGGCGCGGCTCTGCGCCAGTTCGGCCTCGGCGTCGTCGATATCGTCCAGGATGCGGCGGCAGCGTTCGTAGAACAATTCGCCCTCCGCCGTCAGCCGCACATGACGGGTGCTGCGCTGGAACAGCCGCACGCCCAGTTTTTCTTCCAGCCGCGCCACGCTCTTGCCCACGGCGGACGAGGACACGCCCAGCGCGCGGCCGGCGCCGACAAAGCTTTGCGCCTCCGCGGCGCGTACAAAAGCGGCCAAACTGCTCAAACTATCCATGCCCACGTCCTTATTGAGGATTTTTTGTCCGCTTAATTTGGACACAGCGCCTGTTTTTCGTCAATTGCCGTCAAATTATCATGTGTTCGCCCAATGACCATCCGCATCCGCCCGCCGCGCCGCGCGGGCGCTTGTCCCACTCTTTGAAAGGCGAAATCATGCATCCCTCCAAACCGGCGCCCTCCCAACGCGCTCCTTTACTGACCCTGGCCGCAGTCTGCCTGGCCGCGCTGACCACGCCGCTCAGCTTCACCGGCCCGGCGCTGGCCTTGACCGCGATAGGCCGCGAGCTGGGCGGCGACGCGCTGGCCCTGACTTGGGTCACCAACGCTTTCATGCTCACTTTCGGCGGCTGCCTGATGGCGGCCGGCGCGCTGGCCGATCAATACGGCCGCAAACGGGTGTTTCTGCTCGGCATTGGCCTGTTCTCCCTGTCCTCGCTGGGCTTGTTCCTGGTCGGCAGCCTGCTGTGGCTGGACTTGCTGCGCGCGGCCCAAGGCCTGGGCGCGGCGCTGTCCTTCGCCAGCGGCCTGGCGGCGCTGGCGCAAAGCTTCGCCGGCGCGGCGCGCACGCGGGCCTTCAGCCTGATAGGCACCACCTTCGGCATCGGCCTGGCTTTTGGCCCCTTGCTGTGCGGCTATCTGATTCAGGCGCTGGGTTGGCGTTCCATCTTCGCGCTGGCCGGCTTGGTGGGCCTGCTCGCCTTGGGCCTGGCCGTCTATTGCATGCGCGAATCGCGCGACCCTCAGGCCGCCGGCCTGGATTGGCCGGGCGCGCTCAGCTTCACGCTGGCGCTGAGCCTGCTGACTTACGGCGCGCTGGCGGCGCCGGAGCTGGGCTGGAGCAGCCCGCGGGTGATTGCCCTGCTCTTGGGGGCCGTAGCCGCGTTCTGGCTGTTCGTGGCGCTGGAGCGCCGCGCGGCGCGTCCCATGCTGGACCTGAGCCTGTTCCGTTATCCGCGCTTTGTCGGCGTGCAATGTCTGGCCGCCGCGCCGGCTTACGCCTTCGTGGTCTTGCTGGTGCTGCTGCCGCTGCGCCTGGTGGGGGCGGAAGGCGTCAGCGAGGCGGAGGCCGGCCGGGTGATGCTGGCCTTGTCCGCGCCCATGCTGGCGCTGCCGCTGTGCGCGGCCTGGCTGACGCGCTGGCTGTCCGCCGCGGTTCTGTCCGCCGGCGGCCTGCTGCTGTGCGCGCTGGGGCTGTGGTGGCTTAGCCGCTATCCGCAGCTGTCCGCGCTGCAACAGACCTTGTGGCCCTTGCTGCTGATAGGCGTGGGCATCAGCCTGCCCTGGGGCCTGATGGACGGTCTGGCGGTCAGCGTGGTGCCCAAGGAGCGCGCCGGCATGGCCGCCGGCATATTCAGCACCACGCGGGTGGCGGGCGAAGGCATTGCGCTGGCCTTGGTGGGCGCGCTGCTGGCGGCCCTGCTGCAACAACGTCTCTCTCCCTTGTCCGCGGCGGCGCCCCAGGCGCTGGCCGCGGCCGCCAGCCAGGGGGCGCTGGGCAAGCTGGCCGCCGTCGGCGAGTTCTTGCCCGGCCTCGCGCCGGAGGCGCTGTCCCAGGCTTACGCCGCCGCCTTCCAACGGCTGCTGACGGTGCTGTCCGCCCTGACCGTGCTCAGCGCGCTGGTGGTGGCGCTGTTCCTGCGCGGCGTCGCTCAGACGCAGACGGAGGAAACGGACGCGGATCCGGCGCTGGACTCCGCCTGCTCTTGAGCGCGGGCGCCGGTTTGCCTTCCCGCGAGCCGGCGCTCGGAACGTGTTTATGATCTTGCGAGCTCAGGCGAGACAAGGCGAAAACCGCTGAGAAAGCAGAGTGTCACGGTACATCAGCATTTCGAAGCGGCACTCACCGTGTCACGTCTCACGACGCGCAGCAGATCGTAAACAGATTCTCAGACCGTTTCATTGACGATGGCGATGGAAAACCCGTCCCAACCCTTGACGCCCACGGTTTGCAGCGCGGTGGCGGTCAGCCGCGGCTCGGCGCCCATGTCTTCTATGAAGCGGCGCACGCCGCGCACGCCGGGGTCTTGGCTGACCACATTGGCCACCGCCCCGCCGCGCGCCACATTGTCGCCGACGATGGCGGCGCCGGGGCGCGCCAGCTTCAGCGCCCATTCCAGATAAGCCGGGTTGTTGGGTTTGTCTGCGTCGATGAAAATCAGATCGAAGGGCTCGCCCCCGGCCAGCAGCGGCAGGCTGTCCAGCGCCGGGCCTTCCCGCAGTTCCACCTTGTCCGCCACGCCGGCGGCGGCCAGATTGGCCCGCGCCGTGTCCGCGTGCGCCGGATTGGCTTCCAAGGTCACCACCCGGCCGTCTGCCGGCAGCGCCCGCGCCAGCCAGATGGTGCTGTAGCCGCCCAGGGTGCCGATCTCCAGCACCCGCCGCACCTGCATCAAACGCGCCAGAATATGCAGAAAGCGCCCTTGCAGCGGCGACACGTCCTGCGCCGGCAGGCCGGCGGCGGCGTTGGCCGCCAGCGCGCCGTTCAAGACGCCGTCCTCCACCCGCAGCGCCGCGGTGTAATAGCGGTCCAGACCGCTCCATTCTGCTTGCATCGGCTTCTCCTGGCGCGGCCGCCCCGAACAACGGCCCGGCTTGACCGCGCATGCTTGAAGCCACCATGATAAGCGCATTTCAGGCCCAGCCGCCGCCACGCCTGTCATTGCGCCCAGGGCGCCTCGTTTTTAAGGGGAAAAGGTATGGACAGATTTCAAGGCGGCGGGTCCGACGGCTACGACGAGCGCATCGCCAGGCTGATTCCGGGCTACGCCCTGCTGCACCAATTGAGCGAGGCCTTGCTCGCCGGCCTGTTGCCCGCCGATGCGCGCGTGCTGATCATCGGCGCCGGCACCGGCAGCGACACCCTCGCGCTGGCGCGGCGGCATCCCGGCTGGCGCTTTTGCGCGCAAGACCCGTCCGCCGACATGCTGGCCATTGCGCGGCGGCGCCTGGAGCAAGCGGATGTCGCCGGCCGCGTGGATTTCCGCCCCTGCGCGCTGGACGCCTTGCCGGAAACGGAGTTCGACGCGGCGCTCTGCCTGCTGGTGCTGCATTTCCTGCCTTCTCCGGCCAAGCTGGCGCTGCTGAGCGCCGCCCGCTCCAGACTGCGGCCGGAGGCCCCGCTGCTGCTGGCCGACCTTGCCGCGGCCCCATCCGCCGCGCTGGCCGCCGCCGGCGGCCACGCTTCTCAAAGCCTGGGCATGAGCGCGGAGGACGCCGCCCAGATGCGGCTCAAGCTGGAGCGCGATTTCCACCCCTTGACCGAGGCCGAACAGCGGGCCTTGCTGCAAAACGCCGGTTTCGCCGCGCCGGAGCGCTATTTCCAGGCCCTGCGCATCCAGGGGCATTGGACGCGACGGCTGGGCTGAGCCGGCGCTAAGAGCCTGTTTACGATCTGCTGCGCGTCGTGGAGCCTTACACGGCGAGTACCGCGTCAGAATGCTCGTCCGCCACTGGAACACTCCGCTTCTTCAGCCGCAACGCCTTGTCTCGCTCTCGCTCGCAAGAGCGTGAACACCTTCTAAGCCTGAAGCGACGGCGCGCAGGCGCGCAATTGCGCGCGCAGCCAATCATGGGCGGCGCTGCGGCCGTGGCGGGCGTGGCTGTACACCTTGAGGGTGTAGGACGGGATATCGAACGGGGCGGCGTGGACAGCGATGGGCGCGGCCTGGCTCAAGGCCTGCGCCGCCAGCCGCGGCAGCGTCATGATCCATTCGGACTCCGCGATGATGAAGGGCGCGGCCAGCACCGACGGCAGTTGCAGCGCCACGTCGCGGCGCAGGCCCCGGCGCTCCAGCGCGCGATCGATGCCGCCGCGGCTTTCTCCCCAGGGCGTCACCACCACATGGCGCGCCGCCAGGTATTGATCCAGGCTGAGGCCGTCCCGGATGCGCGGATGGGCGCGGCTGACGATGGCCACGTAGCGGTCTTCCAGCCAGTCGAAGCTTTCAATCCCGGCCGCCGGCTCCGCAATCTCCTCGACATAACCCAGCGCGAAGTCTATGCGGCCGGCGGCCAGGTCCTCCGCGGACTCGCGGCCGCGGGAATGCACCAGCTTGAAGCGCAGCCGCGGCGCCGCCCGCTGCAAGCCCGCCAGCAGGCGCGGCATCACCGCGAAGGCGGTGTAGTCGGTCACCGCGATCACAAAAGCCCGTTCGCTGCGCTCCGGCTGGAAACCGCCGGCCTCGGCCAGCCCTTGCGACAGCGTTTCCAGCGCGGCGCTCACCGCGCCGGCCAGTCTTTCCGCGTAGGCGGTGGGCTGCATCGCATTGCCGATGCGCACAAAGAGATCGTCGCCCAGGGCGGCGCGCAGCCGCGCCAGCGCGTGGCTGAACGCCGACGGGCTCATCGCCAGTTCGTCGGCGGCGGCGCTGACCGAGCGCTGGCGCAGCAAGGCGTCGAAGACCAGCAGTAGATTCAGGTCCAAGCGGCGCAGGTCGGAATGCAGGATGTTCATCATGACTTGAAAACAATGCAGCGCATGCAGTTTGTCTTGGCCGTAGTATAGCGCTTAATCCATTCACCACTATTCAGGTTCCGTCCATGTCCATCCATATCCGCCCCGCCCAAGCCCAAGACGCCGCGCTGATCCTGCGCCTCATCAAGGAGCTGGCCGTCTACGAACGCGCCGGCGATCAAGTGGCCGCCACCGAGGACAGCATCGTCTCCAGCCTGTTTGGCGCGGACAGCCCGGCGCGGGCGCTGATTTGCGAGGTGGACGGCGAACCGGCCGGCTACGCCGTCTACTTCTTCAGCTATTCCACCTGGCAAGCCAAGCAGGGCCTGTATCTGGAAGACCTGTATATTTCGCCGCGGCAACGCGGCGGCGGCGCCGGCAAGCTGATGCTGCGCCGCCTGGCCCAGCTGGCGGTGGAACACGGCTGCGGCCGCTTCGAATGGAGCGTGCTGGACTGGAACCAGCCGGCCATAGACTTTTACCTGTCCATCGGCGCCAAGCCGCAGGCGGAATGGGTGCGTTACCGGATGGACGGCGCCGCGCTCGCCGACTTCGCCGCCGGCTGAGGCGGGCCTGTTCATGGTCTCCAAGCCAGAGCGAGGCGAAAACCGCTGAGAAAGCCGAATGCACACGCGGCGCATCAGCATTTCGAAGCGGCGCTCACCCGGCCGCCTCTCAACGACGCGCAGCCGATCGTGAACAGCCTCTTAGCCGCTCACCGTCAGCGCGGAGCAACCGGCGGCGCCGGCCCGGCCCACCCGGATCTGCACCGGGATGCGCTCCTTCAAGGCCTCCACATGGCTGATCACGCCTATGGTCTTGCCGCCAGCGTTGAGCGCGTCCAGGGCGTCCAGCGCCAGTTCCAGCGTGTCGCCGTCCAGGGTGCCGAAGCCCTCGTCCAGGAACAGCGAATCGATCGAGGTTTTGTGACTGGCCAGGTCGGACAAGGCCAACGCCAGCGCCAGGCTGACCAGGAAGCTTTCGCCGCCGGACAGGGTGCGGGTGTCGCGCGCGGCGTCGGCCTGCCAGCTGTCGACGATTTCCAGCTCCAGCTCGCCGTCGGCGCGGCGGCGCAGCCAATAGCGGCCGTGCAGCCGGCTCAGGTGGAGGTTGGCCAGCGCCACCAGATGCTCCAGCGTCAGACCCTGGGCGAAACGGCGGTATTTGTCGCCGCCGGCGGAGCCGATCAGGCCGTTCAAGCGCTGCCAGACGTCGGCCTCCTCGCGCAGACCGTCGATGCGGGCGAACAGCTCGCGCTGGCCGTCGCGGCGCGCGGCGTCGTTGTCGAGCAGGGCGCGCAAGGCGCCGTCCTCGCCGGCCAGGCTTTGCCGCTCGGCGTCCAGCGCTTCCATGCGCTGGCGCAATTCCGGTTCCGGCTGCGGCGAGGCGTTGTCCCGCTCCAGCGCCGCCAGCCGTTCCGCGGCCTGTTGCCGCAGCGCCGCCGCGCCCAGCCTTTCCCGCTCCAGTTGCCGGCCGAGCGCGCTCAAGCGCTCGCGCTCGGCCTCCGGCAAGGCCGCCGCCAGAAAGGCGGCGGCGTCCGCAAACGGGCTGGCGGCCAGGGCTTGGGCCCAGGCCTGTTCCGCGTCCTCGGCGCGCCGCCGCTGGCGCGCGGCGTCGCTGTCCGCCCGTTCCAGCGCGCCCTGGATCTGGGCCAGGGTCCGCGCGGATTCCTCGCAATCCGCGACCGCGGCCAGCCAGGCGGCCTCGGCGTCGCCGTCCTCCTGCGGCGGCGCCCCGTCCGGCAGCCGCAACGCCCGCCAGCGCGCGTCCCAATCCGCGACGCGTTCTCCGGCGAGCCGGTGCGCGGCGGCCTGGGCCTCCGCGTCGGTTTCCGCTTGCCGGCGAGCCTGTTCCAAATCTTTCCAGTCCCGCCAATCGGCGGCGCGCTGTTCCAGCCAGCCGGCCTCCTGCCCCGCTTCCGGGGCGTCGAAGCCCGCGGCGGCGATGTCGGCGTCGCGACCGCCGGCCAGTTCCCGCAGCTCGGCCTCGCGCTGCGCGAGCTCGTCCCGCAGCGTTTGCAGGCTCTGTTCCAGGCTACGCAGGCCGTGTTCTTGCAAGGTCCGTTTCTGGCCCAGCGCCTGAACGGCCTCGCTTTGCCGCTGCGCGTCCGCGCGCGCCCGTTCCAGCGCCGCTTCCGCCTGTTCCGCGGCGCGCAGCGCGCTTTCCTGCCGCTGCTGCAGCCCTTCCGCGTCCCGGCAGGCCTGTTCCAGCCGCGGTCCGCGCCAGTCCCCGTCCGCCAGCCCCCAGGGCGCGCCCTCGCTCAGCCATTGCGCGGCCAGGGTTTCGCGGCGCGCTTGTTCCTGTTTCGTCGCCGCGTCCAGCTGGCGCAGCTGCGCTTCGTCGCGCGCCAGCTGCGCCGCCGCCTGCTGGCCTTGTTCTCGCAGCGTCTCCAGCGCGGCCTCCTTGGCGTTCAAGGCCGCTTCGGCGGCGCCGATGTCCAGCGCCTGATAGGCGGCCACCGCCGGGTGCTCGCAAGCGCCGCATAAGGGGCAGGGTTCGCCCGGCCGCAAGGCGGCGCGGTGCTGTTCCAGGCTGAGAATGCGCCGCTCCTGCTCCAGCAGCCGCCGCTTGTCCGCCGTTTGTTCCTGCGCCAGCCGGTAATCGGCGCGCAGCCGCTGCAAGTCGGCGTCGCGGCGCGCTCGCTCGGCCTCCTGCGCCGCTCTTTCCTCGCGCCGTCCGGCCAGCCGCTCTTCCAGCGGCTTCAGTTCGGCGGCCAGCGTCTCCAGGCCGCGCAAGGCCGTGTTTTGGCGCAGCGCGCGCTGCCATTGCTCTCGCCATTCGGCCAGGCTGCGGCCGTCCAGCGCCGCCCGGCCGCCCTCTTCCGCCCGCCGCAGCGCGGCGGCGGTCTCCAGGCCGCGCCCTTCCGCCGCCTCGGTCTCCGCGTTCAAGGCCGCCAGGCCCTGGCGCTGGTTCAGCGTCCGGGCGTCCAGCTCCGCGACGCGCGCGGCGCAGCCGTCGCGCTGTTGCCGCAAGCGCTGCTGTTGATCGAAACCGGCGCGCCAACGTTCCAGCAACTCGCCCAGGCGCGCGCGATGGCTCAGCCGCCGGGCGGCGGCTTCTTGTTCCTCCGCCGCGGCCTTGAGCGCGTCCAGACGCGCTCCTTGGGTCCGCTCCAGCCGGCGGGCCTGGCTCAAGGCCCGCCAATGGCCGGCCTGCCAGTCCGCGTTCCGCGCCGCTTGCGCATGGCCAAGCGCCTGGCTTTCCGCGCTCAGACGCAGCAGCTCCGCCCGCGCCTGCTCCGTTTCCCGCCATTGCGGCAGGATGCGCCGCGCCGGCTCGTCGCGGCGCAAACACGCCAGTTCCGGCTCCGCCCGCGCCTCCTGCTCGCTGGCCCGCCGCCACGCCTCGTCGGCCTCCGCGCTCTGACGCCGCGCCTGTTCAAGGGCTTCGCGCCACTGCCATTGCTTGCGCGCCAGCTCCCAGTCCGCCTGCGCCTGGCGCGAGGCCGCGCCCAGCGCGGCCAGCCTGGCCTCCATGTCCGCGCGCCGCTCCGGTTCCAGCAGCTCCACGCCGTCGGCGCGCGCCTGCCATTGCTCCAGGGTCTGGCGCGCGTCGCGGGCGCGCTCGAACACCTGTTGCGAGATCAGGCCGTAGATTTCGCTGCCGGTCAGTTCTTCCAGCAGTTCCGCGCGCGCGTTGGCGTCGGCGTTGAGGAAGGCGGCGAAACCGCCTTGCGCCAGCAGCATGGACTTGGTGAAGCGTTCGTAATCCAGGCCGGTGATGGCTTCGACGCGCTTGAGCTTGTCCGCCACCTGGCTGCTGAGGATCTCGCCGTCGGCGTCGGCCAGCTCCACCTTGGGCGCTTGCAGCGCGCCGTCCGGCTTGTCGCGGGCGCGGCGCTGGCTCCAGAAGGCGCGGTAACGCCGGCCTTTGACTTCGAACTCCACTTCCGCCAGGCAGTCCGCGGTGTGCCGGCTCATGATGTCGTTGCTGCCCTGGGTCACGGCGTCCAGCCTTGGCGTCTTGTGGTAGAGCGCCAGGCAGATGGCGTCCAGCAAGGTGGATTTGCCGGCGCCGGTGGGGCCGGTGATGGCGAACAAGCCGCTGCCGGCGAAGGGCTCGGCGCTGAAATCCAGCTTCCATTCGCCTTGCAGCGAGTTGAGGTTTTTCAGGCGCAGGCTCAGTATCTTCATGCCTGTTCCTCCCGCAAGGCGGCCAGGGTTTCGCGATAGCGCAGCCGCAGTTGCTCCTGCAGCGGCGGATCAAGGGTTTCCAGCGCCAGCCGGCGCTCGAACACGTCCAGCGGCGTCAGTTCGTCCAGGGTTTCGCCGGCGGCCGAGGCCAGCCCTGAGGCGGCCTGCCCGCGGTCGCGCCGCACGCGCAAGAGCTCCAGCGGCAGGTCGGCGCACAGCGCCTGCGCGCGGGCGGACAGATCGCTCAGGTAGTCGTCGGCGCTGACCACGATCTCCAGCCAGACCGGCCGTTCCGCGCTGCCGGCCTCCGCCGCCTGCGCCAACAGCGCCGGCAACTGCGCCAGGCTGCCGCGCACCGAGCGCAAGGGCTGGAAGCAAGGCACCGCCAGCGGCCGGACGGAGCTTAGGCCCTGCTCGTCCAGCTCCGCCAGCAACACCTCCTTGCCCTGGCCGGCTTCGTCGAAGCTCAGCGGGATGGGCGAGCCGCTGTAACGGATGTGCTCGTGGCCGCCCACTTTCTGCGGCCGGTGGATGTGGCCCAGGGCGATGTAGTCGGCCGGCGGGAAGGCGTTGCTGGGAAAGGCTTCCAGCGCGCCGACGTAGATTTCGCGCACGGATTCGCTGGCGCTGGCGCCCACCGTGGTCAGGTGGCCGCTGGCGACGATGGGCAGGGGCAGGCCCAATTGTTCGCGGCGGCGGAGCGCTTGCTCGTACACCTGCCGGTAGCGTTCGCGTATGGCGTCCTGCAAGGATTGCTGCTTTTGCTCGGCGCTCTGGCCGGCCTGGCTGCGCAGCACGTCGCGCGGGCGGATATAGGGCAAAGCGCACAGCAGCGCGCCCGGCTCGCCGTCGCGGCGCTTGAGTATCAGGACCTGATCGGCCGGGTCCTCGCTCAGGGCCGGCACCACGCTGGCAGACAGATAGGACAACAGCGCGCGGCTTTCCGCCAGCGTGGCCACGGAGTCGTGATTGCCGCCCAGCAGCACCAGTTGCACGCCGGCGCGATGAGCGGCGGCGATCAGGCCGTTGTAGAGTTCGCGCGCGTAGCTGGGCGGCGCGCCGGTGTCGAAAATGTCGCCGGCCACCAGCACGACGTCGGCCCGGTGGACGTCGGCCTGCTCCAGCAGCCAGTGGATGAAGGCCTGGTGCTCCGCCAGGCGGGTTTTGCCGATGAAATGCTGGCCCAAGTGCCAGTCCGAGGTATGGAGGATGCGCATGCCGGCCGCTGAGTGGGTTCAATGCCCGGCAGTTTACCGGCTTGCCGCGTCCCGTCCAGTCCCGGGCCTCCGCTCAGTCGCCCCACTTGAGGCTGAGACCCAGCCCCTGGCAGTTTCTGTCGTCCGGCGCGCAATTGCTGTTGCGGGTATGCAGCTGCAAGGCGCTGTCCGCGCATTGCGGCGAATAAGGGTCCTGATCGCAAAGCTTGGCGCTGCCCATGGGCTGGGGCGGCGCGGAGGCGTAGGCGCGCTCGGCGCCCTTGGGCTGGCAATAGGCATAGCCGGGATGGCTTTGGCAGTCCACCGGCGTCTTGGGCTCTTGCTTGCTGCGCAGCGCCTGGTCCGCCAGCAGGCGGGTGCGCTCGGACGGCGGATAGCTGAAGCGTTTGCTGTCGTAGCCCAGGCTCCAGCCCGGCGGCGGCTTGGCCGCGGGGCTCGCCGTTTCGGGCGGCGTCGGCTTGAGGTCCAGGTCCAGCGCCAGACTGGGGCCTGCCAGGCCTAGCGCGGCCAGCAGCAGGCCAAGAGATAGAATGGGAGATGCGCTCATCGGAACCTTTCCCCGTTCCGCGCTTATGAACTGCCCGCGCCAAAGCGCGGCGGGAACGGTGTCAATGAAAAAAAAGATAGAGCCGCGATGGCGCGGACAAGTTCCGCCGCGCGCTCAATCGGCAGGGACAGATGTCATGCTGTACACATAGACAGCGCCGTCTATCCCGCCCAGAATGCCGCTGAAATCAACCACGCCCCTCCCCGCGCCATGCACCAAGCCGAATCCCTCGCCCTGCTCCGCCGCGTAGACCAACGCGTCCGCCTGCAACTGTCGCCGCTGGCCGCCGCCATCGACCAGCAAGGACATTATCCGGAGGAGATATTGCGCGGCCTGGGCGAAGACGGCGCCTACGCGGCCCTGTTGCCGACGGAAGCCGGCGACGGGCCGGGCCTGGCCGCGGCGATGGCGGCCATCGCCGAAGTCGGCGCGGTTTGCGGCAGCACCGCCTTTCTGGCCTGGTGCCAGAGCGCCAGCGTATGGCTGCTGCGCCACGCGGCGCCGCGGGCGGAGCTGAGATCGCTGATGACGGAACTGGCCGCGGGCCGGCGCCTGGGCGGCCCCGGCCTGTCCAACGCCATCAAGCACCTGGCCGGCCTTGAGCCGCTGCGGCTGCATGCCGAACCTTGCCCCAGCGGGTACCGGATATCCGGCGATCTGCCCTGGGTGTCCAATATCGGCGGCGGCCATGTGTTCGCCGCGGCGGCGGCCGCCTCGGACGGCGGCAAGCTGGTCTTCGTCGCCGATTGCGACGCGCCGGGGGTACGGCTCTGCGACGGGCCGCCCACCGCCGGCATGGCCGGCACCCGCACGTTGAGCGTGAGGCTGGACAAGGTGTTGGTGCCCGCCGAGCGGGTGGCGGCGGAACCGGCCGACTTCGCCGCCTTCATACGGCGCGTCCGCCCCGGCTTCGTGCTGGCGCAGGCGGCGGCGGGCCTGGGCATTGTGCAAGGCTGCCTGGACGACATCCAGGAAGCCAATCTGCGCGACGGCGAGCAGAATCGCTGGCTGGACCACTCGTATCAGGATCTGGCGGCCGAACTGGCCGGCTTGTGGCGCGAGGCGAAAACGCTGGCGCCTCAGGCCGAGGCGGGCCAGGTTCAACCCTTGAGCGTGCTGCGCTTGCGCGCCGCGGTGGGCGAATTGTGTCTGCGCGCGGCGATGTCGGCTCAGCTGCACGCCGGCGCGGCCGGCTTTCTGCTGTCGCATTCGGCGCAGCGCCGGCTGCGCGAGGCCAGCTTCATCGCCATCGTGACGCCGACGCTGAAACAGCTGCGACGCGAAATCGATCTCGCGGAACAGGCGCAGCCGGCTTAGAAGCCGTTCAAAATCCGCCCCGCCTCGCGCTGCGCAACGCAGGATAAGGCTTTGCCGGCGGGCCTTGGAACGTGTTTACGATCTCGCGAGCTAAAGCGAGACAAGGCGTTGCGGCTGAAGAAGCGGAATGTACGAGGGGCGCGCGAACATGCCGAACGCCGGCGCTCGCCGCGCCTCACGAAGCGCGGCGGACTTTGAGTGGATTCCTTGGAACGGGCGCTTAGTGGCGTAGATAGGCGAACAGCCCCACCAGCGCGATACAGGCGATCAACGCCGCATGCAGCAAGACTTCCTCCTGTCGGGCGCTGAGCCGCCATTTGACATGGCGTTTGCCCACCAGGGGCAGGTTGGGCGAAAAATGCTGATAAAACGCGCTGGGACTTCGATCTGCGGAGTCGGGATGGCCGCTTTTCATGAGAAATAACTCTGAAGTTGTCGGGTGTAAGCAATTTTACACCCGCCACTCTATGCTTTTTACATTTTTTTCACAAGTTCGGCTTGCCGGCAGGCGGCCCGGCGATTTATTCGCCGCCGGGCTGACCCAGGTCAAACGCCTACGCCGCCCGCCTGGAAGCCCGTCAACACATTCACCGCGTTGACGCCGATATCGTCCACCATATAACCGCCCTCCATCACGAACAGCGTCGGCAAGCCCAGCTCGGCGATGCATGCGCCCAGGCGCAGGAAGTCTTCGCTCTCCAGGCGGAACTGGCTGATCGGATCATCCTTGAAGGTGTCCACGCCCAGCGACACCACCAGCGCGTCCGGCGCATAAGCGGCTATTTGCCCGCAAGCGTGGCGCAAGGCTTCGCCGTAGGCCGGCCAGCCGGTGCCGTGCGGCAGCGGGTAATTGTGATTGAAGCCCAGGCCGGCGCCCCGCCCCCGCTCGTCGCGATGGCCGGAAAAATACGGGTAGGAGGATTTGGGATCGCCGTGCAAGGACAGAAACATCACATCGTCGCGCTCGTAAAAAATGCTCTGCCCGCCGTTGCCGTGATGGTAGTCCACGTCCAGCAAGGCCACCCTGGCCGCGCCGCCGTCCAGGCAGGACTGCGCCGCGATCGCCGCGTTGTTCAGATAGCAGTAGCCGCCCATATACTCGGCGGCCGCGTGGTGGCCGGGCGGCCGGCACAGCGCGAAGGCGCTTTTCTCTCCCGCCAGCAAGGCGTCCATGCCGGTCAAGGCCACGTCGGCGCTGGCGCGCGCCGCCCTCCAGGTGCCGACGGTAATCGCCACCCCGGCGTCCATCGCGTAAAAACCCAGCTTGCCGTCGATGAATTCGGGTTCGATGTCGCCGCGCAGATCGCGCACCGGCCAGATCAGCGGCAAGGCGTCGTGGCTGCGGCCGGCGGCGGTCCATTCGTCCCAGGCCCGTTCCAGAAAACGTACATAGCGCTGGCTGTGCACGCGGGCGTAACGTTCGCTATCGTATTCGCTCGGCGCGGCCACCGGGCCCAGCCCCGTCGCCCTCACTCGCGCCAAGATGGTGTCGGCGCGCCCCGGCTGCTCGAAACAGGGCATCAAGACCCCGTCTTTCAACTCGCAACCATGGTGCAGATGGTGCGCGTCGCTGTAAATCGTCAACATCCCCGTCCCTCCTCGTTTCTCGCTTGAATAAGGCAAGGCCCCAGTATGCGCCGCGGCCGCTGGAATAGTTTTGCTTTTGCCCCGCCTTCGGCGCTAATCTGGAGCAAGAAAGCAATATTGAAAGCGATTATTGAGCATGAATAGACTCAAAACCCCGCTGGATGATACGGATCTAACTCTGTTGCGCTTGCTGCAGCAGGACGGAGCGATGTCCAACCCCAAGTTGGCCGAACGGCTGTCCCTCAGCGTCACCCCCTGCTGGCGGCGGCTGAAGCGGCTGGAGGAAGCCGGCTACATCAAGGACTACCAGGCCAATCTGGACCGCCGCAAGCTGGGCTATGATGTGCTGGCCTTTGTCCGGCTCAGCTTCGGCCAGCACGCCGACGACGCGCCCAATCGTTTTGAAGACCGGATGCGGGAGCGCCCGGAGGTGCTGTCCTGCCACAAGATCACCGGCGACGCCGACTATCTGCTGCAAGTGGTCGCGCCTAATCTGGACGCGTACAGCGACTTCATCGAAACCGTGCTGCGCCGCACCCCGGGCCTGCACTCCATCCACTCCAGCCTGGCGCTGCGCGAAGTCAAGGCCGGCAGCCGGCTCCCCATCTAGCGCGCTCCGGCGCAATGGAAGAACCCGCCCATGATCACCGTCCACCACTTGAACAATTCCCGCTCGCAACGTGTGCTCTGGCTGCTGGAGGAGCTGAACCTGCACTACCGCATTCAGCACTACCAGCGCGATCCGCTCACCCTGCTCGCCCCGCCGGAACTCAAGGCGGCGCACCCTCTGGGCAAGTCCCCGGTGATCAGCGACGGCGAGCTGACCCTGGCCGAATCCGGCGCCATCGTCGACTACCTGGTGGACACCTACGGCTCAGGCCGGCTCAAGCCCGCCGCCGGCGCGCCGGAGCACAGCGACTACCTGTTCTGGCTGCACCACGCCGAAGGCTCGCTGATGCCGCCCTTGGTGATGAGCCTGGTGTTCTCGCGGCTGGACCGGCCGCCGGTCCCTTGGCTGCTGCGGCCGCTGGCGCGCAAACTGGCCGCCGGCGTCCGTCGCGCCTATCTGCAACCGCAGCTGGACGCGCTGCTCAGCCATGCCGACCGCTGCCTGGCCCGCCACGGCTGGTTCGCCGGCCCCGTCTTCAGCGCCGCCGACATCCAGATGAGTTTTCCGCTGGAAGCCGCGCGCGCGCGCGGCTATCTGAATCGGGAACATCCGCATGCGCTGGACTTCCTGCGCCGCGTCCATGCGCGGCCGGCCTATCGGGCCGCGCTGGAAAAAGGCGGGCCTTACGCTTACGGCGACGATTGATTCCTGCTGAAACCGGCTCCAAGTCCGCAGCGCTTTGTGAAGCCTTGCAGGGTGAATGCGAGCTCAACATGCTCATGCGCCACGAGCAACTCCGCTCTTACGCTCGTTTTCGCCTTGTCTTGCTCTGGCTCGCGAGACTTTGAACCGTTTCTTATATTAATAAACGGCGAATATCCGCCGCATTGAAGACCTGGCTTCAGGCATTGCGACGCCGTTTTTCATTCCACCCCATGCCCATGGCTTATTTAGTGTTGCGCCGCACACAAAAATGTAAAAAAGTTTGATTCAGGATTGCCTATCCTCGTAAAGCCCCCTATAATCCGGGCATCTCAAATACTGCAAAGGTTCATCGTGGACAACGACGGAAGTAGTCGATCTTGTATCGCAACGCCGTCTTGCAGGATTTAGCAGAACCTTTTCTCTGCCACATCCTGCAATGACAGGGTGTGGTGTCTAAAATTCGGCAACAACGCACATCAGCGACCCGCCTAGCGCGCGGCCCAGTGCGAGCCGGACCCCAGGCCGAACGGCCAAGCTTTTCAGACATCCCCAGATTCGCGCCGCGCAGGCGGCTTGCCGCCTGATTGCGCACGGATTCCCTTTGACGGCGTTTGCCTTCGGATTTCGTCGCGTCCTCCTTGCATCGCCAATGGGAGGAATCATCATGCGCTTGATCACTAAACTGGCAGCCCTGCTGCGCCCAGGCAAAACCACCGCCCCGGCCGCCGTTTACCAGTTGAACATTTTTTGCGTCCATGCGGACCTGACCATGCTGCGCGTGCAAGCGGCCAAGCAATTGCACGCCCGCGGCCTGGAGGTGGAACGCATCGCCCTGACCGCCGGCGACAACGACCTGGCCTGTCTGAGCGTGCTCTTCGCCTGTCCGGACGTGGCCAGCCGTTGCCTGAACCAGCTAGCCGCGCATTTTTGCCAGCTGCCCCAGGTCAACCGGGTTCACTGGGCGCGCCACGCGCAGCGCCCGCGCGTGCCCAACCGCGCCTTTTTGCTGGCCCAACGGGCCCATTTGGCGCACTGAACCCACCCCGACTTCCCGCGCGCGGCCATGTCCGCGCGATCCTATAAACGCAAACGCTGCCAGCCAGCAGGAGGTTCCGATGTTGATAGAAGACCCTGAACCGCGACCGCGCCGGCCCTTGGCGAATTGCTGATCTGAGCCCCTCCCTTATTGCGACAACGGGACCGGCCAATTAGCCGCCGCCGACCATCGCAATCGACCATTAAATTATTTTTATTTCTGCGTCTATAAAACACAGAAAGGGAATAATGCTGTCCGTCGCATTTTCAAAATGAAAATGAGGGAGTGAAATATGCGCCACAATAAACTGGCTTGGTTATTCAATTATCTCGCGCGCAATCCAAGCAAACGCCAAGACGAAACCAGCTGCCACCTGAATGTGATTTGCGACATCCCGGTCATTACCGCGCTGCGCAAACAACTATTCTGGGAAATGCACACCCTGGGCCTGGCGGCGACCCACGTCGCCATCACCCCGGCCGCCGCCTCCGGACAAGCCTGCCTGAGCGTGCGCCTGGATTGCCCGGTCGCCCTGCGCCGCGCCTTCAATGAAATGGCGCTGCGCCTGAGCAAGATGCCGGAGATTCACCGCGTCCGCTGGGGACGCCGCAAGCCGGAGACGCGGGCCACGCCCCGTCGCTGGGCGGCCAGCGCCTGAGCGTCCATTGAGTTCAACCCCACCGCCAAGAAAGGCCAGCCATGTCTGAAGAACCGGAACCCCGATCTTGCAGACCCGAGGCCGCCCGCACCGCCTGATCTCCTCCGCCTGACGGCGGCGGGATAGGCCCGCGCGCCTCGCCACCGTCAAAAACAACCCTGTCATCGCATGCCGCCAGGCAGGGGCCGGCACGTCCGCACGCGACGGAAGCCGGATCGCAAGGAGATCGCCATGAACGACATCATCCGCCACAACATCCGGCCGCAGCGCTATCAACTGTCGGTCATCTGCCCCACGCAAGCGGTCAAGGCCGCGCGCCGGGAAATCCGCGCCGCCGCCCAAGGCCACGGGCTGAAAGTGTCCAGCTGGAACGAAACCCTGCTGGCCGGCGAATGCCACGCCTCCGGCGCGCCGGCCAACTGGATGCTGGCCACCGAGTTCCGTTCCCGCGGCGACGCCTCCATGCATTTCCTGGAAGCCGTCATGCAGCGGCTCGGCAACCTGCCGCTGGCCCGGGTCCGGCTGGACATCCTGCCCGGCCAGGTCCGGCCCGAGTGGTCCGCCGGAGTCCGTCCGCTGGCCCAATCCTGATTCACCCTCCCGCGCCGCCCAGCCGCGGCGGCGCGGGCTTCAAGCCCACATGAAGGAAACACCATGACCGACGACAGTTACCCGCTACCGCCCGCCCTGCACACACCGACAACAACGCAGGCGGGCGCAAAACAACAACCCGGAACATCCGCAACACCCGCCGTGCTGCGTCCGCCAGACACCAGGCCGGCCTGAACAGGCCCGACCGCTCTGCGCGAAACAGGCGCGCAGGAGACGAAACAATGACGAAACACACTAGCAGCCGACACAAGCTGAAAGGCTATGTCGCCACCCCAGGCGCAAAACAGGAAAAACCGGTTATCCGCGCGGTACAGGAAGCCGAAAGCTCCGTGGAAGAAACCTTGCAACGCGTGCGCGGCCACCAGGACGGTCTGACCATGGCGGAGGCGCATCAGCGCTACGCCCAGTTCGGACCCAACGAGGTGGCCCACGACAAGGCTCCGCACCCGCTGATCCAGCTGGCGCAAGCGTTCAAGAACCCCTTTGTCGTGGTGCTGATGGTGCTGGCCGCCATCAGCTATTTCACCGATGTTTATTTCGCCAGCCCCGGCGACGAGGAATGGACCGGCATCATCATTCTGCTGACCATGGTCGGCATCAGCGGCCTGCTGCGTTTCTGGCAGGAATTCCGCTCCGCCAAGGCGGCGGAAAAGCTGAAATCGCTGGTGCGCAACACCGCCACCGCGCAGCGGCGCCCGGCCAACGGCAGCAGCCCGATCCGCCAGGAAATCGCGATGAGCGAGCTGGTGGTGGGCGACATCGTCCACCTGCAGGCCGGCGACATGATTCCGGCCGACATCAAGCTGATCGAATCCCGCGATCTGTTCATCAGCCAGGCGGTGTTGACCGGCGAAGCGCTGCCGGTGGAGAAGTACGACACCCTGGGCGCGGTGGCCGAGAAATCCGCCAACGGCCAGGCCAAGGGCGACGCCGATCTGCTGGACCTGCCCAATGTCTGCCTCATGGGCACCAATGTGGTCAGCGGCAAGGCGTCCGCCATCGTGGTGGCCACCGGCACCGACACCTATTTCGGTTCGCTGGCGCGCAGCGTGGTCAGCCACAAGCGCGTGGAAACCAGCTTTGACCGCGGCGTCAACAGCGTATCCTGGCTGCTGATCCGCTTCATGCTGGTGATGGTGCCGGTGGTGTTCATGATCAACGGCCTGACCAAGGGCGACTGGATGTCCGCCCTCACCTTCGCACTGGCGGTGGCCGTGGGCCTGACCCCGGAAATGCTGCCGATGATCGTGTCCGCCAACCTGGCCAAGGGCGCGGTGGCGATGGCGCGGCGCAAGGTGGTGGTCAAGCGGCTGAACTCGGTGCAGAACTTCGGCGCGATGGACGTGCTGTGCACCGACAAGACCGGCACCCTGACCCAGGACAAGATCATCCTGGAACACCATTACAATATCCATGGGCTCAAAGACGAAGGCGTGCTGCAACTGGCTTGGCTGAACAGCTTCCACCAGAGCGGCATGAAGAACCTGATGGATATTGCCGTGGTGGAGCACGCGGACGAACTGGGCAGCCGGGTCAAGCCGGACGGCTATAACAAGGTGGACGAAATGCCGTTCGATTTCGTACGCCGCCGCCTGTCCGTGATCGTGGAAAACCAGCGCGGCCGCCAGTTGATGATCTCCAAAGGCGCGGTGGAGGAAATGCTGGCCGTCTCCAGCCATGTTCAGGACGGTTCGCAGATCAAGCCGCTGACCGCCGAGGAGCGCGCCGCCCTGCTCAAGCGCAGCCAGGACTACAACGCCGAAGGCTACCGCGTGCTGCTGGTCGCCACCCGCGACATCCCCGCCGAAGAAGCCAAGCGCAACTACAAGACCAATGACGAGGCCCAGCTGGTGGTGCGCGGCTTTCTGACCTTCCTGGATCCGCCCAAGGACTCCGCGGCGCCGGCCATCCGCGCGCTGAAGGAATACGGCGTGGCGGTCAAGGTGCTGACCGGCGACAATCCCATCATCACCGCCAAAGTGTGCCGCGACGTCGGCCTCAGCCCCGGCGTGCCCTTGATCGGCAAGGACATCGAGGCGATGGACGACGTGGCGCTGTGCAGCGCGGTCAAGCACACCACCATCTTCGCCAAGCTGACTCCGCTGCAGAAGTCCCGCGTGGTCAAGGCCCTGCAGGCCAACGGCCACACCGTGGGCTTCCTGGGCGACGGCATCAACGACGCGCCGGCGCTGCGCGACGCCGACGTCGGCATCTCGGTGGACAGCGGCGCGGACATCGCCAAGGAAACCGCCGACATCATCCTGCTGGAAAAGAGCCTGATGGTGCTGGAAGAAGGCGTGATCAAGGGCCGGGAAACCTTCGGCAACATCCTCAAGTACCTGAACATGACCGCCAGCTCCAATTTCGGCAATGTGTTCTCGGTGCTGGTGGCCTCGGCCTGGCTGCCTTGGGAGCCGATGCTGGCGATGCACCTCTTGATCCAGAACCTGGTCTACGACGTATCGCAGATGGTATTGCCCTGGGACAAGATGGATCCGGAGTTCCTGAAGAAGCCGCGCAAGTGGGAAGCCAACAACATCAAGCGCTTCATGCTGTGGCTGGGCCCCACCTCCTCGGTGTTCGACATCACCACCTACACGCTGATGTGGACGGTGTTCGGCGCCGGCGCGGCCTACTACGCCGGCCTGGCCCACGGCGTCAGCGACGGCGGCGCCAGCATCATGCACTCCGGCTGGTTCATCGAAGGCCTGGTGTCGCAGACCCTGGTGGTGCACATGCTGCGCACGCGCAAGATCCCCTTCCTGCAAAGCACCGCCTCGTTGCCGGTCCTGCTGTCCACCTCGGTGGCCATCGCCATCGGCTGCTACCTGCCGTTCTCGCCGCTGGCGGACAGCATCGGCTTCGTCAAGCTGGACCCCAGCTACTTCTGGTGGTTGCTGGCGACCATGCTGGGCTATATGACGCTGACCCAGATCGTCAAAACCCTTTACATCAAACGCTACGGCCGCTGGTTCTAAGCCAGTGCGTCCAAAGCTGTCCCAACCCCGCTTGCGCGGGGTTTTTTTACGCCGGCGCCGGCCATTCCCAGCGTCTTGCCGCGCTGGCACAATCGCCCCATCCCTCACGATAAGGAAATCCCATGCATCTGCCCTCTTTGCGCCGCGCCCAGCAAGGCCTGAAAAGCCTGCTCGCGCTCTCCATCGCCCTGTTCGGCCTGCTGGCGGCCAGCGGCAATATGCTGGACTACGACAGCAATTGGCAGTTCGTCCGCCATGTGCTGGCCATGGACGGCATGGAACCCTGGTTTAGCGGCCACGCGTTGAAAAGCCGGGCCATCACCGATCCCGGCTTGCAGCAGGCCGCCTATCTGGCCATCATCGCCGGCGAGCTGCTGTTCGGCCTGATCTGCGCCTGGGGCGGCTGCGCCATGCTGCGCGGCGCGCTATGCGGACGCGAGGACGCCTATCTGCGTGGCAAGACGCTGTTCACGCTGGGCTGCGTTCCGGCGCTGCTGGTCTGGTACACCGGCTTCGCGGTGATAGGCGGAGAATACTTCGCGATGTGGGCCAGCCAGTGGAACGGCCAGATGAAGGCCTACGCCTTCATCGGCTTCATCCTGCTGAGCCTGGTCTACCTGTCGCAGCCGGAAGCGGCGGAGCGCTAGCCGGCCCGGCAACGGCGGCGGCCCTCGTATATCATGAACCATGCCGACTTCCGCATCCGCGCCATGATGTCCCGCCGCCTCACCCTGCCCGCCCGCATCAGCCGCTGGCTGTTGATCGGCGTCGCCGCGCTCCTGCCGCTGGCCGTGATCACCCCCATCGTTTACTGGCAGGAAAGCAACCGGCTGCGGCAGCAGGCCACCCTGCAGACGAGCCAGGCGGAAAACATGCTGGATCTGATGCTGGACTACGCGGAACAGGCCACCGTCACCGTCGCTCCGCTGACCGGCCAGCCGTGTTCGCGGATTGAACAAGCGCTGCGCAAACAAGTCACCATCGTGCCCTTCATCCGCAGCGTCACCCTGGAACGCGACGGCATTCTCTATTGCTCCTCGCTGTTCGGCGTCTACCACCGGCAGATTTCGCCGCCGGACACGCCGCGGTCGGCCACCGAACTGCGCCTGATGTCCGGCAACGAGCTGACGCCGGACCGGCCCTTGATCATCTACCGCAAACAAGCGGGTCCGACGGCCATCTACATCGCCATCGACGGCGTGCATCTGCAGTTCAGCCTGGACATGGCCAGCGACTACAGTCCGGTCTATATGCGCGTAGGTCCGCACTGGATAGGGCCGGACCACGCGGTACACCTCAACCCCAGCCCGTCCTTCGATCTGCTCACCATAGAACGCGCCTCCCCCCGCCACCCCTATGCCGTGATCAGCGGCTTCAACCACCGCGACCTGTACCGCCAGATGGCCAACAGCTACGAGCTGGTGTTTCTCAGCATGGCGGCCCTGGGCCTGGTGCTGGCCGCCGCGCTGCGCTGGCAGCTGAACCGGCCGGCCTCGCCCACCGTGGAATTGCAGCGCGCGCTGGACAACGGCGAGTTCGAGCCCTTTTTGCAACCGGTGGTGCGCTCGGACGGGCTGGGCTGGCAAGGCGCGGAGGCGCTGATGCGCTGGCGCCATCCGCGCGACGGCCTGATCCGGCCGGACCTGTTCATTCCGCGCGCCGAGGATTGCGGCATGATCGTGCCGATGACGCGGCAGATGATGCGCCAACTGGCGCGGACCCTGGGGCGGAGCCGGCTGCCGCCTCAATTTCACCTGGGCATCAACATCACCGCCGCTCATCTGCGCGACGACGTCTTGCTGGGGGACTGCCGACAATTTCTCGCCCACTTCCCGCCCGGGGGGCTGAATCTGATGCTGGAGCTGACGGAAAGAGAGATGGTGGAGCCCACGCCGGAGGCCTGCGCGCGGCTGGCGCGGCTGCGCGAGCTGGGGGTAAAGATCGCGATAGACGATTTCGGCACCGGCCATTCCAGCCTGGTCTATCTGCAACAGCTGCCGCTGGACGGCATCAAGATAGACAAGAGCTTCACCGCCAGCATAGGCGCGGACGCGCCGTCCAGCCACATTGTCGACAGCGTGGCGGAGCTGGCGCACAAATTGAAATTGGAAATCGTGGCGGAAGGGGTGGAAACCGAGGCCCAGCGCGCCTACCTGACCCGCCTGGACGTGGGCTGGCTACAAGGCTATCTGTTTGCGCGGCCGATGCCGCTGCGCGAGTTTCTGCTGCGCCCGGAACTGGACGCCGCGCGGGCGGCGGCGCCCGACGCCGACGCGGCGCCTTAGAACCTGTTTACGATCTGCCGCGCGTCTGAGACCCGGCTCTTAGCGCCGGCTTTCCTTGCAGTCGTCCAGCAAGGCCTTGTCGGCGATTTCGTCGCGCAACGAGCCTTCCGGCCCCTTGGTCCACCAGCTGTATTGCTCGGCCGCGTATTTGGCGCCGGAACCGGACAGCACATTGCTCAGCAGCATGGTCTTGCCCTTGATCGGCAATACGGCGAAGCTCTGGCCGTTCTTGACGTTGTAATACTTGACCGTCAGCTTGGCGCCGTCGGCGCAGACGTAGTTGACGATCTGGCGCTGTCCGGCCGGGATCTCCGGCAAGGTCAGCGGTTTGGCCAGCGCGGCCGCGCTGCTCAGGGCCAGTACGGCGAATACGGCGGATTTCATCATTTCACTCCTGTTCTTGGCTGCCGGCCGCCGGCCATTCGGCGGCGACCGGGGATAGACCGCGGCGCGGCGGCTTCGTTCGCCTCCGCCATGAAAAAGCCCGCCTGACGGCGGGCTGGAAGGCGTGCGCTACGGCTCAGCCGTGCATGCGGGCGAAGTCCTGCATGAAGTTGGCCAGCGATTTGACGCCCTCGATCGGCATCGCGTTGTAGATGGAGGCGCGGATGCCGCCCACCGCGCGGTGTCCTTTCAGCTGGATCAGGCCGTTCTTGCGCGCTTCCAGCAAAAAGGTCTCCTCCAGCGCTTCTTCCCTCAAGCGGAACACCACGTTCATCCGCGAGCGGAACGGCGCATCGATATGAGTGTGGTAGAAGCCGCCGCTGGACTCGATCACATGATTGAGCAAGCCGGCCTTTTCCTCGTTGCGGGTGGCGATGGATTTGACGCCGCCCTGCTCCTTCAGCCATTTGAACACCAGGCCGGAGATGTAGATCGGGAAGGTGGGCGGCGTGTTGTACATGGAATCGGCGTCGGCGTGCACCTGGTAGTTGAGCATGGTGGGCAAATCGGCCCGCGCCTTGCCCAGCAGGTCTTCGCGCACGATCAGCACCACCAGGCCGGACGGGCCGATGTTTTTCTGCGCGCCGGCGTAGATCAGGCCGAACTGGCTGACGTCCACTTCCCGCGACAGGAAGTCCGAGGACATGTCGCAGACCAGCGGCACGTCCGGCAGGCTTTGCGGCACGAAGGGGAATTGCAGGCCGCCTATGGTCTCGTTGGAGGTGTAATGCAGATAGGCCGCCTTGGGATCGCGCTGCCAGCCGGCTTCGTCCGGCACGTAGGCGAAATTGCGGTCTTCGCTGCTGGCCGCCACGTTCACCTTGGCGTAGCGGCGCGTTTCCTTGATCGCCAGCTTGGACCAGTGGCCGGTGTTGACGATGTCCACGCTGTCGCGCTCGCCCAGCAGATTCAGCGGCACCTGGGAAAACTGCAGCGAGGCGCCGCCTTGCAGGAACAGCACTTTGTAGTTGGCGGGAATGCCCATCAACTCGCGCAGATCGTGCTCGGCGTCATGGATGATCTCCATGAACTCCTTGCCGCGATGGCTCATTTCCATCACGCACATGCCGGAGCCGTGCCAGTCCAGCATTTCGCTTTGCGCTTCGGCCAGCACCTGGTGCGGCAGCACGGCGGGGCCGGCGGAGAAGTTGTACACTTTGGCCATGTTCATCCTCTATTTGCGTTGACGGCCCTTGGCGCCCGCACCGGCGAACTTTCGGGCCTTGGTATGCGACAAGGCCCGATCGCTAAGCGCCGGGCCTTTGTTATAGCTTACTGACTGAGCAGGAAGTGGGCTCTCGCCACGGCAACCGGCTTTCGCCGGTCTTCTTGCCAGGCTTCGATCAGCACATTGGCCACCCGCTTGCCCTGCTTGGTGATCTCGCACTTGGCGTACAGGGTTTGCGGCCGGCCCGGACGCAGATAGTCCAGCGAGAAATCGACGATTTTCGGCGTTTCCAGCGATTCCCGGTTCCACATCAGGTGCAGCATCGCCGAGCTTTCCAGAAAGCCGCCGATCAGCCCGCCGTGCAGCGCCGGCAAGGCGGTGTTGCCGACGTTGCGCTCGGAAAAGGGCAGCTGAAACAACAGCTCGCCGGCCTCGTCCTCGCCCAGCTCCACCCCCATCAGCTTGATGTAGGGCAGTTCTTCCACGATGAGCGCATAGGCTTTTTGATCGCGCAGCGTGTTGAAACGTTCCATGAAGCGGCTCATGCGGCGGCCTCCGGCAACATCGGCGTGCGGCTGGATTCGCGCATGAAGGTGGCCACGCCGTGGGCGATCGGATCGCTGGGCGATTCGTGGTAGCACACGGCGCGGGTAAAGGCGATCTGGCTGGCCAGGCGATAACATTCCGCCCGGCAGAAGATGGGCTTGCCCGGCGTGGCCGCCTTCAGGTAGTCGATGCGCAGATCCAGCGTGGCGATGGTTTCCATCTCCGGCAGATGCGCCGTCACCGCCACCGCGCTGCAGGTGTCCACCAGCGAGGTGATCACCCCGCCGTGCAGGATGCCGGTGACCGGATTGCCGACCAAGTCCTCGCGCCAGTCCACTTTCAGAGTGGGCCGGCGCCCCTCGGTGCCGATGTACTGGAAACCCAGGGCGCGACAGTGCGGAAAGGAGACGAAAAGCTGGCTCATCGCCTCCAGCACTTCGGGATTGGCCGGCGTCGGAATCATGCCTCGCCGCCCTCGTCGGCGGCTTCGACGCCGTCTTCGCCTTCCAGCGCGTCCGCCTCGTCGTCGCTATCGCTCTCGGCCACTTTCTCCAGGCCGATCAGCTGCTCGCCTTCGTCCAGATTGATCAGGCGCACGCCCTGGGCGGAACGGCCGGTTTCGCGCACTTCGGCCACCTTGGTGCGGATCAGCACGCCGCCGGTGGTGATCAGCATCACGTCGTCGGTTTCCTCCACCAGGCTGGCGGCCACCAGCTTGAAGCCGGTCTTGTCGGTCAGGTCCATGGCGATCACGCCCTGGGTGCCGCGGCTGGTCAGGCGGAAGTCGCCGGTGCGGGTGCGTTTGCCGTAGCCGCCGTTGCTGGCGGTCAGCACCATCTGGTCTTCGGAGTTGGTCACCAGCAGGGAGATCAGCTTCTGGCCTTCGCCCAGCTTCATGCCGCGCACGCCTCTGGAAGTGCGTCCCATCGGCCGCACCTGGCTTTCGCTGAAGCGCACCGATTTGCCGGCGTCGGAGAACAGCATCACTTGATCGCCCTCGACCGGCAGGCCGTCCTCGATCAGCTCGCCTTCAACCGCGATGTCTTCTTCTACGATGGCCTCGTCATCCTCGTCGCCCTGGCCGGCCACGCTCTTGCCGCAGGTCAGCGCCACGCCGATCAGATAATTGCCTTCGTCCAGATTGATGGCGATGATGCCGGCCGCGCGCGGCTTGGAGAAGGCGCGCAGCGGCGTCTTCTTCACGGTGCCGTCGGCGGTGGCCATGAACACGTACTGGTCGTCGCGGAATTCCTTGACCGGCAGCAGCGCGTTGATCTTCTCGCCCTCTTCCAGCGGCAGCACGTTGACCATGGGCTTGCCGCGGCTCTGACGACCGCCCTGCGGCAGATCGTAAACCTTGCGCCAGTAGCAACGGCCGCGGCTGGAGAAGCACAGCACGAAGTCGTGGGTATTGGCCACGAACAAGGTGTCGATGAAATCGTCGTCCTTGGTGGCCGCCGCCTGCTTGCCGCGGCCGCCGCGCCGCTGGGCGCTGTAGTCGTCGATGGGCTGGGCCTTGATGTAGCCGGTATGGGAAATGGTCACCACCATGTCCTGCGGGGTGATCAGGTCCTCGATATTGATGTCGCCGCCGAAAGGCTCGATCTCGGAACGGCGCGCGTCGCCGAACTGGGCGCGGATGGCGGTCAGTTCTTCGCTGATGATCTGGTTGATGCGCTCCGGCTTGGCCAGGATGTCCAGGAGGTCCAGGATCACCGCCATGATGTCGCGGTATTCGGCGACGATCTTGTCCTGCTCCAGACCGGTCAGGCGCTGCAGGCGCATCTCCAGGATGGCCTGGGCCTGGGCGTCGGACAGGCGGTAGCCGCTGGCCTTGAGGCCGAACTCTTCCGCCAGCCCGTCCGGGCGCGCCTTGTCCTGATCCACGCGGGACAGCATTTCCTCCACCAGCGGCGAACGCCATTCGCGCTCCATCAGCGCGATCTTGGCTTGCGGCGGGGTTTCAGACGCCTTGATCAGCGCGATGATTTCGTCGACGTTGGACAGCGCGACGGCCAGGCCTTCCAGGATGTGGCCGCGTTCGCGCGCCTTGCGCAGTTCGAAGATGGTGCGACGGGTCACCACTTCGCGGCGGTGACGCAGGAATTCCACCAGGATCTGCTTCAGGTTCAGCAAGCGCGGCTGGCCGTCCACCAGCGCCACCATATTGATGCCGAAGCTGTCTTGCAGCTGGGTCAGCTTGTACAGGTGGTTGAGCACCACTTCCGGCATTTCGCCGCGCTTGAGCTCGATCACCACGCGCATGCCGGACTTGTCGGATTCGTCGCGCAGGTCGGAAATGCCTTCGATCTGCTTGTCGCGCACCAGCTCGCCGATGCGTTCCAGCAGCCGCGCCTTGTTCACCTGGTACGGGATCTCGTCGACGATGATGGCCTGGCGGTCGCCCTTGCCGATGTCTTCGAAATGAACGCGCGCGCGCATGATCACGCGGCCGCGGCCGGTGCGGTAGCCTTCCTTGACGCCGGCGGTGCCGTAGATGATGCCCGCGGTGGGGAAGTCCGGCGCCGGAATGATGTCGATCAGCTCGTCAATGGTCAGCTCGCTGTTGGCCAGCAAGGCCAGGCAGGCGTCCACCACCTCGTTCAGATTGTGAGGCGGAATATTGGTGGCCATGCCCACGGCGATGCCGGAGGAACCGTTGATCAGCAGATTGGGGATCTTGGCCGGCAGAATCAGCGGCTCGTGCTCGGAACCGTCGTAGTTGGGACCGAAGTCCACGGTTTCCTTCTCGATGTCGGCCAGCAGCTCATGGGCGATGCGCGCCATGCGGATCTCGGTGTACCGCATCGCGGCGGCGTTGTCGCCGTCCACCGAACCGAAGTTGCCCTGACCATCCACCAAGGGGTAGCGCAGCGAGAAATCCTGCGCCAGACGCACGATGGTGTCGTATACCGCGCTATCGCCGTGCGGGTGGTATTTACCGATCACGTCGCCAACGATACGCGCCGATTTCTTGTACGCGCGGTTCCAGTCGTTGGACAGCTCGTGCATGGCGTACAGCACCCGACGGTGCACCGGCTTCAGGCCATCGCGCACATCAGGCAAGGCGCGGCCCACGATCACGCTCATCGCGTAATCCAGATAAGAGCGGCGCATCTCCTCTTCGAGGCTGATGGGGATGGTTTCCTTGGCGAACTGGTTATCGGTCATAGTTTCTTGATTCGTAAGGATGAACAGGCCGCGCTGCGATTGCGGGTGCATTCACGCGCCCGCCGCAGGGCGGCCAGCATAGGTAATGACAGCTCGTATTCTATCACGAAACGGTCATCTCCAACGGACTTCCGTCAGTCCGGACCGGGCTCTTCCGCCCCTTCCGCGCCCTCGTCTTCCGCCGCGCCCAGTTTAAGATGCTGCTGTAATTGCTTGTTATTGCGCACCCCCAGCTTGCGCAGGCGCTCGGCGCTGGCGACCAGGTTGCCGCGGCCGCTGGACAGCTGCTTCATCGCGTCGCCGAAGCTGTCGCGCGCCACGTCCAGCTGTTTGCC
The DNA here is from genome assembly GCF_057808735.1 of Chromobacterium sp. FG89. Taxonomy (NCBI): domain Bacteria; kingdom Pseudomonadati; phylum Pseudomonadota; class Betaproteobacteria; order Neisseriales; family Chromobacteriaceae; genus Chromobacterium; species Chromobacterium sp. FG89. The sequence goes on along the minus strand of NZ_JBMDIQ010000016.1, from coordinate 84,761 downwards.
CAGCTTTTCCAGATTGGCGGCGAAGCCGACGAATTTGTCGTACATCGCCCCGCCCTGGCGCGCGATCTCCTGGGCGTTCTGGTTCTGGTATTCGTAGCGCCAGATGCTGGCCACGGTGCGCAGCGTCGCCAGCAGGGTGCTGGGGCCGACGATCATGATGCGGCGCTCGAAGGCCTCGTTGAACAAGCTCATGTCCTGCTGCACCGCCAGCAGATAGGCCGGCTCCACCGGGATGAACATGAACACGAAGTCCAGGGTGTTCAAGCGGTACAGGTCCTGATAGCGCTTCTCCGACAAGGTGCGGATGTGGTTGCGGATGGCCGCGACATGCGCCTTCATTTCCGCCGCGCGCTCGGCCTCGTCCTCGGCGGCGGTGTAGCGCACATAGGCGTTCAAGGACACCTTGGAATCCACCACCAGCTGCTTGCCTTCCGGCAGGTCTATCACTACGTCGGGCTGGTAGCGGCGGTTGCCGTCCTCGCCGGCCACCACGTCGGACACTTGCACCCGGTATTCGCGGTCCTTGTGCAGGCCGGAGGTTTCCAGCACCCGCTCCAGCACCATCTCGCCCCAGGAGCCCTGCGCCTTGCTGCTGGCGCCGGTCAAGGCCCTGGTCAGCGCGATGGCGTCGTCGCCCAGCCGGCTGTTGAGTTCTTGCAGGCGCTTGAGCTCCGCCTCCAGTGACAAGCGCCCCTGGCTGTCTTTTTCATAACTGTCCTGCACCAGTTTGCCGAAATCCTGCAGCCGCTGCTGCAAGGGCCCGAGCAGATGGCCGAGGTTCTGCTGGTTCTGCTCGGTGAAGCGCTTGGCCTTCTCTTCCAGGATGTCGCCGGCCAAGGCCTTGAACTGCCCCGCCATGCTTTCGCGCGCCTCGGTCAACAAGGCCAGCTTTTCGGCGTTCTGGCCGCGCTCCTGCTCCAGCAAGGTCGCCAGCTCCTGCTCGCGCGCGGTGAGCCGGGTCAGCTCAGCGCTCAGTTGCTCCAAGCGCTCCGCCTGCTTGCCGCGCTGCTGACGCATATCCTCCAGTTGCTTGGAATGCTCCTGCATCGCCGACCAATAGGCCGCGGCCTGCTGCTGGGCCTCCGCCAGTTTGCCTTCCTTATGCCGCGCCTCCTGCAACAACTCCCTGGCGCTTTCCAACTGCGCCGTCTGCGTGGCCAGGCGCTGCGTCCAATCCTGCAACTCCGACTCGCGCCGGCGCGCGCCCATGATTCCGGCTGCGGCCCAGCCCCCCAAACCCGCGACCAGCGCAGCCAGTATTGCGACCAACGGCATGCTCATTGCCGGGCTCTCCATAAATGAATTAAAGCGGCGCTCCAGAACAACAAGGCCAGCGCGAGAAACACACCGAATAGTTGCAAAGGCTCACTCCAGACGGCTTCGGCCGGGGCGAGCCACACGCAAACGCTGAAAACCACGGCAAGGACGCCGCCTCCCCATTTGAGCGCCGCGCCGAACCGCCCCCGGCTCAGCAAGCCCCAGGCCATCAGCAAGAGCAGGATGCCCAGCACCAGCGGCCAAGCAAGCAGGGCCAGCAGCCACGCCAACCTCCAGAGCGAAAGATCGTTAAACACCAGGAATCTTCCGCTCCAGATCCGTCGCCGCCCAGTGCTGCAAATACACTTGCAGTTCCTTGCGGCCCTGCCACTCGTTGGCGATCAACTGGTAGACCGCGTCGACATTGTCCGGCAGCCACTCCACCTGATTGAACAGCATGGCGTCGAACTCCTCGCCGTCGCGCGCCAGCCGCAGCTTCAGGTGCTTGTCGCCGACCACGCGCTGGCTCATCACCGCGAAACGGTCGTGAAAATACGGCACCGGGAAGCCCTGGCCCCACACTTCAGCCGCCAATTGCTCGGCGAACGCCAGGTTCAATTCGCGCGGCGCCAGGCTGCCGTCGGTTTCTATGGTGCGGGTCAGGTGACGCTCTTCCAGCAGTTCACGCGCCACCGCCTCGAAGGCGCGCTGGAATTCGTCAAAGCGCGATTGACGCAGGCTAAGGCCGGCCGCCATCGCATGGCCGCCGAACTTGAGGATCAGGCCGGGATGGCGCTTGAACACCAGGTCCAGCGCGTCGCGCAGATGGAAGCCGGGAATCGAGCGGCCCGAGCCCTTGATCTCGCCGTTGTCGCCGGGCGCGAACACGATGGCCGGCCGGTGGAAGCGCTCCTTGAGCCGGGAGGCGACGATGCCCACCACGCCCTGATGCCAGTCGTCGCGGAACAGGGTCAGCGTATAGCGGTTGTCGGCGTCGATGCCGGACAGCGCCGCCAGCGCCTCGTCCTGCATGCCGTGTTCTATGCTGCGCCGCTCGCGGTTGAGCTGATCCAGTTGCTGCGCCAACCGCTGCGCCTGCTCCTCGTTGCCGGACAGCAGGCAGGCGATGCCCAGGCTCATATCGTCCAAACGGCCGGCGGCGTTCAAGCGCGGGCCCAGCGTGAACCCCAGATCGAAGGTGTTGGCCTTGTAATGGGCGCGGCCGGCGACGCGGAACAAGGCGGCGATGCCCGGCGCCATGCGACCGGCGCGCATGCGCTTGAGGCCGTTTTCCACCAGGGTGCGGTTGTTCTGGTCCAGCCGCACCACGTCGGCCACCGTGCCCAGCGCCACGTAATCCAGCAGTTCGCCCAGATTGGGCTGGCCGCGCTCGTCGAAGACGCCGCGCTGGCGCATTTCGGCGCGCAAGGCCATCAGCACGTAGAACATCACGCCGACGCCGGCCAGGTTCTTGGACGGGAACTCGCAGCCCGGCTGATTGGGGTTGACGATCAGCGCCTCCGGCAAGGTGTCGCCGGGCAGGTGGTGATCGGTGACCAGCACCTCGATGCCTCGCGCCTTGGCGGCGAGTACGCCGTCCACGCTGGCGATGCCGTTGTCCACGGTGACGATGATGTCCGGGCTTTGGCGTGCGGCCAGCTCAACGATCTCTGGCGTCAGGCCGTAGCCGTATTCGAAGCGGTTGGGCACGATGAAGTCGACGCGCGCGCCCAGCATGGACAGGCCCTTGACCGCCACCGCACAGGCGGTGGCGCCGTCGGCGTCGTAATCGGCCACCACCAGCAGCCGTTGCCGGCCGGCGATGGCGTCGGCCAGGCGGCGCGCCATCGGCAAGATGTTTTTCAGGCTCTGATAGGGCAGCAAGGCCTTGAGGCCGTAATCCAGCTCGGCGCAGTCGCAGATGCCGCGCGCGGCGTACAGCCGCGCCATCAGCGGGCTCAGGCCCTGGCGCAGCAATTGCTCATGCGTGTCGGCGGGAATGGTTCGGGAAACGATTTGGGACATGTTTTCTCAATACAAGGCGGACAGCGGCAGCGGCCGCTTCCAGAATTTCCACAGGTCGTTGCGGCGCGCCCTCAGCTCCAGCCCCTCGGGGCCGTGCGCGCGCAAGACCAGGCTGTCGATCCGGCCCTGGCGCAGCGCCTGCAGCAAGGGCGCGAACCAGTCGCTCTCCAGGCGCTGCAGCGCTTCGCGCCAGCCCCAGGCGTCGCGGTACTGCGCCGCAGCCTGCAGCGCGTCCAGCACCAGCAGGCTGTCGCGGCCGCCGGCCTGCTCGACGAAGCCGGAGAAATCGTAAGGCGCCGGCAAGCAGGGTTCGCCGGCCTCGGCGGCGATCCAGCCCAGCCAGTCCTCGTCGGCGAACACCTGCTCGGCCGGCGCGCGCCAGCCCGGCTCCGCGCCGCCGCCCCACAGCCACAGGCTGTTGACGCCGAGTTCGCCGCGCGCCTCGCGCTCGTCGTTCAATGGATGGGCGTACAACAGCATCTGCAATTCATTCAGCAGCCGGCTCCAGTCCAGGCCGCGCTCGCCCTGCGGCAAATGCGCGTTGATGTCCTCGCCCACCACGTCCGGCAGCGGACTGAAGCTCGCGGCGGCCGGCGCGTCCAGCTGCAGCAGCCAGCGGCCCGGCTCCAGCGGGTGGATGCGCCAGCCGTCGTCGGCGAAATGACGGTTCGCCGCGTCGGCCAGGATTTCAGCCTCGGCCTGGCTCAAGCTCATCACGCCGATATCGGCCAGCAAGGCGCGGTCGCGGTCCACGCGCACATGCACCGGATCGGCCAGCAGCCAGTCCCCCCGCTCCGCCGGCAGGCCGGCGCCGCGCGCCCGCAGCCGCGCCAGACCCGCCGCGGAGCCGCGCCACGGCGCGGTCAACAGTTCGCTCAGCGCCGCCGGCCTGGCGGCGCGTTCGCCCTGGCCCAGCAGACGCTGCAAGGCGGGCAAATCCAGGCCCTTGCACACATCGGCGCCGTCGTGGCCGTCCAGCCAGAGCAGACCGGGCAACAACAATGTCAATTTCATTTATCGCTACACATGGATGACAAGATCGAAGTAATATCAAAGCCTTGCAAAAACGCCCTGGCATGGGCGCCCGGCGAAATCAGGCGGATAGCATCCGGAATCGCGGCTATAATTTACAGTTTGCACAGGAACTTATGCCGCGCAAGCTCCCCAAATGTTGAGACGCGGCCGCAAGGCCTGTGATTGGCAAATACGGAATTTACATAAGGTTGGCTCATGGCCAGCCTTTTATAGTGAACGATGGATTATCGCAAACTGCTACATATCCCGCAAAAATGCTTCCACAAGCTGATGAACCACCATCTGAGCTTGATCGGCGCGGCCGCCTCCCTGCCCTTGTTCGGCATGGCCACCGCTTTCGCCGTAGCTCAGAACGGCGCCCAACCCGCCGCCGCGGACATCCAGCAAAAAGAAGTGACCGAACAACTCAGCCTGCCCGCCTTCAGCTTCAGCGAGAGCGGCACCCGTTATTGGCGGGACGAGGCGATACAGCGAGGCGACACCATCGCCCGCGTGTTGAACCGGCTGGGCATCCGCGACAGCGAAGCCAACCGCTTCCTGCACTCCAGCCCCTTGTCCAAGGACCTGCTCAAGCTGAAGACCGGCGCCACGCTGTCGGTGCAAACCAACGATCTGGGCGAACTCTTCGGCCTGCGCTTCCTCAATGACGACGAGAACGGCGAACAGGTGCTGGTGGCCATCGAAAAGGTCAAAGGCGAATGGCAGGCCAGCGCCGACCCGATCGCCACCGAGGCGGTGCAGACGGTGCGCTCGCTGCTGATCACCCGCTCGGTCGGCGCCGCGCTGGCCAAGGCCCAGGTGCCGCGCGACATCCGCGCCCAGCTGACGGAAATCTTCGCCGATCAGTTCAACATCAACTCCCTGGGCAAGGGCGACCGCATCAATCTGGTGTACGAAACCCTGCTCTACAACGGCGCGCCCATCGCCGCCGGCAACCTGCTGGCGGTGGAAATCCAGCGCTCCGGCAAGCTGCACCAGGCGTTCTACTTCGCCCACGACAGCGAATCCGGCGCCTATTACGACGCGCAAGGCAAGCCGATCAAACAGGGCTTCAGCCACCAGCCGGTGGCCAACGCCCGCATCAGCTCCGGCTTCGGCTTCCGCAAACACCCGATCCTGCGCTCTCTGCGCCTGCATTCCGGCGTGGACTACGCCGCCGTCACCGGCACCCCCATCATCGCCCCGGCAGACGGCACCATGGTCAAGGTGGAGCGTCAAAACGGCTATGGCAATATGGTGGAAATCCGCCACAATCAGAAAATGACCACGCTGTACGCGCACATGAGCCGCTTCGCCCAAGGCGCCCGCTCCGGCAAGAGCGTCAAGGCTGGCGAGGTGATAGGCTATGTCGGCAGCACCGGCCGCTCCACCGGCCCGCATCTGCACTTTGAAGTGCGGATCAACGGCCAGGCGGTGGACCCGGCCACCAACGCGCTGCCGACCCCGGGCCTGAGCGCCACCCAGCTGGCCGAGTTCAAATCCGGCAACCAATCGCTGACCGCGCACCTGAAACTGCTGCGCGAACTGCCCACCAATATCGCATTGCTAGACTGATGAATGAACGCTTGATCGGACTGATGTCCGGCACCAGCCTGGACGGCGTCGACGCCGTGCTGGTGCGCTTCGACGAACAGGGCGCGCCCAGCGTGGAAGCCGACCACTTCGTCGCCTACCCGCCGCGGCTGCGCGAACAGGCGCTGGCGCTGCAGGCGATCGGCGACAACGAACTGGACCGCGCCGCCCGGCTGGCCAATGAACTGGCCGAACTCTACGCTCAGGCCGTCAACGGCCTGCTGGCGGCCGAGGGGCTGAAGCCGGCCGACATCGCCGCCGTCGCCAGCCACGGCCAGACCATACGTCACGCGCCGGACGCCGGCTACACCTGGCAAATCGGCAATATGGCCCGCCTCGCCGAACTGAGCGGCATCGACGTGATCGCCGACTTCCGCAGCCGCGACCTGGCCGCCGGCGGCCAAGGCGCGCCCTTGGTGCCGGCCTTCCACCAGGCGGTGTTCGGCGCGCCGGAACAAAACCGCGTGATCCTGAACATCGGCGGCATCAGCAATCTGACCCGGCTGCATCCGGGCCAGGCGGTGGTCGGCTTCGACTGCGGCCCCGGCAATATGCTGATGGACGCCTGGTGCCTGCGCCACCAGGGCCGGCCCTACGACGCCGACGGCCAGTGGGCGGCCCAGGGCGCGGTGGAGAACTCGCTGCTGCAGGCCTTGCTGGACGAACCCTTCTTCCGTCTGCCGCCGCCCAAGAGCACCGGACGCGATCTGTTCGACCTGCCCTGGCTGGAGCAAAAGCTGCTGGGCCGCCATGTGCCCGCCGCGGACGTGCAAGCCACGCTGCTGGAATTAAGCGCGCGCGGCATCGCCCAGGCCATCGCCCTGCACTGCCCCGGCAATCAGACGGTCTTCGTCTGCGGCGGCGGCGCGCGCAACGGCGCGCTGATGCGCCGGCTGGCCGCGCTGCTGCCGGAGCAAGCCATCGCCGGCACCGCCGCGCTGGGCCTGCCCGAGCACCAAGTGGAGGCCGCCGCCTTCGCCTGGCTGGGCTGGCGCTTCTTGCGCCGCCTGGCCGGCAACCTGCCGGAAGTGACCGGCGCCGCCGGCGGACGCGTGCTCGGCGCGCTGTATCCCCGCTAAGCGTTTCAATAGGGAACGCCATCAAGTCTTGTCAGCGGAGCTGAATACATTCCGACACGCTTAAACCGGGCGTGTCAGGCTATAATCAGCGACAGTCATAGCCGAACAAGAGAAAAATGCGACTTTTCAAGCGCAAAGCCGTAGTCAAAAACAGCCAGACGCCGCTGCCGCCGCAGCTGGCCTCGCTGCTGCGCGAGGCGTGGTGGCTGCTGATGGCCGTGCTGGCCGTCTATCTGGTGCTGGTGCTGGCCAGCTACTCCCCGCTCGACCCCTCCTGGTCCCACAGCTCTTCCGACCCCACGGTGCGCAACTACGGCGGCGCTTTCGGCGCCTGGCTGTCCGATATGCTGCTCTATGTGTTCGGCCTGTCCGCCTGGTGGCTGGTGGTGTTCTGCCTGGTGGCCATCGCCTGGGGCTATCAGCGGATGGAAACCCTGGGCTTCAAGCTCAATCCCATCACCGTCGCCGCCATCGGCGGCTTTCTGCTGCTACTGTTTTCCAGCGCCAGCATTGAAGCCATCATCCTGGCCGAAAAAGCGCTGAATCTGCCGCTGTCCGCCGGCGGCATGCTGGGACATTTCATCGGCCTAGGCATCGCCCACGGCCTGGGCCTGTCCGGCGCCTATCTCTTGCTCAGCGTGCTGGCCGCCATCGGCTTCTCCCTGTTCACCGGCCTGTCCTGGCTGGACATCATGGAACGCCTGGGCGGCGCGCTGGAAGACGGCGCCCTGAAGCTGTGGCACAGCTGGCAGGCGCGCAAGGACAGGGAAATCGGCAAGGAAATCGCGCAGAAGCGCGAAGCCAAGATCACCACCGAGAAAAAGAAGAACGAAGAGAAAATCCCTCTGCGCATCGAACCGCCGGTGCTGGACGTGCCGCTGTCCACCAAGGCGCAAAAGCCGGTGCAGCACTCCTTGTTCGCCGACCCCAAGGACGGCGCGCTGCCCGGCCTGACGCTGCTGGAAGCGCCCAAGGAGCAGCAGGAGCCGGTATCGCAGGACACGGTGGAATACACCTCGCGGCTAATCGAACGCAAGCTGGCCGACTTCGGCGTCGACGTCAAAGTGGTGGCCGCCTATCCCGGCCCGGTGATCACCCGCTACGAGGTGGAGCCCGCGGTGGGCGTCAAGGGCGCTCAGGTGGTCAACCTGATGAAGGACCTGGCGCGCGCGCTGTCCCTGGTGTCCATCCGCGTGGTGGAGACCATTCCCGGCAAAACCTATATGGGCCTGGAGCTGCCCAATCCCAAACGCCAGATCGTGCGTCTGTCGGAAATCGTCGGCTCCGACGGCTACCAGAACATGGCCTCCCGGCTGACCATGGCGCTGGGCAAGGACATCGCCGGCCAGCCCGTGTCCGCCGACCTCGCCAAGATGCCGCACGTGCTGGTGGCCGGCACCACCGGCTCCGGCAAATCCGTGGCCATCAACGCGATGATCTTGTCCCTGCTCTACAAGTCCACGCCCAAGGAAGTGCGGCTGATCATGGTTGACCCCAAGATGCTGGAATTGTCGATCTACGAAGGCATTCCGCATCTGCTGGCCCCGGTGGTCACCGATATGAAGCAGGCCGCCAACGCGCTGAACTGGTGCGTGGCGGAGATGGAGCGCCGCTACAAGCTGATGTCCAAGCTGGGCGTGCGCAATCTGGCCGGCTTCAACCAAAAGATCAAGGACGCGGACAAGGCCGGCGAGAAGATCCCCAACCCCTTCAGCCTGTCGCCGGAAACGCCTGAACCGCTGGACACCCTGCCGCTGATCGTGGTGGTGATCGACGAGCTGGCCGACCTGATGATGGTGGCCGGCAAGAAGATCGAGGAATTGATCGCGCGGCTGGCGCAGAAGGCGCGCGCCGCCGGCATCCATCTGATCCTGGCCACCCAGCGGCCGTCGGTGGACGTGATCACCGGCCTGATCAAGGCCAATATCCCGACGCGGATCGCCTTCCAGGTGTCCAGCAAGATAGACAGCCGCACCATTCTGGACCAGATGGGCGCGGAAACCCTGCTGGGCCAGGGCGACATGCTCTATCTGCCGCCGGGCACCGGCTACCCGGTGCGGGTGCACGGTGCCTTCGTCGCCGACGAGGAAGTCCACCATGTGGTGGAGTTCCTGAAAAGCACCGGCGGACCGGACTACGTGGAAGGCATTCTCACCGGCCAAAGCGAGGGCGACGACGGCGCGTCCTCCGGCCTCGACGGCGAATCCGACGGCGAAGCCGACCCGCTTTACGATGAAGCCGTCGCCATCGTGCTCAAGACGCGCAAGGCGTCCATCTCCTCGGTGCAGCGTCATCTGCGCATAGGCTACAACCGCGCCGCGCGGCTGATCGAGCAAATGGAGTCCGCCGGCCTGGTTTCGGCGATGGAAAGCAACGGCAACCGCGCAGTGCTGGCGCCGTCCCGCGAAGACTAAGACAAGCCACCAAACCCGGCCGGGCGCCATGCCGCCCGGCCTCAACCAAGAGGTCCCGCATGGCGGATTTCAAGCCCGAACCCCCGTTTCGTCACGACTACGCGCCCAAGACCGGCGTGCTGCTGATGAATCTGGGCACGCCGCAAGCGCCCACCGCCAAGGCGCTGCGCCCCTACCTGAAAGAATTCCTGTCCGACCGCCGCGTGATCGAAATCCCGCGCGCGCTCTGGTGGCTGATCCTCAACGGCGTGATCCTGAACACCCGCCCGGCCCAATCCGCCAAGAAATACGCGGCGATCTGGGAAAAGGACGGTTCGCCGCTCTACACCCACACCCGCCAACAGGCGGCGCTGATCAAGGGCCAGCTGGGCGAGATGGGCTTGCGCAATCTGGTGGTGGACTTCGCCATGCGCTACGGCGAGCCTTCGGTGGAAAATGTGATCGCCCGCATGCGCGAACAAGGCGTGGAACGGCTGCTGGTGCTGCCCTTGTATCCGCAATACGCGGCCTCCTCCAGCGCCACCGCCTTGGACCAGGTCTTCCGCGCGCTGATGAAGCTGCGCAATATGCCGGAGCTGCGCACCATTCGCCATTTCCACGACGACCCCGGCTATATCCGCGCGCTGGCGGAACAAGTGCGCGCGCATTGGCGCGAACACGGCCGCGGCGACAAATTGGTGATGAGCTTCCACGGCGTGCCGCGCTTCACCCGCGACAAGGGTGACCCCTATCACTGCGAATGCCAGAAAACCGGACGCTTATTGGCGGAAGCGCTGGGCTTGACGCAACAGGAGTACCAAGTCTGTTTCCAAAGCCGTTTCGGCCGCGCGGAATGGCTGCAGCCTTATACCAGCGAAGTATTGGCTCAGTTGGGCAAAGACAAGACCGGCAAGCTGGATATTCTCTGTCCCGGCTTTATCGCCGATTGCCTGGAAACGCTGGAAGAAATCGCGATGGAAGGCAAGGAGACCTTTCTCAGCCATGGCGGCGGCGAATATCGATACATTTCGTGTTTGAATGAAAACCCGCAATGGATTCACGCAATCTCGACTATGATCAAACAGAATCTGGCGGGATGGTGCGAGGCCCCGGAGGAAAACGCCCCGCTGCGCCAGGAACGGGCCAAGGCCTTGGGCGCCAAAATCTGAAACCGGACTGCCGGCAAAAATCCGAACAAGTCGTTTAAATTCAAAAACTTGAAAAACAAGAAACGCCACCTGGCAGTTATTCCAGGTGGCGTTTGCGCTTTAGACACACCATTACCCAAGAAGTTTACAAATAGTTGCACCCCTCCCCGGTTTTGACATTGACACTCGCGCAAACAGCTACCCATAATCAAACGCAACCAATGGTCATTTTCACCAAATACCGTTGGCCACAAAGAGATGACTAGAGTCTACAGAATAGAGAATCAGGGGATACATCACATGAACAAATATGTCCGCCTCAGCGTCATTGCCGCTGCCGCCATGACCCTGGCCGCCTGCGGCAAGCAAGAGCAACCGGCCGCCAACCAGGCGGCTTCGGCCCCGGCTCAAGCCGCAGGCGACGGCGCCGTCGTCAAGATCGGCCAGGTATCGCCGATGTCCGGTCCGATTTCCCATCTGGGCAAGGACAATGAATACGGCGCCAAGCTGGCCATTGCCGACCTGAACGCCGCCGGCGTGGAGATCGGCGGCAAGAAGCTCAAATTCGAACTGGTGTCGGAAGACGACCAGGGCGACCCGAAGATCGGCACCCAAGTGGCGCAGCGCCTGGTTGACGCCGGCGTGGCCGGCGTGGTGGGCCACCTGAACTCCGGCACCACCATCCCCGCGTCCAAGATTTACTCCGACGCCGGCATTCCGCAGATCTCTCCGTCCGCCACCAATCCGGACTACACCAAGCAAGGCTTCAAGACCACTTTCCGCGTGATCGCCAACGACGTGCAGCAAGGCCGCGCGCTGGGCGAATTCGCTGCCACCGGTCTGAAAGCCAAGAAGATCGCCATCATCGACGACCGCACCGCCTACGGCCAGGGCCTGGCCGATCAGTTCGAGGCCGCGGTCAAGGGCAAGGGCGCCGAAGTGGTGAAACGCGAGTTCACCACCAACACCGCCACCGACTTCAACGCCATTCTAACCTCGATCAAGGCCAGCAAGCCGGACCTGATCTTCTACGGCGGCATGGACGCGCAAGCCGGCCCGCTGGCCAAGCAGATGCAGCGCCTGGGCCTCAAGGCCAAGCTGATGGGCGGCGACGGCTGGCAGACGCCGGAATTCATCAAGCTGGCCGGCGAGGCTTCCGACGGCCAGTACGCGTCCAGCTGCGGCGTGCCGCGCGACAAGATGCCGGGCTTCGCGGCGTTCAACGACAAGTTCAAGAAGCAATTCAACACCGAGGTGCAGATCTACGCACCGTATGAGTACGACGCGGTGATGGTGCTGGTGGACGCGATGAAACGCGCCAAATCCACCGACCCCAAAACCTATCTGGCCGAAGTGGGCAAGACCGGCTACACCGGCGTGACCGGCAAGATCGCCTTTGACGACAAGGGCGACATCAAGAACGGCGCGGTGACCGTGTACCAGGTCAAGGGCGGCAAGTGGGAAGTGGTGTCCACCGTCGGCGGCGAAGCCGCCGCCGCGCCGGCCGCCAGCGCCGCCCAGTAAGCCCAGTCCTACCGCTTGAACCGAAGAGGCGCTCCGCGCCTCTTTTTTTTACGCCCCGCCGCTCTCGAAGCGCGGCGGCGGGTGAACGGGGCCAAGAACGAACAATGGCGCCCTAAGGCGCCATTGGAAACCCGCGAGACAAGCCTCGCTTCAGTCGCGGAACTGCGCCGCGTGCCCGGTCAGGATGGCCATGCCGGCCTTCTGGATGTCTTCGGAGATCAGCATCGCCGCGTTCCAGTTCGCCACATATTCAAGGCCGTCCGCCACCGAGTGGTCCCGGCTGTAATTGAGCACCTCCTTGCAGCCGCGCATCGCCAGCGGCGACTTGCCGGCGATCAGCCGCGCCGATTCCAACGCCGCCGCCAGCACCGCGTTCGCATCCGGCAGCACGCGGTTGACCAGGCGGATGGCCAACGCTTCTTCCGCCGTCGCGTCGCGGCCGGTCAAGGCCAGCTCGCGCGCCAGGCCTTCGCCTACCACCCGCGGCAGCCGCTGCAGCGAGCCCACGTCCGCCACCATGCCGACGTCGATCTCCCGCACCGAAAACACCGCGTCCGCGGCCGCAAAGCGGAAATCCGCCGCCAGCGCGATGTCGAGGCCGCCGCCGACGCAGGCGCCGTGCACCGCGGCGATCACCGGCTTGCGGCAACGCTCCAGACTATTGACGCAGCCCTGCAGATCCAGGATCAGACGGCGCAATTTCTCGCGCTTGCGCGCCTCGCAGTCGTCGGCGATCTCCGCCTGCACGCCCATCAGCATGCCCAGGTCGATGCCGGAACAGAAATGACGGCCCTCGCCGGCCAGCACGCCCACGCGCGCGGCCGGGGTGTCGTCCAGCCACTCGAAGGCGGCCCGCAAGTCCTGCCACATCCGCTGGTTCAGCGCATTGGCCTTGTCCGCGCGATTGAGGCGGATCAAGGCCACGTGTTCGTTCAGCTCGATCCGTATCGTTTCCAGATTGATCATGCCGCCGCTCCTTGTTCCGGACGTTTCTTGGGAATCCACGCCCACAGCATTTCGCATTCGATCGGCGATTCGCCGGACTCGTCGGTGACCAGCACCGGCACCAGCACCTCGCCCTTTTCCGTGTCGTGCATCAGCTGGATCTGCTCCGCGTTCAGGCTGGCCACCGCGCGCATATCGCCTTGCGAGCGGCGCACATAGTTGACCTTCATCGATTTGAGCAGCATCAGCTTGTCGTCCGGCATATTCATGCCGACGACGAAGCCGGTCGAGGTCTCCGCCAGCAGGGCCATCGCCGCGGCGTGCACGCCGCGGATGTGGTTCTGCACCTTCTTGCGGTTGCGGATGGACACCGTCAAACGCTGATGGCCCACCTCCTCGAAACGCAGGCCCGCGGTGGACAGAAACGGCACGATCTTGCCGAACATCATGCTCAATACCGTGCTGCGCATTCCCGCCGGCAACTTGCCCACTTTGTCGGCAATGCGGCTCATGCTGTTTTTCTTGTACTCCATGTAGCGCCCCTCTGTTGTTGTCGTGATTCCGGCACTCAATGCCCGCCCAGGCCCAGCACCGCGCGCACTTGCTGCTTGATGGTCTCCAGCGCGTGCTGGTCTATGCGCGCCAGCTGCAGCGCCCCTTGCAAGGCGGAAAACAGCATCATGCCGATGGCCTCCGGCGTGCCGGCGTAACGCATCTGGCCGCTGGCCGCGCCGCGCCTGGTGATGTCCACCGCCCACAGCCGCATCTCGTCGATGAAGGCCGCCGCTTCCCGCTGCATTTCCTCCGGCAGCGTCAGGAATTCGGTGCTGAGAATGCCGCTGGGACAGATCAGCCGGTGCTGCCGGTAATAGCTGTCGCTCAGACCGAAATACGCCTCCAGCTGCGCCTGGGGATCCAGCGCCGCCTGCTGGTCGATGAAGCGCTGGAAACGCCGGCGGTAACGCTGGATCAAGGCCACGCCCAGATCGCTTTTCTTGGGGAAGTGATAATGAATGGCGGCGTTGCGCACGCCCAGCTCCGAGCTGATGTGCTGGTAGCTGAAAGCGTTGAAGCCCCGGCTGAGCAGCAATTGCTCGGCGATGTCCAGGATGCGCTTGCGGGTGTCGGTCTTGGGATCTGGGCCTTGAGTCATGCGAAGCACTCTACTTACTGGTCAGTAAGGTGTCAATTGCGCGATTTTGCAAGCAAAGCTGGAAACTGAATCAATCGTCCCCATCTCTAAACCCCGATGCCGATTCCACGCGCCGCCGGCCGTCCGCGCCGCGTCGGAAAATCAGCCCGCTTGCGCCTACCATTAAGGTCATGGGCCGGAATCGCGCCCCCATCACCCACTAGCCCCCTAACCAGCACCCTAGATGAGCGAAAACAATCAGTCCCCCAGCCTGGAGCAGGCCTTGCGCCAGGTCAGCCAAGCGCCGGCCCAGCTCGACGCCCTGTCCGCGCTGCTGCAGTGCCTGCGCCCCGACGACGCCGGCAAGCCGCAACAAGCCGTCGTCAATCTGCAGGCGCTGTCCTATCTGCTGGAACACCATGCCGAATACCGCGCGGCCCTGCGCAAGGCGCTGCTGCAATTGCTGACCGAAACCCGGCAGATTCCGCTGTACACCGAATGCGGCATCCTGGCCAACGAAGGCTTCGGCTCCACCTTGCTGCGACGCGTCGGCGAACGCATTTTGCCCATGCCTTATAAGGCGGATTCGCTGCAGGACCGCTTCAGCCGGCTGTTTAGCTGGAAGCAGGACTACATCTGGCTGGCGGCCATCCCCGACGCCACCTGGCACGCGCTGTGGCGGGCGATGGCCTGGCAGGAGAACGACAACGCCGACGGCTGGCAGCAGACCCGCCTGCAGTTGCTGGAATCGGTGCAAGTGCTGTCGGCCCAGATCACCGCCATCGGCCTGGAGCCGGAGCTGGTGCGCATCAATCCGGACATCGAACGCTTCGAATCGCCATTTCTCAATCTGAACGCCGAGGTTCAGCGCTACGTCGACGGCTACCGCCGCGATCTGATCGAGGGCCTGCCGCGCGCCGAGGACGACAAGCACGTGCTGGTGCTGCTGGACCAGTGCGAAAGCATACTCAACAAGGTGCGCAAGAACGCGCGCCGCTTCGGCATCTCGGTCAACCTCACCTACCACGGCCTGCGGCTGGCGCAGAGCATCGCCCGCATCCGCGCCTTGCTGGCCATCCTGGACCCGGAACACGACCCGGCCGCGGAACCGCACTTGTTCCAGCTCATCGTCACCTTCGCGCGCGCGGAAAACCGCAAATACAGCCTGCGCGATCTGTTCAAATCCAATGTGGAGCTGCTGGCGCTGCAAGTCACCGAGCACGCCGGCCGCCACGGCGAGCACTACATCGCGGAAAGCCGCAAGGAGTGGTCCGCCATGGCCAAGGCGGCGATGGGCGCCGGCCTCATCGTCGGCTTCATGGCGCTGATCAAGCTGATGCTCAGCCGCGGCCACCTGCCGCCGCTGTGGGAAGGCATCGCCTTCGGCCTCAACTACGCGATCGGCTTCATCATCGTGCAAATCCTGCACCTGACCATCGCCACCAAGCAGCCGGCGATGACCGCCGCGCGCATCGCCGCGGTGCTGCACGAAAACAACGGACAAAAGAAGCAGCTGGAGGACCTGGCCGACCTGGTGGTCAAAGTGATGCGCACCCAGTTCGTCGCCATCCTCGGCAATGTGCTGCTGGCCATCCCCACCGCCGGCCTGATCGCCTTCGCCTGGCAGGCCGCCTTCGGCGCGCCGGTGGTGGACGTGGCCAAGGCGCAAAGTCTGCTGCACGACATCGACCCCATCCACAGCCTGGCGCTGCCCCACGCCGCCATCGCCGGGGTGTTTCTGTTCCTGTCCGGCCTGATCGCCGGTTATTACGACAACAAGGCGATCTACCGCCGCATTCCTGAGCGCATCGCCTCCCACGCCGGGCTGAAGCGGCTATTGGGCGAAAACCGCGCCTGGAGACTGGGCAACTATATCGAACACAATCTGGGCGCACTGGCCGGCAACTTCTACTTCGGCATGTTCCTGGGCCTGACCGGCACCATAGGCTTCATCCTCGGCCTGCCCATCGATATCCGCCACATCACCTTCTCCGCCGCCAATCTGGCCTTCGCCACCGTGGCGCAGGACTTCCAGCTGCCCCTGGCCACCGTGCTGCTCGGCTGCGCCGGCGTGGCGCTGATCGGCCTGACCAATCTGGCGGTCAGCTTCTCGCTGGCTTTGTGGGTGGCCTTGCGCTCGCGCAAGCTGTCCGGCAGCCTGCTGTGGCCGCTGGTGCCGATGCTGCTCAAGCGCTTCCTCAGCGCGCCGCTGTCCTTCTTCCTGCCGCCCAAGACCGTTGCGCAGGAAGACGCCGCCGCGGACCCCGCCGCCGAGCTCAAAAACCACTCTTGAGCCGCTGCAGGGCCGTCAACCGCCCGGCCCGGCCCGCGTTATTGCGAGAGTCGGGCCGGGGATTAAAGTTGACGGCCAAACGGCCGATAACATGACAGTATTCCCCCGCCGGCTGGCAGCCGGCGGCCCCGTGATGGAACACGCAACGACCACAACGCTTGATTTTCTCGCAAGACAAGCGCGCCAGCGGCAGCGGCGCGCCAGGGAGGCGTCGTCATGGCATCCATCACCACCAGCGTAGGGCCGCTGGACGTGCAAAGCATTGTCAGCCAGCTGATCGCAGTGGACTCGCAACCGCTGACCCAAAGCCAGAGCCGGGTCAGCAATTATCAGTCCCAGCTCAGCTCCATCGGCCAGATCAGCTCCGCGCTGTCCAGCCTGCAGACCGCCTCCACCGCCATGGCCTCCGGCAGCTTTCTGCAGCAATTCCAGATCGCCTCCACCGACAACACCATCGCCAGCGCCAGCGCCACCAGCGGCGGCGTGGCCGGCAATTACGCGCTCAACGTCACCCAGTTGGCCCAGCCGAGACAATTGGTGTTCGACCAAACCTCGGGCGGGCAAGCCATCACCGACCAGAACGCCGCGCTGGCCGGCGCGCCCGGCGCGCTGAGCTTCACCGTCAACGGGACCACCAGCACCGTGCAACTGGGCCAGAACGGCTCCGCCGTCTCGCTGTCCTCCATTGCCGACAGCATCAATAGCGCCGGCATCGGCGTCAACGCCTCGGTGGTGGAGTACAACAGCAAGTTCTCGCTGGTACTGGCCTCCGCGCAATCCGGCCCCGCCAACGCCTTCAGCATCGCCGCCGGCGGCAGCGACAGCGGCGCCGCGTCCGGCAACACTCTGGCCGGCCTGAGCCAAAGCAGCGCGGCCGCCGGCGAATCCGCGGCGGCCCAGGACGCCTTGCTCACCGTCAACGGCGTCAATGTGTCCAGCAGCAGCAACACCCTGAGCAATGTGATCAACGGCGCCACGGTCAACCTCAACAAGCTGGGCCAGGTGACGCTGAACATGAGCCAGAACACCGCCAACGTCACCTCCACGCTGCAAACCTTCGTCAGCGCCTACAACCAGGTGATCAGCGCCAGCAACGCCGCCCTCAACGGCAGCATGAAGAACAATAGCGACGTCATCGGCCTGCAAGAGCAGCTGTCCGGCCTGCTCAGCACGCCGGTGCCGGGCGTCAACGCCTCCTCCTCTTATGCCTACCTGGCCCAGGTCGGCATCACTCAGCAGGCGGACGGCACGCTGAAACTGGATTCCAGCGCCTTCACCACCGCGCTGAACGCCGATCCCGGCGCGGTGGCCAATCTGTTCGGCAACGCCCAGAACAACGGCTACGCCAACGCCTTCAACACCGCCATCAACAATCTGCTGGGCCCCAACGGCATGATCACCGCCGATCAGGGCGACATCAACGTCAAGATCAACGACGAAACCAATCTGCAGGCTCAGCTCAACAACCAGTTGGCCAACGAGAAAAGCTCGCTGCTGAACGAATACACCGCGCTCAACAGCGAGCTGTCGGCCATGCAGCAGTCCACCTCCAGCCTGGCCAATCTGCTGGCTTGAGCGCGGCGACGCCGGCGGCGGCGCTCTGCGCCGTCGCGGCGTTTGCCGTATACTGACGCAACTCACGCAGCCTCGCGCTGTCGAACCCCGTTTGCACCGGCCCTTCGGCCCCGGATTCAATGACTGCCCGCATTCAATACTCTCGTCGCCAACTACTCCAGATGGGCGCGCTCAGCGCCGGCCTTGGCCTCTTGCAAGGATGTCGCACCATGGTTGACCAATCCCTTCCCGCGCCGGCAGCCGTCGGCAGCAGCCTCTATTTCACCGCCTGCTCCGGCCCCTTGCCGGACGCGCGCCAAAAGCAGCAAGCCGTGGAGCGGCTGCGCCTGGCCGGCTATCAGCTGGAAAACGTCCAGGCGCTGGACCGCCGCCATCAACGTTTCGCCGGCAGCGACGCGCAAAGGCTGGCCGACCTCAATCAGCTGATCTCGCGCCGCAGCGCGCCGCAGCTGCTGGTGGCCGGCCGCGGCGGCTACGGCGCCACGCGACTGCTGCCCCACATCGACTACGGCCGGCTCTGCCCGCTGCTGCGCGAATCCGGCAGCCAGCTGATCGGCTACAGCGACTTCACCGCCATTCAGCTGGCCTTGCTGGCCAAGGGCGGGCTGGGCAGCTTCG
The DNA here is from genome assembly GCF_057808735.1 of Chromobacterium sp. FG89. Taxonomy (NCBI): domain Bacteria; kingdom Pseudomonadati; phylum Pseudomonadota; class Betaproteobacteria; order Neisseriales; family Chromobacteriaceae; genus Chromobacterium; species Chromobacterium sp. FG89. Next base: position 66,165 of record NZ_JBMDIQ010000016.1, on the reverse strand, counting down.
CCGGCCCCATGGTCAGCGACTTCGGCGCCAAACAACCCAGCGCCTTCACCCTCAATGAATTCCTGACCACCACCACCACGGCCAACCGCCAGCTGCGCGTCGACGCGCCGCAGCGCCACAACGCCAGCGGCGAAGGCGTGTTCTGGGGCGGCAACCTCAGCGTGCTCAGCAGCCTGGTCGGCACGCCCTATCTGCCGGACATCAAGGGCGGCCTGCTGTTCCTGGAGGACGTCGCCGAACAGCCCTACCGCATCGAACGCATGCTGCAGCAGCTGCATCTGGCCGGCGTACTGGCCAAACAGCGCGCCATTTTCATCGGCGATTTCAATATGAGCCGCCAGGTCGACCTCTACGACCCCGGCTACACCCTGGACGCGGTGCTGGCGGAAATCCGCCGTCTGACCGGCGTTCCGGTGCTGACAGGCATTCCTTTTGGTCATGTCCACGACAAGACCACGCTGCCGATGGGCTTCCCGGCCCGCTTCAGCGCGGACGGCGGCGGCCTGACGCTGCAGTTCTTCGACTACCCGGTGACGCCGGCCAATCCGCAACAAAAAGAACTACTTAGCGTTTCCGCGCCGCTCTAGGGCGCTCGCGCCTCCCGCCGCCCGCGCGCGGCGCGCCTTGACGCTCCTGCGAGACTAGGGCAAGTTTTTCCGCTTGCCCGCCATCCCTCACAGGAGCCCCGCATGCCCCCTCGTATTCCGCTGCTGGCCGGCGCGCCGCTGATCGCCGGCCTGCTGGCCGCTGCGCCGTCAAGCGCCGCCGAACAGGGCTATCAGACCCCGCCCGCCGAATTGCGCGCCCTGGTGGACGCGCCGCGCCCGCCCTTGCAAAGCCTGGGCCCCAAGCGCCGGACCCTGCTGCAAATCCATCGCCCCGGTCTGCCCGGCATCGCCGACGTCGCCCAGCCCGAACTCAAGCTGGCCGGCTTGCGCCTGAATCCCGCCATGCGCGCCGCCAGCCGTTTCGACTTCGGCAACGCGCTAAGCCTGCTGGACGTGAAACAGGGCCGCAGCCGCGCGGTGCGCGGCCTGCCCGCCGGGGCCCGCATCGCCGACAGCGCCTGGTCCGCCGACGAAAGCCGCGTGGCTTTCAGCCTATGGGGCGCCAAGGGCGTGGAGCTGTGGCTGTTGGACGTGGCCGACGCCCGCGCGCGCCGGCTGGGCGAGGTCCACCTCAACGCCGCCACCGGCCCCGGCTTCGCCTGGTTCGGCGAACAGCTGCTGATCAAGCGCGTGCCGGCGAAGCAAGGCCCGGCGCCGCGGCCGCCCCAGGCTCCGAGCGGCCCCAATATCCAGCAAAGCGAAGGCGGCGCGCCGTCCCAGACCCGGACCTATCCCGACCTGCTCAAGACCCCCTACGACGCCGACCTGCTGGACTACCAGCTGCAAAGCCAATTGGCCTTGCTCAGCCTGGACGGCAAGCTCAGCCCCATCGGCCAACCCGACCGCTATCTCGGCGTCAGCGCTTCGCCCAATCGCCAATACCTGCTGGCCACCCGCCTGCAACGCCCCTACTCCGGCCTGGTGCCGATCTCCCGCTTCCCCAAGCGCGTCGACGTATTGGACCGGCAAGGCCGCATCGCGCATACCGTGACCCAGCGGCCGCTGCTGGAACGCATGCCTTCCGGCAACGACGCGGTGGAGACCGGCCCGCGCGAAATCGCCTGGCGCGCCGACGCGCCGGCCAGCCTGTTTTGGGTCGAAGCGCTGGACGGCGGCGACCCCGGACAAAACGCCGCCGAACGCGACGCGCTCTATCTGCAAGCCGCGCCCTTCCAGCAAGCGCCGCGGCAGCTGCAGCGGCTGGCCAGCCGCTTCGCCGACGTCCGCTGGGGCCGCGGCGACCTGGCCCTGGTGCGCGAACACTGGTGGAAAAGCCGTGAACTGAAAGTCTGGCGCGCGCGCCCCGACCAGGACCGGCCGCCGGAACTGCTGAGCAGCCGCAAATCGGAAGACCGCTACAGCGACCCCGGCGAGGCGGCCATGATCAGCAACGCCAACGGACAATCCGTACTGCAAACCACGCCGGACGGCAAGGCCATCTATCTGCTGGGCGAAGGCGCCGGCCCCGAAGGCGACCGTCCCTTCGTCGACCGCTACGCGCTGGACGACAAACCCGCCACGCGGCTGTGGCAATCGCAAGCGCCCTGGTTCGAACGGCCGGCCGCGCTGCTGGACGACGCCGGCCGGGACCTGCTGCTCAGCCGCGAATCCGTCAGCCAGCCGCCCAATCTCTACCGTCTGGCGCTGGGGCAAGCGTCCGGACCGCTGGCGCTGACCCATGTGCCGCACCCGACGCCGCAATTGAAGGACGTCGCCAAGACACTGCTGCGCTACCGGCGCGCCGACGGCGTGGCGCTGACCGCCGCCCTCTATTTGCCGCCCGGCTACGAGGCCAAGCGCGACGGCCCGCTGCCGCTGCTGATGTGGGCCTATCCCACCGAGTTCAAAACCGCCGCCGCGGCGAGCCAGGTGACGGAATCGCCCTACCGCTTCAATCGGATCAGCTATTGGGGACCGCTGGCCATGCTGGCGCGCGGCTACGCGGTGCTGGACGATCCGGGCATGCCCATCGTCGGCGAAGGCGAGAAAGAGCCGAACGACAGCTATCTGCCGCAGCTGAAAATGAACGCCCAGGCCGCGGTGGACGAAGTGGTGCGCCTGGGCGTGGCCGACCCGGCCCGCATCGCCGTCGGCGGCCATTCCTACGGCGCCTTCATGAGCGCCAATCTGCTGGCGCACACCCGGCTGTTCCATGCCGGCATCGCCCGCTCCGGCGCCTACAACCGCACGCTGACGCCCTTCGGCTTCCAATCGGAGGAACGCAATTTCTGGCAGGCCAGAGAGGTTTATCAAGCCATGTCGCCGTTCAACTACGCCAATCAGATCAAGGACCCGCTCTTGCTGATCCACGGCGAAATGGACAACAACCCAGGCACCTTCCCGCTGCAAAGCGAGCGTCTATACCAGGCGCTGCAAGGCCTGGGCGCGGTTGCGCGGCTGGTGACCCTGCCGGCGGAAAGCCACGGCTACCGCGCTCGCGAATCGATATTGCACATGCTGTGGGAACAGGACCGCTGGCTGGGACGTTACCTGGGCCGCGCCGGCGCCGCGCGGCAGCCGTCCTAGGAAACCGTTCAGAGTCGCGCGAGCACGAGCGGGACAAGGCCTTGCGGCGGAGAAAGCGGAGCGTGCAAGCGCTGCATGGGCATTTCGAAGCCGTACTCGCCGCGCCGCGTCCCACGAAGCGCGGCAGACCTTGAACAAGCGCTAAGCGGCGAGGCCGCGCGCGGCCTGCGCGGCCATCGCCAAGCCCACCAGGAACATCAGGCCGGCGGACAGATAGGGCGCGCGCCGCGCCCACTCGCCCAGGCCGCCGAAACGGGCGCCCGCCTGGCGCACGCCCCAGGCCGCCAGCACGCCGACGCTGACCAGCGCCAAGGCCAGCCCCAGGCTGAACGAAGCCACCATGGTGGCGCCCAGGGAGAAGCGCTTCAGATGCAGGCATAGCAGCAAAATGGTCACCGAGGCCGGACACGGTATCAGCCCGCCGGTCAGGCCGAACAAGGCGATCTGCGCATTACCCACCTTCCTGCCGGCGAAGCGCCGCTGGATGTGCTCGGCGTGCGCGCGTTCATGCGCGTCCTGATAGGCGGGCAGCGTCGCCGTCGCTCTTCGCGCCGGCTTGGCCGGCCCCGCGCTCACCGCCCGGCGATACGTCCCCGCCCCCTCGACGCCGGCCACCGCCGGCGCGAAACGCACGGGATAGCGATGAACGTGGCCGCCATGGCTTAGGAGCAAGGCCTTCGCCATCGCCCCGGCCGGCAAGCGCGGGCTGAGCAGATACTCCCCCTCAGTTTCAAAAGCCAGTTCCCCGGCCTCCTCCTCGCCTTGCCACGCCAGCGCCAAGCCGCGCCCATCGGGTTTCAGCCGTCGCAGGCCGGCGCCGTACTGGTACAAGGCCACGCGCAGACCGTCCTCGCGCAGAAGCAAGGCCTCGACCAGACCATGGCCGGTGTCTATCATGCTGCCGCCGTTTGGCGGCCGCCGCATGGCCCGCGCCGCCAGATTGTCCCGCCGGGTGCGCCACAACATCCAGGCCGCCACCGCCAAAACCACTACGGCGGAAAACAGCATCAGATACGGCTCCGCCTGCTCGGCGATCAACTGATTACCGTATTGGAGCGCCAGCGCCGCCAGCAGCCAGACGATCAGCGAATGCGACAAGGCCGCGCACAAGCCCAGCAGCACCGCCTGGCCTATGCTGCCGCGGATGGCGATGATGAAAGACGCCATCATGGTCTTGGAGTGCCCGGGCTCCAGCCCGTGCAGCGCACCCAACAGGATGGCGGACGGAATGAACAGCCAGAGATTGATGTTGCCCTGTTGGATCAGCTCGGCGATTGGCGGCATCTTTGACCTTCTTTACAATGAGTTCCGTTTGGCCGCCGTGGACGATTGGAATCAATGCGTCCAGTGGCGGATTGGCGTCAATATACTATACCCCAGTATATTATCAATAGAAGGAAGCTGCGCGCATGCCGCATACCGTGAAAGACAAGAAGAAATTATTGACCCGCGTCCGCCGCATCAAGGGCCAGGCGGAAGCGCTGGAACGCGCGCTGGAACAGGAAGTCGATTGCTCGGCCGTGCTGCAACAGATCGCCGCGGTGCGCGGCGCCGTCAATGGGCTGATGATGGAAGTGATGGAGGGCCATCTGCGCGAACATCTTGGCCCTGAGGCCGACGACCCGCTGCAGCGCAGCCGGGACCTGGAACAGGTGGTGGGCGTCTTGCGCTCCTATCTGAAATAAGAGCCCTAACAAAACCGCGCTGCGCACCTGAGCCAAGGCGCGCCGACACAGACAGTACCAGTACGACAAGGAGGCGCAACGCAGGATCAGAGGTTTTGTCAGCGGGCCTGAGAAACCTGTTTACGATCTGCTGCGCGTTGTGGAGCGTTACACGGTGAGTGCCCCTTCGAAATGCTCATGTACCGTGTGTACACTTTAGCTCGCGAGATCGTAAACACGTTCTAAGCGCGCAAAAAAATTGGGAGGGCTAAGCCCTCCCATCAAGTCTTGTAGCCAGGAGTGTTACAAGAAATCCTGCACCGCCGGCCGTCTGCCGGCGCGCAAATAAGCGATCTCGCTTAGTTCCAGTTCTGCGGCAGCTTGTAGCCCGCGTACTTCTGCTTGGCGAAAGCCTTGAACGCCGGCGAGTTGTAAGCCGCCACCACGTCCTTGGCCCAGGGCTTGGCCAGGTCCGCCGTGCGCACCGCGCCCCAGTTGACGTAGGCGTAGCTCTTTTCCTGATAGATCGCCTCGGTCAGCTTGATGCCGGAGCTGGTGGCGTAATTGCCGTTGATCACCGAGAAGTCCACATCGCTGCGCGAACGCGGCAGTTGCGCGGCTTCCAGCGGAATGATCTTGATCTTCTTCACATTGACGGCGATGTCGCGCTCGGAAGCGGTCAGCGGGTTGATGCCCGGTTTCAGCTTGACCCAGCCCAGATCGGCCAGCATCACCAGCGCGCGGGCGAAATTGGACGGATCGTTGGGGGCGGCCACGGTGGAGCCCACTTTGACGTCTTTCAGCGCCTTGATCTTGCCGGCGTAGATGCCCAGCGGCGCGGTCGGCACCTGGAACGCTTCTTTCAGGTTCAGCTTGTGCTCTTTGACGAAGTTGTCCAGATAGGGCTTGTGCTGGAACACATTCACGTCCAGCGCGCCTTCCTGCAAGGCCAGGTTAGGACGCACGTAATCGGTGAACTCCACCAGCTTGACCTTGTAACCCTGCTTTTCCAGGATGGGCTTGATCGACTGCTTGACCATGTCGCCGAAATCGCCGACGGTGGTGCCGATCACGATGTCCTTCTTGGCCGGGTCCGCCGCCAGCGCCGCGCCCGCCGTCGCCAAGCCCAATACCGACGCCGCCACTGCCTTGATCACGAATCTACGCATTTGTTTCTCCTGCTTGTCCATTGATAGGTAAAAGCTTAGCCCTGCCGGCGCCTGGCGCCGGCGGATGTCAACGTTTGTCCAGCTTGGCGGCCAGCCGGTTGCCCAGCAACTGGATGACTTGCACCAGCGCCACCAGCATCAGCACCATGGCCACCATCACATCGGTCTGATAACGGTAGTAGCCGTAACGGATGGCCAGATCGCCGATGCCGCCGCCGCCCACCACCCCCGCCACCGCGGTATAGCTCAGGAAGCTGATGGTCAGAATGGTCAGACTGGAAATCAGGCCGGAGCGCGCCTCGTTGAGCAAGACCTTGCAGATGATCTGCAGCGGGCTGGCGCCCATCGCCTCGGCCGCCTCCACCACGCCGCGCGGAATCTCGCGCAGCGTCTGCTCGACCAGACGGCCGAAATACGGAATCGCGGCAAAGGCCAGCGGCACCGAAGCCGCCACCGGACCGATGGTGCTGCCCACCAGCGCTCGCGTCAGCGGCACCAGCGACACCATCAGGATGATGAAGGGGAAGGAACGCACCAGGTTCACCACCCAGCCCAGCACGCCGTTCAGCGCGCGGTTGGCGAACTGCTGGCCCGGCTGGGTCAGGTAGAGCACGATGCCGAGCGGACCGCCCAGCAAGACGGCCGCGCTCAGGCCTATGCCCAGCATCACCAGCGTTTCCTGGAAGGCCTGCCAGATTTCCGGCCCCATGCTCACCAGGTTTTGCAATGCTTCGTTCAGGGTTGCGGCATCCATTACGCGGCCTCCAGCAGCGAGCGCGCCAGATCGGAATCCGCCGCCACCTCGTTATTCGACACATCCACCACTTCCACCACCCGGCCGGCGTCCAGGGCCGCCGCGCGATGGCAGATCGCCCTCACCACGCCCATCTCGTGGGTGACGATGACGATGGTGACGCCAAAGCGTTGATTGATGTCCTTCAGACAATCCAGCACGGCTTGAGTGGTTTTCGGGTCCAGCGCCGACGTGGGCTCGTCGGCCAGGATCACCTTGGGATTGGGCGCCAGCGCGCGGGCGATGCCGACGCGCTGCTTCTGGCCGCCGGACAATTGTGCCGGATAGTGATTGGCGCGGTCCAAGAGGCCCACCACTTCCAGGCATTCATGGACGCGCTTGTCGATATCCGCCTTGGCCCAGCCCGCCACTTCCAGCGGGAAGGCGACGTTGCCGGCCACGGTGCGGTTGGCCATCAAATTGAATTGCTGGAACACCATGCCGATATTCTGGCGCGCGCGGCGCAAGGCCTTGGCGGACAGGCTGGTCAGGTCTTCGCCGTCGACGATGACGGCGCCGTGGTCCGGACGCTCCAGCAGATTGATCAGGCGCAGCAAGGTGGATTTGCCGGCGCCGGAAAAGCCGATTAGTCCGAAGACTTCGCCCGGACGAATCGTGAGAGAGGTGTCCGTGACCGCATCGAACCAGCCCCCCTCGGGGTGACGGAAACGCTTACGAACATTTTGCAGATGAATCATTCCAAATACTCCAAAAACACAAGGCCCGCCAATGAACTTGGCGGGCCTTGCATGGGAATCTTCGGAATCACTACGGAATCGAGATTACTGTAAGCAGATGCTGGATCACGTCCTGGGGCTGCTTACCCACGCTTTAGCTGTTTTACGCCCGCAAGCTGTGTTCAAATCGGCGACTAAATTTGTTTATGATTGAACATCTATTTTCGTTTCCAGTCAATAGTTCCGACTAAAAAAGATTGAAATTATCTCATCCCGCTCAAAAAAACCGCCCGCTTAGCGCTCAAACTTATAAGCAAATCAGCGCGCGGCATATGAAAAACCGCCGCCAGCAAACGCTGACGGCGGCGATCGGACATCGTTCAAACCGGACTTATTGCGCGTCGGACAAACCCTGCTTGCCCATCGTCACGCTGTACTTCTGACGCAAGGTGTCCAGATAGCTGGACAGCTGGGCGTTGGCGTTCATCTCGCCCAGGATCGCGCTCAGCTGGCCGCGTTCTGCCTCGCTGGCCGCCGGCGCCGGAATCACCTTGTCGATGCGATAGAGCGCGTATTCGCCGTTGTCGCGCTTGGCGCCGGCGAAGGCCGGCAGCTTGCCCGCCTGAGCGGCGAACACCGCCCGCGCGTCGGCGATGGGCAGACCGGCCGGATCGCGGCGCAGCAGGGTCTTGGCTTCGCTCCAAGCCTTGCCCTCGCCCTTGCCGGCCTTCAGCTCGGCCAACAGCGCCTGGCCCTTCTTCTCGGCCAGCTTGGCGCCTTCCTTGGCCACCAGCTCGGCCTTGATCACCTCGCGCACCTCGTCCATCGTCTGCTGACGCTCCGGCTGATGTTCGGCCACGCGCACCACCAACAGGCGGCTGTTGCCGATGTCCACCGGCTCGCTATTGTGCTTCTTCTTCAGCACGTCTTCGCTGAACGCCGCCTCAAGCACTTTGGGGCTGTTGAGCAGCGGGTCCGCCGCCGGCTTGCCGCGGCTCAGCCAATCGGAATGCTGCGGCTGCAGCTTCAGCTGCTCTTGCAGCGCCTTCAGCGAATCGCCCTGCTGGTAGGCCAGTTCGGTCAGCTTGTCGGCCTGGCTGCGGAACAGGCTGCCCGCCTGCTGACGCTGCAGCTTCTCGGCGATAGCCGCCTTCACTTCGGCGAAGTCCTGAGCCTTCACTTCGTCCAGCTTGATGATGTGATAACCGAACTCGGTTTCGATCACTTCGCTGATCTGGCCCGGCTTCATGCGGAACACCGCGTCGTCGAAAGGCTTGACCATCATGCCGTGACCGAAGAAACCCAGATCGCCGCCATTGGCCGCGGAGCCCGGATCTTGCGACTTGGCCTTGGCCAGTTCGGCGAAACGGGCCGGGTTGGCGCGCACGTCCTTCAGCAAGGCCTCGGCTTCGGCCTTGATCTTGGCCTTCTGCTCCGGCTTGGCGTCCTTGGCCACCGTCAGCAAGATATGGGAGGCGCGGCGCTGTTCATTGCTGAACTCGGCCTTGTGTTCTTCGTAGTATTTCTGCAGCTCGGCGTCGCTGGGCTTAAGGCCTTGGGCCAAGGCGTCCTGGGACAGCAGCACGTAGTCGAGCTTAACCCGCTCCGGCACGCGGAAACGCTTCAGGTTGGCGTCGTAGAAGGCCTTGAGCGCGGCGTCGTCGGTCTTGACCTCGGCGGCGAAATCCGCCTGCTTCAACAGCAAAGAGCGCACTTCGCGGCCCTCGCCCAACAGGCCGGCCAGACGGTTGACCACGGTGCCGGCGACGAACTCGGTGCCGGCGATGCCGGTCAGCTGGCTTTGCAGCACGATGTCGCGCTTGACCTGGGCTTCGAAGGCTTCCGGAGACGGATAGCGGTTTTGCAGGAATTCGCGATAGCGTTCCGGGCTGAACTTGCCGTTGTCCTGGAAGGCGGGAATGGAGGCGATGACTTTGCGCAGCTGCTCGGGGCTGACGGTGACGCCGCGGTCATGCGCGTCGGACAGCAGCAGTTCCTGGCGGATCAGGTTTTCCAGCGCGGCCTGGCGGCTGGCCGGATCGGTGGGCTGGCCCTCCAAGGCTCGATCCAGATCGCGCTTGTAAATCTTGGCGGAACCTACCTTGGCGAGATAAGGGTCGTCGGAAGCTGCTTCATAGCTGCCCACGCCGAAGCCCACGAAGGTCAACGCAACAGCTCCCAATACAACCTGAATGAAGACTTTATTGTTCTGGACAAACTCGAACATGGCGATTGGCTTGAGCCACCCTTGTCAAAAAAAAAGGTGAACGCTGTATTTCGTTCACCTTTTTGTGAGTTCTGGCGGAGCGGACGGGACTCGAACCCGCGACCCCCGGCGTGACAGGCCGGTATTCTAACCAACTGAACTACCACTCCAACCGAAACTTGGTGGGCGTTGACGGAGTCGAACCGCCGACATTCTGCTTGTAAGGCAGACGCTCTACCAACTGAGCTAAACGCCCCTCGAAACACCTTGCCAGCCGCTAGGGGCTGCCAAGGCCGCTAATTATAGCGCGTCTTTCAGTGCCTTGCCAGCACGGAACTTCGGCGAACGAGCTGCCGGGATCTTGATGGTGGCGCCGGTCTTCGGGTTGCGGCCGCTGCGTTCAGCGCGTTCGCCAACGTAGAAGGTGCCGAAGCCCACCAGGGTCACGGTGTCGCCCTTTTTCAGAGCGTCGGTTACAGCGGCCACCATGCCGTCCAGCGCCTTGGCGGCGGCGGCTTTGGAGATATCGGCCTCAGCGGCAATAGCGTCAATCAGTTCAGACTTGTTCACGTAAGTCCCCTTTCGTCGTTCTCGGTCTACGTAATTCGGATAAAAACCGCTTGCTTTATAGCAAGGGCGAAATCCTTGTGTCAAGCGGCTTTGACGGGCATTTTGCCATTTCGCAAACACACTGGAAAGCCGCTTGAACACAAGTTATTCAGCGTTCGGCTAAGGCCATGATTCTTAATGCTTCATCACGGACACGCCTTGCGCTGCCTCCTGCGTCCCTCGCAACTCCTCCGCCGGCTTTTCTTCTTCCGACAAAGGCTCCGGTTGCCGCTCCAAGGCCAAAGCCAAGACTTCGTCTATCCACTTAACGGCATGGATTTCGATTTTATGCTTGATATTGGCGGGAATTTCAACCAAATCTTTTTCGTTGCCTTTGGGGATCAACACGTGCTTGATCCCGCCGCGATGCGCCGCCAGCAGCTTCTCTTTCAGGCCGCCGATGGGCAATACCTCGCCGCGCAGCGTGATCTCGCCGGTCATCGCCACGTCGGCGCGCACCGGAATGCCTGTCAGGATGGACACCAGGGCCGTGGTCATCGCGATGCCGGCGCTGGGCCCGTCTTTGGGCGTCGCGCCTTCCGGCACGTGGATGTGCATATCGCTCTTCTCGTAGAAGTCCGGCTTGATGCCCAGCGAACGCGCGCGGCTGCGCACCACGCTCATCGCCGCGGTGATGGACTCCTGCATCACCTCGCCCAGCTGGCCGGTGCGGATGATGTTGCCCTTGCCCGGCAGCGACACCGCCTCGATGGTCAGCAGTTCGCCGCCCACCTCGGTCCACGCCAGGCCGGTGACCTGGCCGATGCGGTTCTCGTCCTCGGCGATGCCGTAATCGAAACGGCGCACGCCCAGGAATTTGTCCAGGTTGCGGCCGCTGACGGTCACCTTGCTCGCCTTGCCGGCCTTCAGCGAGGCGCTGGTCACCACCTTGCGGCAGATCTTGGCGATTTCGCGGTCCAGGCTGCGCACGCCGGCTTCACGGGTGTAGTAGCGCACGATGTCGCGCAGCGCGGTCTCCTGCACCGCCAGCTCGCCCTCCTGCACGCCGTTGGCCTTCATTTGCTTGGGCAGCAGGTATTTGGTGGCGATATTGACCTTTTCGTCCTCGGTGTAGCCAGCGAGACGAATGATTTCCATCCGGTCCAGCAGCGCCGGCGGAATGTTCAGCGAGTTGGCGGTGGCCACGAACATCACGTCGGACAAGTCGAATTCGACTTCGGCGTAATGATCGATGAAGGAGTGGTTCTGCTCCGGGTCCAAGACCTCCAGCAAGGCCGACGACGGATCGCCGCGGAAATCCGCGCCCATCTTGTCCACTTCGTCCAGCAGGAACAGCGGGTTCTTCACCGCCGCCTTGCTCATGTTCTGCAGCACCTTGCCCGGCATGGAGCCGATATAGGTGCGGCGATGGCCGCGAATCTCGGACTCGTCGCGCACCCCGCCCAGCGCCATGCGCACGAACTTGCGGTTGGTGGCGCGCGCCAGGGACTGGCCCAGCGAGGTCTTGCCCACGCCCGGCGGCCCCACCAGGCACAGAATCGGCGCCTTGAGCTTGTCGACGCGCTGTTGCACCGCCAGGTACTCCAGAATCCGCTCCTTGACCTTCTCCAGGCCGAAGTGATCCTCGTCCAGCACTTCCTCGGCCTTGGCCACGTCCTTGCTGATCTTGGTCTTCTTCTTCCACGGCAGTTCGAGCAGGGTGTCGATGTAGTTGCGCACCACGGTGGCTTCCGCCGACATCGGCGACATCATGCGCAGCTTCTTGAGCTCGGACATCGCCTTCTCGCGACCCTCCTTGCTCATGCCGGCGACCTTGATCTTGTTTTCCAGCTCGTCGAGGTCGCTGACCTCGTCCATCTCGCCCAGCTCTTTCTGAATCGCCTTGACCTGCTCGTTCAGATAGTACTCGCGCTGGCTCTTTTCCATCTGCCGCTTGACGCGGCCGCGGATGCGTTTTTCCACCTGCAGGATGTCGATTTCGCCTTCCAGCTGCGACATCAGGTGCTCGAGGCGCTGCTGCACGTCGAACATCTCCAGCACTTCCTGCTTCTGTTCCAGCTTCAGCGGCAGGTGGGCGATGATGGTGTCGGCCATGCGGCCGGCGCGGTCGATGCCGGCCAGCGAGTTCAGCACTTCCGGCGGAATCTTCTTGTTCAGTTTGACGTACTGCTCGAACTGCGCGAGCAGCGCGCGGCGCATCGCCTCAGTCTCGGTCGATTCCTCGGCCTCCGGGCTCAGCGGCTTGAAGGCGCCGACGAAGCATTCGTTTTCTTCGCCCACCGATTCGATCATCGCGCGCTGACGGCCTTCGACCAGCACCTTGACGGTGCCGTCCGGCAGCTTGAGCATCTGCAATACCGAAGCGATGGTGCCGACTTGATACAGGTCGTCGGCGGACGGTTCGTCCTTGGAGGCGGAACGCTGCGCCACCAAGAGGATTTGCTTGCCCTCGTCCATCGCCAGTTCCAGCGCGCGGATGGACTTGGCGCGGCCGACGAACAACGGGATCACCATATGGGGGAAGACCACCACGTCGCGCAGCGGCAGCAATGGCAGCGTGGCTTCTTCTTTGAGTTCTGCGGGTTGCGGCATATCACCTAACCTTGCTTATGAAACAATGCTTGGGAGATGGGGGGCGGACAGTAAAATTCAACACCCCCATACTAAATCAGATTTCCGGCTCTACAAATAAAAAACCGCCCGGTTTGGGCGGTCTCCGGAGTCGCGGCGGACAATCAGGCCGATTGCGCCTTGTCGTCCTTGTCGCGATAAATGAACAGCGGTTTGTCGCCCTTGTCGATAACCTTTTCATCCACCACGACTTTTTCCACGTCGGCCATGGACGGCAGCTCGTACATGGTGTCGAGCAGCGCCCGTTCCAGGATGGAGCGCAAACCGCGCGCGCCGGTCTTGCGGCTCAGCGCCTGCTTGGCGATCACGCGCAAGGCGGACGGACGCACTTCCAGCTCCACCGACTCCATCGAGAACAGCTTCTGATACTGCTTGATCAGCGCGTTCTTCGGCTGGGTCAGGATGGTGACCAGCGCCTCTTCGTCCAGCTCCTCCAGCGTGGCCGCCACCGGCAGCCGGCCGATCAGCTCGGGAATAAGACCGAAACGGATCAGATCCTGCGGCTCCACTTCCTGGAACAACATGGACAAGCTCTTGCCGTCGTCCTTGGAGCTGATGTCGGCGCCGAAGCCGATGCCGCCCTTTTCCGAGCGCTGGCGAATGATCTTCTCCAGCCCGTCGAAAGCGCCGCCGCAAATGAACAGGATGTTGGTGGTGTCCACCTGGATGAATTCCTGATTCGGATGCTTGCGGCCGCCCTGCGGCGGAATCGAGGCCACGGTGCCCTCGATCAGCTTCAGCAAAGCCTGCTGCACGCCCTCGCCCGATACGTCGCGGGTGATGGACGGGTTTTCCGACTTGCGCGAGATCTTGTCGATCTCGTCGATGTAGACGATGCCTCGCTGGGCCTTGTCCACGTCGTAGTCGCATTTTTGCAGCAGCTTCTGGATGATGTGCTCGACATCCTCGCCCACGTAACCCGCTTCGGTCAGCGTGGTGGCGTCGGCGATGACGAAGGGCACGTCCAGCAGGCGGGCCAGAGACTGGGCGAGCAAGGTCTTGCCGGAACCGGTCGGACCGATCAGCAGGATATTGCTCTTGGCCAGCTCGACCTCGCTCTTGCTTGCCGGGCTGCTCAGACGCTTGTAGTGGTTGTACACCGCCACCGACAGGGTCTTCTTGGCGAAATCCTGACCAATGATGTATTGGTCGAGATCCGCGCGGATTTCCTGAGGCGTAGGCAGCGGACTGTCTTCGGAGGAGGACGCGGCGTCGCCGACGCCCTTCTCCAGCTCCTCGCGAATGATGTCGTTGCACAGCTCGACGCATTCGTTGCAGATGAAGACCTGCGGCCCGGCGATCAGGCGTTGGACTTCATGCTGGCTCTTGCCGCAGAAAGAGCAGTAGAGAAGCTTTTCATTGCTGTTCTTATCAGCCATTGGCGGATTCCATCGCTCCTTAAGCTTTCACGTCCTTGTGGGACGTCAGCACTTTGTCGATCAAGCCGTAGGCCTGTGCCTCGTCGGCGGACATGAAGTTGTCGCGCTCGGTGTCGGCGATCACCCGCTCCAGTTGCTGGCCGCTATGTTTGGCCAGCAGCTCGTTCATCTTGGCCTTGACTTTGACCAGTTCGCGAGCATGGATCTCGATATCGGTGACCTGGCCGGACAGGCCGCCGCCGTACAGCAGCGGCTGGTGAATCATCACCCGGCTATTGGCCAGCGCGAAGCGCTTGCCCTGCGCGCCGGCGGCGAGCAGGAAGGCGCCCATGCTGGCAGCCTGGCCAATGCACAAGGTGGAAACATCCGGCTTGATGAAGTTCATCGTGTCGTAAATGGACATGCCCGCGGTAATCGACCCACCCGGCGAGTTGATGTAGAAGTGGATGTCCTTGTCCGGATTTTCCGATTCAAGGAACAACATCTGCGCCACAACCAGGTTGGCCGACTCATCCGTGACAGGGCCCACCAGGAACACGATGCGTTCCTTCAGCAGACGCGAGTAGATGTCATACGCGCGCTCGCCGCGGCCGCTCTGTTCCACCACCATGGGCACCAGGCCCAGACCTTGAGGTTCCATCATCGATTTCATCGGCCACTCCAGCTGTTATCAGGCGTTGTTGCCCATCAGGGCGTCGAAGGACAGTTCTTTCTCTACAACATTGGCCTTGGACAGCACAAATTCAACCACATTGTCTTCCAGTACCATGGAAGTCGGGCCTTCCAGACGGTCCGGGCTGGCGTAATACCAGGTCAGCACTTCAGCCGGATCTTCATAGCTGTCGGCGAACTCGGTGATCATGGCCTTGACTTGGTCCTGCTTGGCTTCCAGCTTGTTGGATTCCACCACTTCGGACAGGATCAGGCCCAGAGCCACGCGGCGCTCGGCTTGCTGAGCGAACAGTTCCGGCGGGAACGGCATGTCTTTGACGTTCATGCCGCGTTGCTGCATGTCGCGACGGGCTTGCTCGACCAGACGGCCGATTTCCAGGCTGACCAGGGCTTTCGGCAGTTCGATCTCGGTGGCGTCCAACAGCGCCTGCATCACGTTTTCCTTGGTGCGGGCCTGCAGACGGCGCTTCACTTCGCGCTCCACGTTCTTGCGGATTTCAGCGCGCATTTTCTCAACGTCGCCATCGGCGATGCCCAGCAGCTTGGCGAACTCTTCGTTCACTTCCGGCAGCACGGCTTCAGCCACGTTCTTCAGCAGGATTTCGAACACGGCGGTTTTGCCGGCCACGTCCTTGCCGTGGTAATCCTCGGGGAAGCTCACTTCCACGCTCTTGATGTCGCCTTCCTTCATGCCGGCGACGCCCGCTTCAAACTCGGCCAGCATCTGGCCTTGGCCCAGCACGAAGGGGAAGTTCTCGGAAGAACCGCCTTCGAAGAGCACGCCGTCGATGGCGCCCTTGAAGTCGATGATCACGCGGTCGCCGGTGGCGGCTTCGCGCTCAACGCGGTTGTAGCGGGTGCGCTGCTTGCGCAGGATATCGATGGTTTTCTCGATTTCGGCGTCGGTCACCGGGGTCAGCGGCTTTTCCACTTCCTTGCCGGCCAGCTCGCCAACCTTCACTTCCGGGTAAACCTCGAAAGTGGCGGCGAACTTGAAGTTTTCCTTGTCGTCGCCGGCGGCTACCGGCTCGAAGCGCGGGTAGCCGGCAACGCGCAGCTTCTGCTCGCTCACGGCGGAGTAGAAACCCTGTTGAACCTGTTCACCCATCACTTCTTCACGCACCTGGGCGCCGTAGTTCATTTCCACGATCTTCAGCGGAGCCTTGCCCGGGCGGAAACCTTGAATCTTGGCGTTGCGGGCCACGCGCTTCAGGCGCTCGGCCACTTGCGTGTCGATGGCCGCCATCGGCAGGGCGATATTCATGCGGCGCTCAAGATTGCTCAATGTTTCCAGCTGTACTTGCATGTTAAATCCTTAAGTGTGTGACAGGTTTAGTCATCTGGGACGGTACGACGCCACGGATCGGCAGACACGAAGGACATTGCCTCACCTCAGAAGTGGCGCTGCGCGGAGTTACACCACGCACCCAACGCGAAAACGGACAGTATAGCACGCGGCCGGTGCTGGCAAGTAGCCGCCGCGCGGCCGCGGCGGGCCAAGCGGGCCTAGCCCCGCCGCGGATTCCGGCATGACGGCGCCCCGAAAAACGGCAAGCTTTTGAATCGACGCGTGAATGCGCAAATGATTTCAGCCAGAACCAAGCCCGGCCGATAGGACGGCCGGGAACGGCGATAAAGGAATTCAATCAGCAATGTTGAATATTCCAATCAAGCCAACGCTTAACCTTGCCCCGCCGCTCTTGTATATTGTCAGCCGAAACGCCGGCGCCCGCGCGCGGGCCCGCTGGTTGAATAGTCCGCTCTTGCTCTTGGATTCCGACGGACAGACACCATACTTCAGAACTGAACGACTCGACCTCGGCGCCCAACCGGCCGCCCCGGTTTGACGCAATCGGTTTCATTACCCGCTTCTCACACAGGAAAACATCATGACCACGACTCGCCACAGCCCCCTGCTGATTCTTGGCTCCGGCCCCGCCGGCTACACCGCCGCCGTTTACGCGGCGCGCGCCAACCTGAAGCCGGTACTGGTCACCGGCCTGGCGCAAGGCGGCCAGTTGATGACCACCACCGACGTGGACAACTGGCCCGCGGACGCCGCCGGCGTGATGGGCCCGGAACTGATGCAGCGCTTTCAGCAGCACGCCGAGCGCTTCGGCACCGAAATCCTGTTCGACCACATCCACACCACCCATCTGCATGAAAAACCGATCCGCCTGGTGGGCGACGCCGGCGAATACACCTGCGACGCGCTGATCATCGCCACCGGCGCCTCGGCCAAATACCTGGGCCTGGCCTCCGAAGAAGCGTTCAAGGGCAAGGGCGTGTCCGCCTGCGCCACCTGCGACGGCTTCTTCTACCGCAACCAGGACGTGGCGGTGATCGGCGGCGGCAACACCGCGGTGGAAGAAGCGCTGTATCTGGCCAACATCGCCAAGCACGTGACCCTGATCCACCGCCGCGAAACCTTCCGCGCCGAGAAGATTCTGATCGACAAGCTGATGGACCGCGTCAAGGAAGGCAAGATCAGCCTGAAGCTGAACGCCACCCTGGACGAAGTGCTGGGCGATGCTTCCGGCGTCACCGGCCTGCGCCTGAAGTCCATGCAGGACGCCTCCACCGAAGAAATCAAGGTGATGGGCCTCTTCGTCGCCATCGGCCACCAGCCGAACACCGAGATCTTCAAAGGCCAGCTGGAAATGGACGGCACCGGCTACCTGATCACCAAGAGCGGCCGCGAGGGCAACGCCACCGCCACCAGCGCGGCAGGCGTGTTCGCCGCCGGCGACGTGCAGGACCACATCTACCGCCAGGCGGTGACCAGCGCGGCCTCCGGCTGCCAGGCCGCCCTGGACGCGGAACGTTACCTGGACAACCTGAAGTAAACGCTTGAAAGCCTTCAAGAAAGCCTTGCAAGGCCTGCGCCAGCAGGTGCGCGACTCCCGCGCGCCGGCTGGCGTTTCCGTTTCCGCCGCGCCGCCGGCCGAACCGGAACCGGATTTCCGCCAGCTGTTCCGCGACGTCAAGCCGCTGAAGCCGGACAACCGCCACGCCAGCCCTCGCCCCAAGCCCAGCCCGCATCCGCGCCGCCGCCATCAGCACGGCCAGACGTCGGAAGCGGTGCAACAGGCCTTGCTGCAGCAGATGGTGGGTTGGTTCGAACCGGCCGAGATCGACGCCCATTTCGCCCGCCCCGGCATGCCCTCCGCCACGCTGAAAAAGCTGCGCGCAGGCTTCTGGCCGGTCTGCCGCCAGCTCGACCTGCACGGCTGCGACCGCTACCAGGCCCAGGACGCCTTGGCGCTGTTCCTGCACCAGGCGCGGCGCCACGGCCCCTGCGTGCGGGTGATACACGGCAAGGGCTTCGGCTCCAACGGCCAGCCCGTACTCAAGCGCATGGTGCGCGCCTGGCTCAAGCACCACCCCGACGTGCTGGCCTTTTGCGAGGCCGGCGAATCCATGGGCGGCGCCGGCGCGCTCTTGGTGCTGCTGCGGCGGGAACACGCGCCGTGAAAATTTCGTTACCCATTCCCATTGTCTAACCGGGCGGGAATCCGCTAATCTCAAAACAAGGCGGACGCACCAACCCAGTTCCACCACAGGAGTTACTGCATGTCCGGCATTGCTTGCCCCGACTTCACCCTGCCCGGCACCGCCGGCGTCTCGTTTCAGCTGTCCAGCAGCCCCAAGCCGCTGGTGATCTACTTCTACCCCAAAGACAACACCCCCGGCTGCACCAACGAAACCATGGATTTCCGCGATCTGCACGCCGAATTCGCCGCCGCCGGCGCCGCCGTTGTCGGCATTTCCCGCGACAGCCTGAAGTCTCACGAGAACTTCAAAGCCAAGCTGGAGCTGCCATTCGAATTGTTGTCCGATGCAGAGGAGGTTGTTTGCAATCTGTTTGGCGTCATCAAGATGAAGAATATGTATGGCAAACAGGTCAGAGGGATTGAACGCAGCACCTTCGTGATTGGCCGGAACGGCGACATCGCGCGCGAATGGCGCGGCGTCAAAGTGCCAGGCCACGCCGCGGCGGTGCTGGACTTCGTCAAGACGCTCTAAAAACCGCGACGGGGTCGGCCGATTCCCGGCCCGCCCCGCGATAAAACCAGGGGATCATCATGGCCAGCCGCAAAAAAATCAGCGCCAGCAAGCTGTTTGTTCTCGACACCAACGTGCTGCTGCACGACCCCACCTGCTTGTATCGCTTCGAAGAACACGATGTGTTCATCCCCATCATCACGCTGGAAGAACTGGACACCCACAAGAAGGGGATGTCCGAAGTGGCGCGCAACGCGCGCCAGGCCAGCCGTTTCCTAGATGAGATCGTCAGCGGGGCCGAAGCCAAGATCGAATCCGGCATTCCGCTGAAGAGCGCCAGCCGCGACGCCGCCGCCGGCAAGCTGATCCTGCAGACCCAGGCGATACACAGCGTGCTGCCGCCGTCTCTGCCGGTGGGCAAGGCCGACAACCAGATCCTCGGCATCGTGATGGCCTTGAAGGAGTTGCAGCAAGGCCGCTCGGTGATCCTGGTGTCCAAAGACATCAATATGCGCATCAAGGCCCGCGCGCTGGGCCTGGACGCGGAAGACTATTTCAACGACAAGGTGCTGGAAGACACCGACCTGCTCTACACCGGCACCCGGGAAATCGACGAAAGCTTCTGGGAGCGCAACGGCAAGGACATGAAGTCCTGGCAGGAACAGGGTCGCAGCTACTACCAGGTCAAGGGCCCGGACGGTCAGAACCTCTACGTCAACCAGATGCTGTGGCAGGAAGGTGCCCAGCCGCTGCAGGCGCGCGTGACCCAGGTGGAGGGCAAGACCGCGGTGCTGCAGACGCTGAAGGACTACAGCCACCACAAAAACAATGTCTGGGGCATCACCGCGCGCAACCGCGAGCAGAACTTCGCCCTCAATCTGCTGATGGACCCGGAGGTGGACTTCATCACCCTGCTGGGCCAGGCCGGCACCGGCAAGACACTGCTGACGCTGGCCGCCGGCCTGGCGATGACGCTGGAACAGAAGCTGTACTCCGAAATCATCATGACCCGGGTCACCGTGCCGGTGGGCGAGGACATCGGCTTCCTGCCCGGCACCGAAGAGGAAAAGATGGCGCCGTGGATGGGCGCGCTGGAGGACAATCTGGACGTGCTCAACAAGAGCGACGACGATGGCGGCGACTGGGGCCGCGCCGCCACCCGCGACCTGATCCGCTCCCGCATCAAGGTCAAATCGCTGAACTTCATGCGCGGCCGCACCTTCCTCAACAAATACCTGATCATCGACGAGGCGCAAAACCTGACGCCCAAGCAGATGAAGACCCTGATCACCCGCGCCGGCCCCGGCACCAAGGTGGTCTGCCTGGGCAATATCTCGCAGATCGACACCCCCTACCTGACCGAGGGCAGTTCCGGCCTGACCTATGTGGTGGACCGCTTCAAGGGCTGGGGCCATTCCGGCCACATCACGCTGCAGCGCGGCGAGCGCTCGCGGCTGGCGGACCACGCCGCCGAAGTGCTGTGATGTCCCCGCGCCTGGAGCTGCTGCATCAAGCCCCGGCGCCAACGGCGGCGCGTCTCGCGCCGCCGTTGTTGTTCGTGCACGGCGCCTTTTGCGGCGCCTGGTGCTGGCGGGAATACTTCATGCCCTGGTTCGCCCGGCAAGGCTACGATTGCTGGGCGCTGAGCCTGGAGGGACACGGCGGCAGCGAGGGCCGGGACTACCTGGCCGCGATCGGCGTCGACGACTATGTGCGCAATCTCGACGCGGCGCTCAAGCAATTGCCGGCCGCGCCGGTGATGGTGGGCCACTCCATGGGCGGCTACGTGGTGCAGCAATACCTGAGCCGCCACAAGCTGCCCGGCGCGGCCTTGCTGGCCTCGGTCCCGCCCGGGGGGCTCGCCTCGTCCAGTCTGCGGCTGCTGACGCAGGCGCCGGCCCTGTTTCTCAAGCTCAATATGTACCAGCACGGCCTGTACGATCCGGAGTTCATCGAACTGAAGGACATGCTGCTGTCGCCGGACGCGCCGGAATCGGCGGTGGAACTGCTGATCAGCCGTTGCCAGCAGGAAAGCCAGCGAGCGCTGATGGACATGACCCTGGTCAACCCGCTGGCCAACCGGCCGCTGGCGCGGCTGCCGGCGCTGGTGCTGGGCGCGGCCGAAGACCAGCTGGTGGGGCCGGAAGATGTGGTGGCCACCGCGCGGCGTCTGGACGTGGCGGCGGACATCCTGCCCCATCTTGGCCATATGATGATGCTGGACACGCGCTGGGAGAGCGCGGCGGAATGGCTGGCGAACTGGCTGGAACGGCAATTTCCGGAAGACTGGGATCAGGCGCTCAGCGCCTGATAACCTGTTTACGATCTGCTGCGCGTCATGAGATGTGGCGCGGTGAGTACAGCTTCGAAATGCTCATGCGCCACGAGCATACTCCGCTTTCTCAGCCGCAACATCTTGTCTCGCCTTGGCTCGCTAGACCGTGAACAGGTTCTGAACCCGGCAATAAAAAAAGCGGCCTAGGCCGCTTTTCCAGTCACCCCGCCGTCTCAGGCGCGGGTATCGATATTCTGCCCCAGATGGGCCGGATTGCTGGCCTGGGCCTGCGCCATATTGTCGGACGCGCCTTGCACCAAGCTCAAAGCCGACTGCGACTGCGCCGACATGGCTTTTTTCAATGCGTAGATCTGGATGCTGTTGGACACGCCCTGCCCGCTGATCTGACTCAATCCATCCATACTTCGCCTCCCTCTGAAACACGCACAATGCGCATGGCTATAGTCTAGACGCATCGTCGTCGGCTGTCATCGCTGAATTTAGTCTTTTGTATCCAATTCACGACAGCGCCGACCGCGCCGCGCCGTCGCCGCGCATAATCAGCCCATCCCTATTGACCCGAGCCCGTCCATGCGCCTGCACAGCCTGTCCCTGATCGATTTCCCCCTCATCCATCAAGCCTTCAGGCTGGCATTCAGCGACTACCTGCTGCCCATGCAAATGGACGAAGAACAGCTGGCCGCCATGCTGCATCGGCGCGGCTGGCGCCCGGAGTTGAGCGTCGGCGCCTGGCGCGACGGCGCGCTCGTCGGTCTGTGGCTGGCCGGCGTGCACTGCGACGAGGCCGGCCCGATCGGCTATTGCGTCGCCACCGGCGTCACGCCCGACGCGCGCCGCCAAGGCCTGCTGCAAGCGATGGCCGCCGCGGTCAGCCGGCGGCTGGCCAGCCGGGGCATACAGCGTCAACAGCTGGAGGTGATCAGCGACAACGCCGCGGCCATGGCCGCCTATCTGAAGCTGGGCTTCCGCCCTCGCCGCCGGCTGGACTGTTACCGCATTGAACACGCGCTGGCCGTGGACGCCGCACCCGGCTGGCGCTGCGAAGCCGCTGACCGCTCGCAATGGCCGCGCTGGCCGCTGCACAGCGAGCCCGCCGTGCCCAATAGCCGCGACAGCCTGGAGCGCGCGCGGCCGCCGCTGCTCTTGATGACGGCGAAACAGAACGGCGATTTGCTGGGCTACGCGCTTTACTCCGCCGCCGGCGACGTCGCGGAACTGGCGGTTGCGCCGCCGCATCGGCGCCGCGGCGTCGCCCGCTCGCTGCTGGCCGCCGTTCAGCGGGACACCGCCGCGCCCGCGCTGGCCATCAGCAATCTAGACGCCGACGACGAAGCTGGCGCCGGCCTGCTGCGGTCTTGCGGCGCTCGTCTGTGGCTGTCGCAATGGGAAATGCGCCGCCCTTGACCTACGGCATGCCAATGCCGTAATATCAAACAAATGTTTGCAAAACGGACAAATGTTTGATGACTGAGCGGGAACAACAAATCCTCTCTCTGCTGCGCCTGGATCCGCTGATCCCGCAGCAGGAGCTGGCGGATCAACTGGGCATCAGCCGCTCGGCGGTGGCCGGGCACATCATGAATCTGGTGCAAAAGGGGCATATCCGCGGCAAAGGCTACATCCTGGCCGAACAGCGCTATGTCGCCGCCGTCGGCGGCGCCAATATGGACATCGTCGGCAGCGCCGCCGCCGCGCTGCGCCACGGCGACTCCAATCCCGGCCAGGTGCGCTGCTCGCCCGGCGGCGTGGCGCGCAACGTCGCGGAAAACCTGGCGCGGCTGGGCGCCGACTGCCGGCTGGTCTCGGTGGTGGGCGACGACATCCACGGCCGCTCGCTGCTGGAAGCCACCCAGCGCGCCGGCGTCGACGTGCGCGGCTGTCTGACGCTGCCGGACGCCGCCACCTCCACCTATCTGTCCATCCAGCAGGCCGACGGCGACATGGCGCTGGCCATCAACGACATGGACATTCTCAACCGGCTGACGCCTGAACGCCTGCAAGCGCAGAGCGAGCTGGTGCGCCACGCCGGCGCGGTGGTGGCCGACACCAATCTGAGCGCCGACGCGCTGGCCTGGCTGATCGCCGAAAGCGGCGACAAGCCGCTGTTCGTCGATCCGGTATCCGCGTTCAAGGCCGAGCGCGTCCGCCCCTGGCTGTCGCGCATCCACACGCTGAAACCCAACCGCCTGGAAGCCGCCGCCTTGTCCGGCCTGCCGCTGGAACGGGCTGAGCACGCGCCGGAGGCGGCGCGCTGGTTCCATGGCCAGGGCGTGCGCCGCGTGGTGCTGAGCATGGCCGGCGCCGGCATCTATTACAGCGGCGAAGCCGGCGACGGCTGGCTGGACGCGCCGGACTGCGCCATCGTCAACACCACCGGCTCCGGCGACGCGCTGATGGCCGGCCTGACCTGGGGTTGGCTCAATGAGCTGTCGCTGGCGGACAGCGTGCGCTTTGCTCGCGGCTGCGCCGCGCTGACGCTGTCCTCCGCCGCCACCAACAACCCTTCACTGTCCCGCGCGGCGGTGGAAGCCTATCTGAACGCCTGATCTCGTCATCAACAAAGGAGCACGCAATGCACAACGCCCATCTCGACATCCATCCCGAAGTCGCCGCCGCTCTGGCCGCCAACCGCCCGGTGGTGGCGCTGGAATCCACCATCATTTCCCACGGCATGCCTTATCCGCAGAACGTGGAAACCGCGCTGCAGGTGGAAGCGGAAATCCGCGCTCACGGCGCGGTGCCTGCCACCATCGCCATCATCGACGGCCGCTTGAAAGCCGGTCTGAGCGCGGATGAGATCGAATACCTGGGCAAGGGCGGCCGCGACATCGCCAAGGTCAGCCGCCGCGACCTGCCCTTCATCGTCGCCGGCAAACGCAGCGGCGCCACCACCGTGGCCACCACCATGATCATCGCCGCGATGGCCGGCATCCGCGTGTTCGCCACCGGCGGCATCGGCGGCGTGCACCGCGGCGCCGAGCGCAGCTTCGACGTGTCCGCCGACCTGCAGGAATTGGCGCAAACCCCGGTGGCCGTGGTCTGCGCCGGCGCCAAGTCCATCCTGGACCTGGGCCTGACGCTGGAATACCTGGAAACCCACGGCGTGCCGGTCATCGGCCACCGCTGCGACCACCTGCCGGCCTTCTTCACCCGCGACAGCGCCTTCAAGCTGGACCACCGTCTGGACGAAGCCGTCGACATCGCCGCCACGATGCAGGCCAAGTGGAACCTGCAACTGCGCGGCGGCGTGGTGGTGGCCAATCCGATTCCGGAGCAATACGCGATGCCGCGCGACAAGATCGACGCCGCCATCGAGCAGGCGCTGGGCGAGGCCGAGGCGCAAGGCGTAGCCGGCAAGGAATCCACGCCCTTCCTGCTGGCTCGCGTCTGCGAGCTGACCGGCGGCAACAGCCTGGCCGCCAACATCCAGCTGGTGCTGAACAACGCCCGCCTGGCCTCGGCGATCGCGGCGCGCTACTGCGAGCTGAACGCAGGCTGAGAACTGTTAAATCGCCGGCTTGACGGCGACGCGGATTGGGGCTGTAATCCCCTGCCCCAATCCTTGCCGCCGCCATGAACTCCATTCTCTCCGACGCGACGCTAGACGACTGGCGCGTCCGCCTGATCGGCCTGCTGCAACAACAGCCGGGCGACGACGACGGCGCCCACGATCTCAACCATTTCCATCGCGTCTGGGCCTGCGCCCGGCAGTTGCTGGACGCCCATCCCGATGCCGACGCATTGACCGTGCTGGCCGCCTGTTATCTGCACGACCTGGTCAACCTGCCGAAAAACCATCCGGAACGCCATCTGGCCTCGCGCCAGGCCGCAGCCCGCGCCCGCGCGCTGCTGGCCGCCGGCGATTTTCCGGCGGAACGGCTGGACGGCGTGGCCCACGCCATCGAGGCGCACAGTTTCAGCGCGGCCATCCCGCCGCAGAGCCTGGAAGCCCGCATCGTGCAGGACGCCGACCGCATGGACGCGCTGGGCGCCGTCGGCCTGGCGCGGCTGTTCTACACCGCCGGGCGCATGGACTCGGCGCTGGCTCATCCGCAAGATCCGCTGGGCGAGGCCCGCCAGCTGGACGACCGCCGCTGGGCACTGGACCACATCGAGGTCAAGCTCGCCAAATTGCCGGCCATGATGCAAACCGAGGCCGGCCGAAAGATGGCGGAGCAACGACTGCAGTGGCTGCGGGACTTCCGCCGGCAATTCTGCCAGGAATGGCGAACCGCCTAGCCCCGGATGACATCGAACTCGGTAAGCCTTTGATAGTCAAATCAAAACAATTCTAATTGTGAAACTATCAACACAATGACAAAACCATTGGCATGGCGCAAAATAGCCGCACCCCACCCCCGAGTTCGAGCATGATTCTGAAGCTGCAACGCAATACCCAAGGCCGCGATTGGGCGGTCGGCGACATTCACGGCTGCTTCCGCCAATTGTCGCGTTTGCTGAAAATGGCCGCCTTCAATCCCGAGTGCGACCGTCTGTTGTCGGTCGGCGACATGATAGACCGCGGCGCCGACAGCGCGGCGGTACTGGAGTGGCTGGCGCAACCGTGGTTCTACGCGGTGCGCGGCAATCACGAACAATTGGCGATCGATTCGATACTGGGCGACAAGCAAGCCGAAATCCGCCACGTCAACAACGGCGGCTCCTGGTTGCTGACCCTGCCCGCGCCTCAGCGACAAGCCTGCCTGGCCGCTTTTCAGCGCCTGCCCTACGCGATAGAGGTCAGTGACGCGGACGGCGGCAAGATCGGCGTGGTGCACGCGGATTGCCCCGGCAACGACTGGGACGCGCTGGCCGCCGGCCTCGCCAACGGCACGCTGCCGGAAAGCGGCCGCAACGTCGCGCTGTGGTCGCGGGAACGCGCGCGCCACGGCCGCGGCGGCGTTGTGCGCGGCGTGGACCTGCTGCTGGTGGGCCATACCCCACAAACCAGCGCCACCCGCTTCGACAATGTGTTGAATCTGGACACCGGCGCCGTCTACGGCGGCAAACTGACCCTGTTCTGCCTGAACGACTTCGTCGAACTGTCGCTGCCAAGCGAAGACGACGCCCTGCTCGGTTTCCACCTGCACGATTAGCGCGACGGTGGCGCGCCG
Source organism: Chromobacterium sp. FG89 (assembly GCF_057808735.1). NCBI lineage: Bacteria > Pseudomonadati > Pseudomonadota > Betaproteobacteria > Neisseriales > Chromobacteriaceae > Chromobacterium > Chromobacterium sp. FG89. Next base: position 39,855 of record NZ_JBMDIQ010000016.1, on the reverse strand, counting down.
CGGCCGGGATGGCTAGAATGCGGCGCTCTGACTTTTTCCCAGGAGCCCAAGATGGCGAGCAAGAAAGCCGCGACCAAGCCCCAGGCGCAGCAACGCCAGCAACAGGACAAGCGCTGGAACGCCGCGGAGCAGGCCTGCCGCGAAATCATGAGCTTGCTGGAGGCTTTGCAGCCCAGCCTGGCCGCTCAGCAAACCTCGGAGCAGTACGCGCAGATGGCGGCCGTGTACTACAAGAAAATCCGCAACGGCCGGGTGCTGTCGCCCGGCGATTTCAATCTGGCCGCCGACGTGGCCGCCAGCGCCCGCCGCGCCTTACAGGCGCTGTCCCCCGCGCTGGACTTCGCCGGCCACCCTCAAAGCGCGGACTGCCAGCGCATGCTGACGCTGGCCGACGCCGTACTGGCGGCGATGAGCGAACTCAAGGCCGCCGGCCGACGCCAGCCCTGAGCCGGTTCAAGACCGCGGCGCTCCCGCGCGGCAGACTTGGAACAGGTTCTCAGACGTCGTCGGTCGCCGGCTGCTCCGTCTGCTGCAAACGCCACATCTCGGCGTAGCGGCCGCCGCGCTCCAACAGCTCGCGGTGGCTGCCCTGCTCCAGCACGCGCCCGGCCTCCATCACCAGGATCTGGTCGGCGTCGACGATGGTGGACAGCCGGTGGGCGATGATCAGCGTGGTGCGGTTGGCTGAGATCTCGGCCAATTCGCGCTGGATCGCCTTCTCGGTGCGCGAATCCAGCGCGCTGGTGGCCTCGTCGAAGATCAGGATGGGCGGATTCTTCAGAATGGTGCGCGCAATCGCCACCCGCTGTTTTTCCCCGCCGGACAGCTTGAGGCCGCGCTCGCCCACCATGGTGTCGTAACCGTCCGGCAGACTGCTGACGAAATCGTGGATGTGCGCGGACTTGGCCGCTTCCATCACTTCCTCGCGGCTGGCGCCGGGCCGGCCGTAGGCGATGTTGTAATACACCGTGTCGTTGAACAGCACCGTATCCTGCGGCACGATGCCGATATGGGCGCGCAGGCTGTCCTGGCTCAGCTCGCGGATATCGCGGCCGTTGACCAGGATGCGGCCCTCGCCGACGTCGTAATAGCGAAACAGCAGCCGCGACAGCGTGGATTTTCCCGCGCCGCTGGCGCCGACCACCGCCAGCGTCTTGCCGGCCGGGATGTCGAAGCTGACCTCGTTCAGAATCCGCCGCTTGCTCTCGTAAGCGAAGCCCACCTGTTCAAAGCGCACCGCGGCCGCCGGCGCGGCCAGCACCGTCGCTCCCGGCGCGTCCGCCACCTCCTCGTTGGCGCCCAATAGCGCGAACATGCGCTCGATGTCGGCCAGCGAATGCTTGATCTCGCGGTAGACGAAGCCGAGGAAGTTCAAGGGCGCGTACAACTGGGTGATGAAAGTAGCCACCAGCACCACGTCGCCCACCGTCATCCGCCCGGCCACCACCTCGCGCGCGGACAAGACCATGATCAGGGTGACACCGCTGGCGATGATCAGGCCCTGGCCGGCGTTGAGCATGGACAGCGACACCTGGTTCTTGATCGCCGACGCTTCCCAGGCCGCCAGATTCTTGTCGTAGCGCGCCGCCTCGTAGCCTTCGTTGTTGAAATATTTGACCGTCTCGTAATTGAGCAGCGCGTCTATCGCCTTGGCGTTGGCCTTGGAGTCCAGATCGTTCATGCTGCGGCGGTAGACGGTGCGCCACTCGGTCACTACCAGGGTGAAGGCGATGTAGACGGCGATGGTGCCGAAGGTCACCAGCGCGAACGGCCAGGCGTAGCGGTGCAGCAGAATGGCGGTGACCATGCCGATTTCCAGCAAGGTGGGCAGGATGTTGAACACGGTGAAGTTCAGCAAAAAGCCTATGCCCTTGGTGCCGCGCTCGATGTCGCGGCTCATGCCCCCGGTCTGACGCTCCAGGTGAAAGCGCAGCGACAACCGCAGCAGATGCTGGAACACGCCGCCGGCCACGCTGCGCACCGCGCCCTGTATCACCCGCGCGAACACCGCGTCGCGCAGCTCGCCCAGCACGCTGGACAGCAGGCGGGCGCAGCCGTAGCCGGCCAGCGCCAGCACCGGCAAGGCCAACAGGGTGGCCGGCACCGAGAGTTGATCGACGATGTCTTTCAGGTACAAGGGCGTGCTGACCGCGGCCACCTTGGCCAAAATCATACAGGACAGCGCCAGCAGCACCCGCCACTTGAACACCCATAAATAGGGCACAAGCGTCTTGAGGGTGGCGATATCGTTGCGGCGGTCCGGAGCCGGGCCGGAATGGGTAAAACGCATATTTGGGATTGCCTGTTGCGTCAAGCTGTTCCAAAGTGAGAGTTGAGTTGTCTTGCGAACATCATCAACGCTCGCCAGGGGGCGCGGACATGTGGATATTATTGCTGGAAGCGGCGATTGCCGGCGGATTGGCCACCTTCATCGTGTGGTGGACCTGGCCCAGGGAAAAATAGCGCCGCCGGCTTTGCGAAGTCTCAGAGCCTGTTCAAAGTCCAGCGAGCGGGGGCGAGACAAGGCGTTGCGGCCGAAAATGCGCAATGACCAAGCGGCGCATGGGCATTCCTAAGCCGGTTTCAACGCCGTATCGCCAGGGCTCGGCGGACTTTGAACGGGTTCTCAATGCAGCACGCGCGGCGCCACCAGATTCATCTCGGGGATTTCCGCCTCGAAACGCTTGCCGTCGTCGGCCAGAAACTGATAGCTGCCCTTCATTGAGCCGTAAGGCGTTTTCAGATGGGTGGCGCTGGAATAGTCGAAAGACTGGCCCGGCTCGATGCGCGGCTGCTCGCCCACCACCCCCATGCCGCGCACTTCCTGAACCTGCTCGTTGGCGTCGGCGATGATCCAGTGGCGGCTGACCAGCTGCGCCGGCTCGCTGCCGGTATTGGTGATGCGGATGCGATAGCCGAACACATAAATATCGTTGGCCATATTGGATTGTTCTTCGATGTAATGCGGTTCGGCTTCCACTTCGACACGGTAGGTTTTTTCCGCCATGTTCAGCGCTCCTTTTGTTGTTTGTGCTTCATTTTATCCCGCCGGAACGCTTTTGGCGCGGTAGAATGTGGCCATCCCGTGTTCATCCTTGCCCAAAGCAACGCCCTATGCGCACTTTCCGTATTGCTCCCAGCATTCTTTCCGCCGATTTTTCCTGTCTTGGCCAAGAGGTTCGCGACGTGATCTCCGCCGGCGCCGACATCATCCATTTCGACGTGATGGACAATCACTACGTGCCCAACCTGACCATAGGGCCTATGGTGTGCGAAGCCATCCGCCCGCACTGCGAGGGCACGCCCATCGACGTGCATCTGATGGTGAAACCGGTGGACAGCCTGGCCGCCGCCTTCGCCAAGGCCGGCGCGAACATCATCACCTTCCATCCGGAAGCCTCCGAGCACGTCGACCGCACGCTGGGCCTGATCAAGGACGCCGGCTGCAAGGCCGGCCTGGTGTTCAACCCGGCCACCTCTTTGTCCTATCTGGACCATGTGATGGACAAGATAGACATGGTGCTGATCATGTCGGTGAACCCGGGCTTCGGCGGCCAGAAGTTCATCCCGCACGCGCTGGACAAGGTGCGCGAGGCGCGCCGCCGCATCGATGAATACACCGCCAGGCACGGCGGCGAAATCTGGCTGGAAGTGGACGGCGGCATCAAGACCGACAATATCCGCGCGGTGGCCGAAGCCGGCGCCGACACCTTCGTCGCCGGTTCCGCCATCTACGGCCAGGCCGATTACAAGACCGTGATCGACGAGATGCGCGCCGAACTGGCCCAACTCCGCTGAAACCGGCCCTCACCCCAGGAGCACAGAATATGCACGCCTTCATCGTGACCGGCGCCTCCCGTGGCCTTGGCCTGGCGCTGACCGAAGCCCTGCTCGCCGACGGCTACCGCGTCGCCGGCCTGGCGCGCGGCGCCGTGGACGCGCTGGCCGCGCTGACGCGCCGTTACCCGGAACGCCTGAGCGCCATAGACGCCGACCTCTCCGACGCCGCCGCGGTGGCGCCGGCCATCGCCGCCGCGCTGGAACAGCTGAAGCCGGCCGACTGCGCCAGCCTCAACCTGATCAACAATGCCGGGGTGGTGACGCCCATCGCCCAGGCCGGCCATTACCCGGCCGAAGACCTGGTCCGCGCGCTGGCGATCAATCTGGCGGCGCCGATGCTGGCCACGGACGCGCTGCTGCGCGCCAGCGCCGGCCTCAAGGCCCGCCGCCGCATCCTGAACATTTCCTCAGGCGCCGCGGCCAAACCCTACCCGGGCTGGAGCGTGTATTGCACCACCAAGGCCGGGCTGGACCACTTCAGCCGCAGCGTGGCCGCGGAACAGGCCGGCCAGGACAACGCCGCGCACATCGTCGCGCTCTACCCCGGCGTGGTGGACACCGACATGCAGGCCAGCATCCGCGGCAGCGACGCCGAGCAGTTCCCGCAGAAAGCCCGTTTCGACGCGCTGAAGGCGGACGGCGAACTGAGCACCCCGGCCGCCGCCGCGCGCCGCATCGTCGACCATCTGCTGTCGCCGGCTTTTGGCCTGCAAACCGTGGTGGACATCCGCAACCTGGGCTGAGAACCTGTTTACGATCTGCTGCGCGTCGGCGGGATGGATAGAAATGGGCGTTGAAACCGAGCTCAAAATGCTCATGTACCACCTGTACATTCCGCTTCTTCAACCGTTTTCGCCTTGTCTCGCCTTAGCTCGCGAGATCGTAAACACGTTCTGAGAAGCGGTTCAAAACCTGCCGCGCGTAGCGAGGCCCGACACGGCAAGCCCGCCTTAAACTAAACCAAACCGGCGGCGGCCTTGGCCGCCGCGCTGAAACGCTTATGAACCTGAAACACATCAAAGCCGTCGCCTTCGATCTGGACGGCACCCTGGTCGACTCCATCCCGGATCTGGCCGCCGCCGCCAACGCCATGCGCGAACATCTGGACCTGCCGCCGCTGCCGGCGCTGCGCATTCAAGAACACGTCGGCGACGGCATCGCCAGCCTGGTGCACCGCGCGCTGACCAATGAGCGCGACGGCCAGGCCGATCCGGCGCTGTGGGAGCGCGGCTACGTCTTCTTCATCCAGTACTACCGCGAACACCTGAGCGACAACACCACCATCTATCCGGGCGTGACCGACGGCCTGGGCCTGCTGCGCGCGCTGCAGCTGCCGCTGGCGGTGATCACCAATAAATCCGAACGGCTGGCGCTGCCGCTGCTGGAACAACTGGGGCTGCGCGATTGCTTCAGCCTAATCATCGGCGGCGACACCCTGGCGGAAAAGAAACCGTCGGCGCTGCCCTTGCTGCATGTTTGCCAGGTTTTGGGCATACAGCCTGAACAGATGGCCATGGTCGGCGACTCCGCCAACGACGTGCTGGCCGCCCGCAATGCCGGCTGCGCCGCCGTGGCCGTCAGCTACGGCTATGCCGACGCCGCCGCGCTGGGCGCCGATCTCACGGTGTCCAATATTGCCGAACTATACGATTTGATGAAGAATAGCTGATCAGCTGATAACTTCTTTTACGGATGACGACTTCATGACGAAGCAAGGATACCGGCTTGGATGCCGATGGCGCCGCTCAATGCCTGTTTGACAAGATGCATTCGACCTCACCACGACCACAAGAGCGCAGGACCCGCCATGACCCATGAAGAATTCAACCGCCTGGCCGCCGCCGGCTACAACCGCATTCCGGTCAGCCTGGAATTGTTCGCCGATCTCGACACTCCGATGTCGGTCTACCTGAAGCTGGCCAACCAGCCCTATTCCTATCTTTTGGAGTCCGTCGTCGGCGGCGAGCGCTTTGGCCGCTACTCCTTCATCGGCCTGCCGTCCACCACCCGCTTGCGGGTCAACGGCCAGCAGGTGCAGGTGGAATACGGCGACAAGGTGATCGAGCGTCACAGCGGCGATCCGCTGGCCTTCATCGAAGCCTTCCAACAGCGCTTCCGCACCCCGCCGCAACCCGGCCTGCCGCGCTTCGCCGGCGGCTTGGTCGGCTATTTCGGCTACGACACCATACGCCACATCGAAAAGCGGCTGTCCGAAACCAGCAAGCCCGACACCATAGGCACGCCGGACATGCTGCTGATGGTGTCCGAGGAATTGGCCGTGGTGGACAATCTGTCCGGCAAGCTTTATCTGATCGTCTACGCCGATCCGGAAGTGCCCAACGCGCTGCTCAAAGCCGAGGCGCGGCTGGCGCAACTGCGCGCCCGCCTGCGCGAACCGCTGGAAGCGCCCTTGTCCTTGCCGGCCCAAGGCACGCAATCGGCGTCGGAATACGGCGAACAGGCGTTCAAGGACGCGGTGTCCGCCTGCAAGCGCTACATCCACGACGGCGACATCATGCAGGTGGTGCTGTCGCAGCGCATGCAGATGCCGTTCGCGGAGTCCCCGCTCAGCCTCTACCGCGCGCTGCGCAGCCTGAACCCGTCGCCCTATATGTTCCTCTATCACTTCGACGACTTCCACGTGGTGGGCGCCTCGCCGGAAATTCTGGTGCGCCGCGAACAGGACAACGTCACCGTGCGCCCCATCGCCGGCACCCGCCCGCGCGGCCAGACCCGCGAGCAGGACGAGGCGCTGGCGGCCGAATTGCTGGCCGACCCCAAGGAAATCGCCGAACACGTGATGCTGATGGACCTGGGCCGCAACGACGTGGGCCGCGTCGCCGCCACCGGCAGCGTACGCGTCACCGACAATATGGCGATCGAGCGCTATTCCCATGTGATGCACATCGTGTCCAGCGTGGAAGGCAAGGTCGGCCCCGAGGTGTCGAACATCGACGTGCTCAAGGCCACTTTTCCGGCCGGCACCCTGTCCGGCGCGCCCAAGGTGCGGGCGATGGAGATCATCGACCAGTTCGAACCCAGCAAGCGCGGCATCTACGGCGGCGCGGTCGGCTATCTGGGCTTCAACGGCGATATGGACCTGTGCATCGCCATCCGCACCGCGGTGTTGAAGAACCGCATGCTCTATGTGCAGGCCGGCGCCGGCATCGTCGCCGACTCCTCGCCGGACATGGAATGGCAGGAAACCCAGAACAAGGCGCGCGCCGTTCTGCGCGCCGCGGCGCTGGCCCAGCAAGGACTGGACGCCTGATCCGAACAAACGGCCCGCCTTGGCGGGCCGTTCTCTATGGTGCAAAGCACCGCGTCTCCAAGCTCGACTTCAGGAGAAAAACGCTGAGCCAACCCATCACCTTGCGCCCGGCCGTCCGCGGCGACCTCGCCTTCCTACTGGCGCGCCGCCTTGGAACTCAGCGTGCTGGAGCGTAATCCGGCGCGACGGCTCTACCTGCGCCTAGGCTTTGTCGATATCCAATACGCCGACGGCGAATTCCTGATGCGCTGGACCGCCTGACAGACCTCAGGCCGCCGGCCACAGCACCGGAAACCAATCCTCGCGCAGGCGCTGGCCCGGCCTCATGCCGTGCTCCGGATACGGCGGCGAGGTGCGTCCCGGACGCTCGGCGTAACGCGCGTCGTCGCCCAGCCAGCGCAAGGACAGCGCCCGCCGCCGTCCGCCGCCGGGATTGCCGCGCGCGCCGTGCACGGTGCGGAAATCGAACAGCACCGCGTCGCCCGGCTCCAAGGCCCACTCCAGCACCCGCATGCCCGACTCGCTGTCCGGATCCGGCGCGTCGCGGTAGCGGCGCGCGTCGCCCTCGTAGAAGCCGGAATCGTCTTTCCAGCGCACCGGCCGCACCCATTCCTCCCAGCGATGCGAACCGGCGACCAGCCGCAAAGTGGCTTCGCGCACCGGGTCCACCGGAATCCAGAAACTGGCGGTCTGTTCGCCGTCGACGAAGTAATACGGGATGTCCTGATGCCAGGGCGTGGGCTTGTGGGTGCCGGGCTCCTTGACCAGCACATGCTCGTGGAAGAATTGCGCGCGGGTCGAGCGCATCAGGGTAGCCGCGGCCGCCGCGGCCGGCGACTCCGTCACCACCGCCTCGAACTCGGGAATACGCCGCCAGTTGCAATAATCCTCGAAGAAGGAGCCCGGCTCGCCGGCGGCGACCACATTGCCGGCATAGGGGCCGGGCGCATGCAGATTACGCTCGATGCCGGCGGCGATGACATCCACCCAATCGCGGAACAGGCCGCGCAGGCAGATGGCGCCGTCGCGCTGAAAGGCGGCGATGTCGGCGATAGACATTTCGGGACAGGCTGACATGGGCTTCTCCTCCTCTTGTATGGATACACACCGCCACTGCGGGCGACTGCCCTCACTATCAGCGCAAGTCCATGCCAAAATAAAATAATATGTTTTGATAATTCTCCTCGGAAAAAGCGATGAAGCTGACCTTGCGTCAATTGCGCTACGCGCTGGCCGTGGCCCGTCACGGCGGCATCAGCGCCGCGGCCGAACGGTTGAACGTCTCCCAGCCGGCGGTATCCGCCGCCGTCGGAGAGCTGGAAGGCATCCTGGGACAGGCCTTGTTCGTGCGCACCCGCGGCTCCGGCATGGCGACGACGCCGTTTGGCCGGCAAGCGCTGGCGCAGGCGCGGCGGACCGTGGAAGCCGCGATGGCGTTGGAGGGGCTGGCCGACGGCGCGGACGCCTTGGCCGGGGAATTGGCCTTAGCTTGCTTCGAGGATCTGGCGCCCTACTGTCTGCCGCCCTTGCTGCGCGCGCTGCGCGAGCGGCATCCGTCCTTGCGCGTGGAGCCGCGGGAGTGCGGCTTCGACCTGATCGGCCCGCAATTGCTGCAAGGCGGGCTGGACGTCGCCATCAGCTACGATCTGGCGCTGCCGCCCGCGCTGGCGCTGACCGAACTGCGCACGCTGGCGCCCCACGCGCTGCTGGCGGCCGATCATCCGCTGGCGCGAAACGAACAGGTGGGCTTGAGGGAGTTATGCGAATGGCCGCTCTTGCTGACCGAGCAGGCGCACAGCGGCCCGCATTTTCTGGACTTGCTGCGCATGCACGGCCTGCGGCCGGCCCGGCTGGAATCGGTCCGCAGCCTTGAGCTGCAACGCGGCATGGTGGCTCACGGCCTGGGCGTGGCCATCGCCTACACCCGGCCCAGCGGCGACCACAGCTATGACGGCCGGCCGCTGGCGCTGCGCCCCATCGCCGATCCGCTGCCAGCGCAACGCATCGTGCTGGCCTGCCTCCGGGAGCGCGCGGAGACGCCGGCCGTCGCCGCCTTGCGCGAACGGGCGCTGGCCTGGTTCGAGGCCAGACCGGAATTTGGCGTCGTCGCGCCAGACGAAGGCGGCTGAGATTTGCGCCGCCTCATCACGACGCGAACCGCGGTTCAGCCGGCCTGGGCTTGCAGATACTGGCCTATCTTGGCCGCGCTGATCTTCTGCATGCCGCACAGCTGGCCGTGCTCACACAGATGCGCGCCATAGCGGCTGCTCAGTTCGCCCTGCAAATGCGATAGCAAATGCGCGGCCATTTCCGCGTCGGCCAGCGCGCGGTGGGCGCGGCCGGTGTCCGGCAGGCTCAGCCAGCGCGCCAAAGTGCCCAGCTTGTGGTCCGGCGCCTGCGGCAGCACCCGGCGCGACAGCAGCAGGGTGCAGGCGAAGTCCTGGCTGCGCGACAGGCCCAGCTGGGCCAGCTCGTAATCCCAGAACTTGCGGTCGAAGCTGGCGTTGTGAGCGGCCAGCGGCGTGTCGCCGACGAAGCGCGCCGCTTCGGCCATAGCCACCGCCGGCGGCGGCGCGTCGCGCAGCATCGCGTTGCTGATGCCGGTCAGCCGCTCAATCATCGGCGGAATCCACACCCCGGCGTTGATCAGGCTTTGGTAACGGCCGACGATGCGGCCGTCCTCCAGCAGCGCCACGCCGATTTCGGTGGCGCGACAGTCGCGTCCCGGGGACGCGCCGTTGGTTTCGAAATCGATGACGGCGATGCGTCGACTCATTTCAGCGCCGCCCGCGCCGCCTCTTCCGGGCTCAGGCCGTCGTAGTACTGGTCGGTGTACCACTCCGCCTGTTCCTCGATATGCTCCTGCGCCTCCGCCACCGTGGCGCCGGCCGCCACCAGATGGGTTTCCACCTCGGCGCACCATTCCAGCAACGCGCGGGTTTCCTCGTCCAACTCGTCTTGTTTTTGTTTCTTGGCCATGGCCGAATCCTCACATCGCTTTCGCGTGTCGAAAAACCGTGCATTCTACCCGCGCCGGCCGTGACGGCCAAACCGGATCAGACCCGCATATGGCGGATGGACTCGCTCAGTTCGCCAAAATGGCCGCGCAGCTGCAGCAATTCGTCCTGCACCTGCCCTACCGAACGGCTGGTGGTCCCGGCATGCTGGGTCACCGCGTCGACGTTGACCAGGATTTGCGCGCCGGCCTCTTTTTGATTGTCCAGCAGCCGGGAAATATTGCGGATGCGCTCCTCCGCCACCCCGGCCTGGCGGCCGATCTGGTCCACCATGCCGCCCAGCTGCTTCACCAGCTCCACGCCCTGCTCCACCTGGCCTACGCCGTTTTCCATGCCGCTGACCACTTGCTCCGAGGTGGCTTGCAGCTGGGAAATGACGTTGACGATGTCCGCCGTCGCCTGCGAAGTGCGCTCCGCCAGCGCGCGCACCTCGTCGGCCACCACGGCGAAACCGCGGCCGGATTCGCCGGCGCGCGCGGCTTCGATGGCGGCGTTCAAGGCCAGGAGATTGGTTTGCTCGGCAATGCCGCGGATCGAATCCACCATGCCGCCTATCTTGCGGATGTCGCCCTCCAGCAATTGCACGCTGTTGGCGCTGTGATGAATGGTCTGGGCCAGGTTGCCGATATTGCCCACGGTCTGCTGCACCGCCTTGCTGCCCTCGCTCGAGCATTGACCCACTTCGCCGGCGATCCGCAAAGTGCTGTCGGCGTGCTCGGCCACGCTGGCCAGGTGGTCGGCCAATTGCTGGATGGCGCCGGCCATGGACTGCGCCGAATCGGTTTGCAGCCGGCTGGCCTGCTCCACGCTCTGGGTGAGCTGGGAAATCTCGTCGACGGAGTCTCCCAGCGCGCCGGAAGTCTGGCCCACCTTGCCGACAATGCCTTGCAAGGTGTCCATCAAGGTGTTGAATTCGCCGATGGCGGCGCCCAGCTCGTCGCGCCGCCCCGCCTGCGCGCGGATGGACAGATCGCCGCTGCGCTCTATGCGTTGCGCCGCGTCCTTGAAACGCTCGATCGGCGGCAGCACCGAACGCGCCACCCACCAGCACAGCAAGGCCATCAGCAAGGCCGCGGCCAGCGCCGCGACGATGATGAGCACGGCGGCCACGCCCACCTGCGCCACCGTGCTGTCGTTCTGCCGCCGCGAACCGTTGTCGATGGCGTCGGCCAGTTTTTCCATCTTGTCTTCCAGCAGCGCGAAGTCCTGCTGGAAATCCTTCAGCTTGGCCGTCGCCTGTTCCGGCTGGTCGAAGCCGACCGCGACGATGGCGGCGGCGGCCGCGGTGTAGCGCTCCACCACCGGCAGGATCTGCTGCAGCAAGGCGCGGGCGTCGGGATCGTTGATCTTGTCCTGGTTTTCCTTCATCGCGCCGAGAAAGCGCTTGCGGTGCTCGTCCACGTCCTTGCGGATTTCCGTCAGCGCGGCGCGATCGCCGTTCTTCTGCGCCAGCATCAGCGCCAGAACGTCGCCGTGCACCGCGTCGTGCATCATGTCGGCGTCCATCTGCCGGCGCACCGCGCCCTGGCTGTCCAACAATTCATTGATGCTGCGCGCCAGGTGCGCCGTGCTTTGGTAGCCGACCGCGCCGATCAGCAGGCAGGACACCACTATGCCGAAAGCCAGCAGCTGCAGCTGCGCCCTAATCGTCAAGCCTTTCATCGCGGCCCCTTTGCCTCAATATTAATGCCCACAGCATTAACACTAATACATTCCCGCGATTCCGCCGAAGCAATTGGGCCGGCTATAGATCCACTTTGCCGCGCAGGGACTTGACCTCGCCGCGCCGCGTCTTGCCGGCCAGCCGCCGCTGCTTGGAGCCGTAAGTGGGTTTGGTGGCGCGGCGCGCCTTGGGGATGTGGCTGGCGGCGTCGACCCAGGCCTGCAGGCGCTGCAGCGCGTCGGCGCGGTTCAATTCCTGAGTGCGGTGCTGCTGCGCCTTGATCACCAGCACCCCGTCCTTGTTCAAGCGTTGGTCCGGCTGGGCCAGCAGCCGCTCGCGCAGCCATTCCGGCAAGGAGGAGGCGCGCACGTCGAAGCGCAGGTGCACCGCCGATGACACTTTGTTGACGTTTTGCCCGCCCGCGCCTTGCGCGCGCATCGCGCTGAATTCCACTTCGCGCTCGCTGATCGGATACCGCGGCTTGTCCATGATGCAGACCAACAATCAAAAGAGATAATTGTAGCGCACCCGCCGCATCCCATGGCATGGGGAGGCGTTTTATTTCAGAGTGAAATTGTATGAATATCAATAGACTGCTATTGTCGTGCGCTTGCCTGGCCGATACCCTGCCAGACGCTCCTTGCCCATAGAACACGATGTCATTTTTCCTCGACCCACGGACAACGCTGGCTTGCACCGCCGGCTACAGCCTGGTCATCTCCCTGGTCACCTTCCTGTTCTGGCGACGCAGCCAGCGCCAGCCCGCCGTATTGGCGCTCGCCATCGGCGGCCTGCTGGACGCGGCGGCCGGCCTGCTCTACCTGGCCCCGCTGGATCTGGACCCCGCCTTGATCTCCATCGGCGCCAAGCTGTTGATCCAGCTGGCCGCCTTGCAGGTGCTGATCAGCATCGAGCGTTTTTACAATCATTCCAGCCAATACAGCCTGCCCTTGGGACTGGCCTTGATCTTCATTCCGCTGCTGCTGTTCGCCCACGACGGACTGGCGCATTCGGCGCTGGCCCGCCACGCCATCTTCTCGCTGGGCGGCTGCCTGCTGTGGGGGCTGATTGCCTGGCGGCTGTGGCAGGCGGAACAAGACAGCCCGCGCGCCGGCAAATCCCTGGCCTCGGCGCTGGCGGTGCTGACCCTGCTGCTGGAGCTGACGCAGTTGGCGCTGGCCCTGTCTTCCGGACAGCCGGAAATGGAAGTGGCCAGCCAAAGACAGAATCTCTTGCTGCTGATGACGCAGTGGTCCGGCTACGGCGTGGTGGTGTGCCAGCTCTACCTGGTGTACGAACGGGCGATGGATCAGTTGTTGCAGCAATCGCGCAGCGACAGCCTGACCCGCTTGCTGAACCGGCGCAGCTTCGACGAGGAGGCGGTGACGGCCTTCCGCCTGGCTCAGCGCGAGCGGCGCGCCTTGTCGCTGATCGTGCTGGATCTGGACCATTTCAAAAGCATCAACGACCGCCACGGCCACTTGGCCGGCGACCAGGCGCTGACCGCGCTGGCGGACTGTCTGCGCCGGCAGGCGCGGCAGACCGATCTGATCGGCCGCCACGGCGGCGAGGAGTTTTGCATTCTGCTGCCGGACACCGGCCGCGAGCAGGCGGCGCAGGTGGCGGAGCGCTTGCGCGCCGCCATCGCCCGCATCGAACTGCCGCTGCCGGACGCCGGCGCGCGGCTGCGTTTCACCGCCAGCCTGGGCGTGGCCTGTCTGAACAGCAGCCACGCCTCGCTGGAAAGCCTGTTCTGCGAGGCCGACGCCATGCTCTACCAGGCCAAGCATCACGGCCGCGACAAGGTGATGCTGTCGGCGCTGCCCGCCGCCGGTTGACTCAAGAGCGAGCGGACTGCGCCAGGCCCTCGCACACCGGCTTTTGCGGATCGCCGGCCGGCAGCTTGCCGCACACCTCGTCCAGCTGCCCGGCCAGCCGCGCCAGCGCCGCCGCCTGCTGTTGCTGCCGGCCCCAGGCTTTAAGCCGGTTCACCGCTTTTTCCAGCGAGCGCCGATTGCGCTCGTAGAAGGCGCTGGGCGTGCCGCCCGCTTCCTTGAAAATGGCGCTGGCGGTGCTCTCTATCCGTTTCTCGTCTCCCGGCGCCAGCTCAATCGCCCCGCTCAGATAGCTGACGCCCCATTGCAGCCGCGTGGCCGGGCCGTTGGCCGCTTCGTAAGCCTGCCGATACCAGTCCAGCGCCGCGGCCTTGTCGCCGCGCTGCTTGGCGTTGGAGGCCAGGATCAGCATGTGGTAGTACGGCGCGTGGGAGCGGCTCAGTTCCGCCTTCAGCAGCGCGTCGGATTCGTCCAGCCAGCCGGCTTGCGTCAGCAGGTCGGCGCCGGCGGTGATCACCGCCTGGCGTTCGTAAGGATTGCCGGTGGCCTTGTCCGCGGCCGCCACCCGCTGTTTGACTTCCTCGCGCAAGGATCGCGGCAGCTCGCCCTTGGGCTGGTTCAGACGCGCCAGCGCCAGCCGCGACGACAAGGCGCCCAGGCGGTCCGCGGTGGACAAGCCCGCGTCCGCGGCCAGTTTTTCCAGCGCGGCGTTCCACTGCGCCGCCAAGGCCTGGCGCTCCGCCCCGTCCGCGCTCAGCGCCTTGACGATGTCGGCGGCGCTATTGATCAGGATGTCGGCGTTGGCGCGCGGCTGCGCCAAGGCGGCGCGCGCGACGCTCAAGCCTTGCGCGCGGTCCGGCGCCGGAGCGTCCTCGCCGGCAGCCGCTGCCAGCGCTTTCAGCTTCAGCCGCAGCGCGGTGGCCGCCGGCTGCGCCGGCGCCTTGTCCGCCAAACCCGCCAGCGTCGCCGCCACCTGTTTCTCCGGCACGATCTGCGCCTGATCGGTGTCCCAGGAATAATCCGCCAGCAATTGCCAATCGCCGTCCGCCAGCTTGTCCCCGGCCAAGGCCGCCTGCAGCAGCGCCTTCACCGGCCGCGCCGCCGCCAGCCCCAGCTCCAGCGTGCGCAGATAGCGCTCCGGGTCCACCTCGCCCGGCAGGCGAGTGATCTCGGCGCCGTCCGGCCGGAACAGAATCATGGTCGGGTAGCCGCGCACTTTGAATTCGCTGCCCAGTTTTTGCGCGTCCGGGCTGTCCCCGTCCAGGTAGACCGGCACGAACTGGCGGGTGCGGGCGATGAAGTCCTGGCGGTTGAAAATGGTGGCCTTGACCTGGTTGCACGGCGGGCACCATACCGCGCCCCAGTACAGGAACAGCGGCTTGTTTTCCGACTTGGCCTTGGCGAAGGCCGCCGCCACATCGCCCTGCAGCCAGGCGATGCCGGGCGGCAAGGCGTGGCCGTCAACCGGCGCGGAGGCCGCCTGCGCCGGCAAGGCCAGGCTGGCGGCGACAAAAGCCAGCGAGATCAAGGTAAGCTTCATCGCAGAATTCTCTTAGAGTTGGTTTGTCGAACCATGCTAACGCAATTATTCGAACGTAATAAAGTGCAATCCCTTCTGTGCTTAGCGATAAAAAATCCATTGTCGCGCGCGCGCCGCGCGACGCCGCCACTCCAGCCGCAAGGACACCGCGCATGACCGCCCTACCCGCCTACTGGCTTGGCCCCTTATTGCTGGAAGACGGCTTCGAACGCGACGCCGTCGGCCAGATCGTCGCCACCGCCACCCGCCGCGCCCATTTGCTGATCGCCGACGGCCGCATCGCCGAACTGCGCTTCGACGCGGCCCCGGAAGACGGGCGGCCGCGCCGGGACGCACGCGGCTGGCTGGCGCTGCCGGCCTTCGCCGACATGCACATCCACCTGGACAAAGGCCATTACGGCGGGCCTTGGCGCGCCGCCACGCCCTTCGTCAGCGTGGCGGAGCGCATCCGCGAGGAACAAGGTTTCCTGCTGGATTTCCTGCCGGACACCCGGCGCCGCGCCGAAGCGCTGCTGGACCTGATCGCCGCCGACGGCGTCGCCTTCGCCCGCGTGCATTGCAATGTGGACCCGGTGGCCGGTCTCGCCACCATGGAGCAAGTGCGTCTGGCGCTGGACAGCCGCAAGCATTGGCTGGATTACGAGCTGGTCGCCTTCCCGCAGCACGGCCTGCTGTCCGGCGGCACCCTCAAGCTGATGGACCAGGCGCTGGCCTCCGGTTTCGATGTGGTGGGCGGGCTGGACCCGGCCAGCGTGGACGGCGACATCGAACGCTCGCTCCACGCCACGCTGGAGCTGGCGGTCAAGCACGGCGCGCCGGTGGACCTGCATCTGCACGAGCGCGGCGAGCTGGGCGCCTACACGCTGGAACGGCTGGCGCGGCTGAGCGAATCGGCCGGCCTGGCCGGCCGGGTCAGCGTCAGCCACGCTTACTGTCTGGGGGAACTGGAACCGGCCCGGCTGGACCAGGTGTGCGCGGCGCTGGCCGCCAGCGGCATCGCCATCGTGTCGGCGGCGCCCATCGACGTGCCGATGCCGCCGCCGCGCGTCCTGGCCGCGCACGGCATTCCGCTCAACCTGGGCAACGACAATATCAACGACCACTGGACACCCTACAACAGCGGCAGCATCGTCGAGCGCGCCAGCCGTCTGGGCGAGCGCCACGGCTGGAACGATGAATACTCGCTGAGCCGCGCCTTGCGCCACATCAGCCGCGGCCTGACGCCGCTGGACGACGCCGGCCGCCGCGTGTGGCCGCAAGTCGGCGACGCCGCCGATCTGACCCTGGTGGACGCCTGTTGCTCCGCCGAGCTGATCGCCCGCCGCAAGCCGGTGCGCGGCGTGCTGCGCGGCGGCCGGCCGGGCTGGTGGGCCGAGGGCTAAACCCAACCAAGCTTCGCCGCCTGAAAAACTCTTACAGCAACTCCAGCGCCATCGCCGTCGCCTCGCCGCCGCCTATGCACAGGCTGGCCACGCCGCGCTTGCCGCCTCGCTGACGCAGCGCCGACAGCAAGGTGATGATGATGCGCGCGCCGGAGGCGCCGATGGGGTGGCCCAGCGCGCAGGCGCCGCCGTGGACGTTGACCTTGTCGTGCGGCAGGCCCAAGTCCTGCATCGCCGCCATGGTCACCACGGCGAAGGCTTCGTTGATCTCGTAGAGATCGACGTCGCCGGCGCTCCAGCCCGCCCGGGCCAGCAGCTTGCGGATCGCCTCCACCGGCGCGGTGGTGAACCAGCCCGGCTCCTGGGCGTGGGTGGCGTGGCCGACGATGCGGGCCAGCGGGCGGAGGCCGCGGCGCGCCGCCTCCTCCGCCGTCATCAACACCAGCGCGGCGGCGCCGTCGGAAATGGAGCTGGCGTTGGCCGGCGTCACCGTGCCGTCCTTCTTGAACGCCGGTTTCAGCGTCGGAATCTTGTCGACATTGGCCTTCAAGGGCTGCTCGTCGGTGTCCACCACCTGCTCGCCGCCGCGGCCGCTGACCGTCACCGGCGCGATCTCGTCGCGGAACAGGCCGTCGCGGATGGCTGCCTGGGCGCGGTTCAGCGAGGCGATGGCGAAGGCGTCCTGGGCCTCGCGGCTGAAGCCGTACTTCTCCGCGCACCATTCGGCGAACACCCCCATCAGCTTGCCCTTGTCGTAAGCGTCCTCCAGGCCGTCCAGGAACATATGGTCCTTGATTTCGCCATGGCCCAGGCGCAGGCCGGCCCGCGCCTTGGTCATCAGATAGGGCGCGTTGCTCATGCTCTCCATGCCGCCGGCCACCATCACCCGCGCGCTGCCGGCGCGCAAGAGATCATGGGCCAGCATCGCCGCCTTCATGCCGGAGCCGCACATCTTGTTGACCGTGGTGCAGTTCACCGCCAGCGGCAGGCCCGCGCCCAGCGCCGCCTGACGCGCCGGCGCCTGGCCCTGACCGGCCGGCAGCACGCAGCCGACGATGGCTTCGTCGATGTCCGCCGCCGGCACGCCGGCGCGCTCCACCGCGGCCTGGATCGCCGCCGCGCCCAGCTCCGCCGCCGTCTTGGCCGCCAAAGCGCCCTGGAAGCCGCCCATGGCGGTGCGCGCCATGCCCACGATCACGATGTCTTGCTGTTGCATTGCTCACTCCTCAAGTCGATTGCCGGGCATCCGCGCCGCGCTTGTCCAGCGTTTTCTCGCACTGATGCCGCAATTGGGAAATTTCGCTCAATACCACCTTGATGTCTTCCATCTGCTCCAGCAGCTGCTGTTCCTTGCGTTGCAGGATGCGGATGAATTCGTGCAGCTGCGGCGCGTCGTCGCTGGCCGCGTCGTAGAGCGCGAACAGCTCGCGGATTTCCTGCAGGGACAGGCCGATGCGCTTGCCGCGCAGAATCAGCATCAGCCGCACCCGGTCGCGCCGGCTGTAGATGCGGCGCTGTCCCGCCCGCAACGGCTCCAGCAATTGCTGGTCTTCGTAAAAGCGGATGGTGCGCGTGGTCACGTCGAACTCCTGCGCTAATTCGGTAATGCTGTAGGTCTGCTCCGCCATCTTCCTCTCCCGCCTCCCCGGCGCCGCCGGACCATTCGCGCAACATTCGCCGTTGCGCTTGTCATTGTTGATTGACGTTAACGTAAACGTCAAGCTATCTTGAATACAGCATAGAGCAAATAGTCGAGGAAACAACATGCAAGCCAAAATCGCAGTGGTGGGCGCCGGCACCATGGGCAACGGCATCGCCCAGGTCTTCGCCAGCCACGGTTACGAAGTGCGCCTGGCCGACGTCAGCCAGGCCGCGCTGGACAAGGGCCTGGCCGCCGTCGCCTCCAGCCTGGCGCGCCTGGTGAAGAAGGATCAGCTGGCCGAGGCCGACGTCCCCGCCATTCTCGCCCGCATCCAGACCACCACCCGCCTGGCCGATCTGGCCGACCGCGACCTGGTGGTGGAAGCCGCCACCGAGAACGCCGCAGTCAAGGAAAGCATCTTCCGCGAACTGGCCGCCGTGGTGCGCCCAGACGCGGTGCTGGCGTCCAATACCTCGTCGATTTCACTGACCCGCATCGCCAGCTGGGTCAGCCAGCCGGAGCGCGTGGTGGGCATGCATTTCATGAACCCGGTACCGGTGATGCAGCTGGTGGAAATCATTCGCGCGCTGCAAACCGGCGACGCCGCCTACCGGCTGGTCTACGAATTGAGCCAGGCGCTGGGCAAGACCCCGGTCACGGTCAAGGATGCCGCCGGCTTCGTTTCCAACCGGGTGCTGATGCCGATGATCAACGAGGCCGCTTTCACGCTGTACGAAAACCTGGCCAGCGCCGAGGACATCGATACCGTGATGAAGCTGGGCATGAACCACCCCATCGGCCCGCTGGCCTTGGCGGACCTGATCGGCCTGGACACCTGCCTGTCCATCATGGACATCCTCTACACCGAATTCCGCGACAGCAAATACCGCGCCTGCCCGCTGCTGGCCCAACTGGTGCAGGCCGGCCACCTGGGCCGCAAGAGCGGCAAGGGCTTTTACAGCTACGCCTGAGCCGGCGCCGCCGGCAACGGGCTTTATTCAAGATCAGACGGAGGCAGCACCATGACCCAGGCAGTCCCCACCATCAAATTGCTGATCGGCGGTGAATTCGTCGAATCCCGCAGCGCCGAATGGCGTGACATCGTCAACCCGGCCACTCAGGAAGTGCTGGCGCGGGTGCCGATGGCCACCCAGGACGAAGTCGACGCCGCCGTCAGCGCCGCCAAGACCGCCTTCGCCGGCTGGAAGAAAACCGCCATCGGCGCGCGCGCGCGCATCTTCCTGAAATACCAGCAGCTGATCCGCGAGCACATGAAGGAGCTGGCGGCGCTGCTGACCGCCGAGCAAGGCAAGACCCTGGCCGACGCCGAGGGCGACATCTTCCGCGGCCTGGAAGTGGTGGAGCACGCGTCCGCCATCGGCAATCTGCAACTGGGCGAATACGCGGAGAACGTCGCCGGCGGCGTCGACACCTATACCGTGCTGCAGCCGCTGGGCGTCTGCGCCGGCATCACCCCGTTCAACTTCCCGGCGATGATTCCGCTGTGGATGTTCCCGATGGCCATCGCCACCGGCAACACCTTTGTGCTCAAACCGTCGGAACAAGACCCGATGGTGACCATGCGCCTGGTGGAGCTGGCGCTGGAAGCCGGCATCCCGCCCGGCGTGCTCAATGTGGTGCACGGCGGCGAACAGGTGGTCAACGCGCTGTGCGACCACCGCGACATCAAGGCGGTGTCCTTCGTCGGCTCCACCAAGGTGGGCACCCATGTGCACCAGCGCGCCAGCCTCAACGGCAAGCGCACCCAGTGTATGATGGGCGCCAAGAACCACGCCATCGTGCTGCCGGACGCCAATAAGGAACAGGCGCTGAACCAACTGGCCGGGGCCGCTTTCGGCGCCGCCGGCCAGCGCTGCATGGCGCTGTCGGTGGCGGTGCTGGTGGGCGAGGCCCAGCAGTGGATACCGGAGCTGGTGGCCAAGGCGCGCGGCCTGAGCGTGGGCGCCGGCAAGGACAACCCGGACCTGGGCCCTCTGATCTCCTGCGCCGCCCGCGAACGCGTGGCCGGCCTGATCGGCCGCGGCGTGGAAGAAGGCGCGCGCCTGGAACTGGACGGCCGCGACATCCAGGTGGCCGGCTACGAGCGCGGCAACTTCGTCGGCCCCACCATCTTCTCCGGCGTCAAACCGGAAATGAGCGTCTACCACCAGGAAGTCTTCGGCCCGGTGCTGTGTCTGATGGCGGCGGATTCGCTGGACGACGCCATCGCCATCGTCAACGCCAACCCCAACGGCAACGGCACCGCGGTGTTCACCCAGAGCGGCGCGGCGGCGCGCAAATTCCAGGAGGAGATCGACGTCGGCCAGGTGGGCATCAACGTGCCCATCCCGGTGCCGGTGCCGCTGTTCAGCTTCACCGGTTCGCGCGGCTCCAAGCTGGGCGACCTCGGACCTTACGGCAAACAGGTGGTGCTGTTCTACACCCAGACCAAGACCGTCACCAGCCGCTGGTTCGACGACGCCGCCAGCGGCGGCAAGGTCAACACCACCATTTCGCTGCGCTGACCGGGAGCCCGCCATGGATTTCGCACTGACCGAAGAACAAATCGCCTTTCAGGACAGCGCCCGCGACTTCGCCGCCAGCGAGCTCGCGCCGCGCGCCGCCGAATGGGACGAAGAGGAAACCTTCCCGCTGGAGGTGATCCGCCGCAGCGGCGAGATGGGCTTTCTCGGCCTGTACACGCCGGAAGCCTACGGCGGCCTGGGCCTGTCGCGGCAGGACTCCGCCATCGTCTTCGAAGAGCTGGCCGCCGGCTGCACCTCCACCGCCGCCTATCTGACCATCCACAATATGGTCAGCTGGATGATAGCCAGCTTCGGCAGCCCGGAACTGGCCGAGCGCTGGGTGCCGCGCATGGTCAGCGGCGAGCTGCTGGGCAGCTACTGCCTGACCGAGCCCGGCGCCGGCTCCGACGCCGCCTCGCTGAAGACCCGCGCCGAGCGCAAGGGCGAGCACTACGTGCTCAACGGCTCCAAGATGTTCATCTCCGGCGCCGGCAGCACCCAGGTGCTGGTGGTGATGGCGCGCACCGGCGGCCCCGGCCCCAAGGGCGTGTCCGCCTTCGTGGTGCCGGCGGACGCGCCCGGCGTGCAATACGGCAAGAAAGAGAAAAAAATGGGCTGGAACAGCCAGCCCACCCGCGCCATCACCTTCGACAATGTGGAAATCCCGGCCGCCAACCGGCTGGGCGAGGAAGGCCAGGGCTTCGCCTTCGCGATGAAGGGCCTGGACGGCGGCCGCATCAATATCGCCACCTGCGCGGTGGGCACCGCCCAGGCCGCGCTGGCCGCCGCTCAGCGCTATGTGCAGGAACGCCAGCAATTCGGTCAGCCGCTGGCCGAGCTGCAAAGCGTGCAGTTCCGGCTGGCGGACATGCTGACCGAGCTGGTGGCCGCGCGGCAGATGGTGCGGCTGGCGGCGTGGAAACTGGACCAGGCCAGCCCGGACGCAGGCGCTTATTGCGCCATGGCAAAGCGGCTGGCCACCGATTTGAGTTTCAATGTGGCCAACAACGCGCTGCAACTGTTCGGCGGCTACGGCTATCTGAAGGACTTCCCGCTGGAGCGCCATGTGCGCGACCTGCGCGTGCACCAGATTCTGGAAGGCACCAATGAAGTGATGCGGATGATCGTGGCGCGCAAGCTGTTGCAGGACGGCGCGCTGGAAACCCTGCGCTGAGCGAAGCCGGGAATATCCCTGATGCTGCGTTGCGCCGGCTCGCCGCGGGGTTTTCCGGCCTCCCTCATCCACACCGAATCCATAAAGGCATACGCTATGAACCACTACGCCCACCTGAACCTGGAAAAACGCGGCCACACCGCCGTGATCACCATAGACAATCCGCCCGCCAACACCTGGAACCGCGACAGCCTGAGCGCACTGAAGCGGCTGGTGGCGGACCTGAACGCCGACCGCGACATCTACGCGCTGGTGATCACCGGCCAGGGTGAGAAGTTCTTCTCCGCCGGCGCCGACCTCAAGCTGTTCGCCGACGGCGACAAAAAGGTGGCCACCGAGATGACCATGCTGTTCGGCGAGGCCTTCGAGGCGCTGTCCGCCTTCCGCGGCGTCAGCATCGCCGCCGTCAACGGCTATGCGATGGGCGGCGGCCTGGAGTGCGCGCTGGCCTGCGACATCCGCATCGCCGAAGAACAGGCGCAAATGGCGCTGCCGGAAGCCGGCGTCGGCCTGCTGCCCTGCGCCGGCGGCACCCAGAACCTGCCCTGGCTGGTTGGCGAAGGCTGGGCCAAACGCATGATTCTGTGCGGCGAGCGCATCGACGCGCGCACCGCCGAGCGCATCGGCCTGGTGGAAGAAGTGGTGGCCAAGGGCCAGGCGCTGGACGCCGCGCTCAAGCTGGCGGAACAAGCCGCGCGCCAGTCGCCGTCCTCGGTGGCGGTGTGCAAGCAACTGGTGCAGCGCGCGCGGCTGCAGCCGCCGGCGCACAATCTGATCCACGAGCGCGAAGGCTTCATCAAGCTGTTCGACACCCAGGACCAGGGCGAAGGCACTCGCGCCTTCCTGGAAAAACGCGCGCCGCAATGGAAGAACGCCTGACCCTCACCCAAGGACGAATCCGCCATGTCCAACCTGGTACTGTTTGAAGAACTGCCGGTCCGCGGCGGCCAGCGCATCGCCATCGCCACGCTGAACGCGGAAAAATCGCTGAACGCGCTGACGCTGGACATGATACGGCTGCTGGACGCGCGCTTGAGCGCCTGGGAGAACGACGACGCCGTGGTGGCCGTGCTGCTGCGCGGCGCCGGCGACAAGGCCTTCTGCGCCGGCGGCGACGTGCGCTCGCTGCGCGCCGCGCTGCTGGAAGACGGCGAGGTCTATCCCAACCCGCACGCCGTCGCCTTCTTCAGCGAGGAATACCGGCTCGACTACCGCATCCACCGCTACCGCAAGCCGCTGATCGTATGGGGCGGCGGCATCGTCATGGGCGGCGGCCTGGGCCTGATGGCCGGCGCCAGCCACCGCGTGACCACCCCGGCCACCCGCATTGCGATGCCGGAAATCACCATAGGCCTGTACCCGGACGTGGCCGGCAGCTGGTTCCTGCAACGGATGCCGGCCAAGCTCGGCCTGTTCCTGGGCCTGACCGGCGCGCCGCTGAACGCCGGCGACGCCTTGCTGTGCAATCTGACCGACCATGTGCTGCCGGCCGACGGCCAGACCCCGCTGCTGACCGCGCTGCGCGATCTGGCCTGGGAGCAGCCGGCGGAACGCCACCACGGCCTGGTCAGCGCCCTGCTCAACGAGATGGAGCGCGACGTGGCGCTGCCGGAGGCCAACGCCGGCCGCAATCTGCTGGCGGTGCATCAGCTGATGAACCGCGGCAGCCTGGAAGCGGTGGCCGCCGCGCTGCGCGACACCGCCTTTGAAGACCCGTGGCTGGCCGCCGCCGCCAAGAGCTTCGCTCACGGCTGCCCGACGTCCGCCGCCGTCTGCTGGGAAATCTTCCAGCGCGCCAAACACCTGTCCCTGGCCGAGGTCCTGCGCATGGAGCTGGCGCTGTCGGTCAACTTCTGCGCCAAGCCGGACTTCCGCGAAGGCGTGCGCGCGCTGCTGGTGGACAAGGACCGCGCGCCGCAATGGCATTGCCGCGAGCTGGGCGATATTCCGCCGGGCTGGGTGGACAGCCATTTCGATTCGCCATGGACGGAGGCCGACCACCCGCTGGCCGCGCTCCAATAACAATCGAGGAGAGAGAAGATGCAAACCATCGCCTTCATCGGCCTGGGCAATATGGGCGGCCCCATGGCCGCCAACCTGCTGAAGCAGGGTTATCAGCTGAACGTGTTCGACCTGTCCGCCGACGCGCTGGCCAAGCTGGTCGCCGCCGGCGCGCGCGCGGCCGCCAGCGCCGCCGACGCCGTCCGCGGCGCCGACGCGGTGATTTCCATGCTGCCGGCCGGCCGCCACGTGGAAGGCCTGTACCTGGGCGAGTCCGGCCTGTTCGCGCAACTGCCGGCCGGCGCCCTGGTCATCGATTGCAGCACCATAGACGCCGCCACCGCGCGCAAGGTGGCCGCCGCGGCCGACGCCGCCGGCCTCAAGATGCTGGACGCGCCGGTATCCGGCGGCACCGCCGGCGCCGCCGCCGGCACCTTGACCTTCATCGTCGGCGGCGCCGCCGCCGAGCTGGAACGGGCGCGGCCTCTGCTGCAAGCCATGGGCAAGAACATCTTCCACGCCGGCGCCGCCGGCGCCGGCCAGACCGCCAAGATCTGCAACAATATGCTGCTGGGCATCCTGATGGCCGGCACCGCGGAGGCGCTGGCGCTGGGCGTGAAGAACGGGCTGGACCCCAAGGTGCTGTCCGACATCATCAGCCAGAGCTCCGGCCGCAACTGGGCCACCGAGCTGTACAACCCCTGGCCCGGCGTGATGGAGAACGCGCCGGCCAGCCGCGGCTACAGCGGCGGCTTCATGACCGAACTGATGCTGAAAGACCTGGGTCTGGCCGAGGAAACCGCGCTGCACAGCCACGCGGCCAATCCGCTGGGATCGCTGGCCCGCAATCTGTACGAGGAACACGCGCAGGCCGGCTTCGGCAAACTGGACTTCTCCAGCATCCTCAAGCACTTCCACCCGCTGGATTGAGTACTGTCGCGCGGCCCCGCCTTGGGGCCGCTGACAAGGCTCCGGAGACCAGCCGCCACGCATTTGGCGCGGCAAGCCCATCCGGGCGGTGCTGAATGACGGTCAATGCTTGGCCAGGCCGAAGAAACGCCGGATCTTGTCCACCAGCTCCGCCCGCTGCGGCGAGCCGTGGCCCTCCTGCCAATCCTGCGGCAGCTTGCGGGTGCGCTCGGCCAGGCGTTCCGCCAGAATCGACGAGATCGCCTCGGCCAACTCCTTGCGCGAACTCAGAATAGACTGGAAGGACTCCTTGTCCAGCCGCAGGCACTCCACATTGGAACGCGCGATCACGGTGCCGCTGCGCGCCTCGCCGGTCATCAAGCCCATTTCGCCGAAGAAGTTGCCGCCTTCCAGCACGTCCACCAGCTTGCGGCTGCCGTCCGGCAGGTTCACCCACACCTCTACCTCGCCGCTGAGCATGATGTAGAGCCAATGCGCGACCGCGCCCTGATGCATGATGATGTCGCCGGTGACGAAGGGCGTGAACTTGAGCTGATCGGCCAACACCACCATTTCCTCGTCGTTGAGGCTGGTCAGCAGCTCCACCTTGCGCAGCGCCTGCACCCTCTCCTCCAGGTGCTTCTTCATCCGCGCTTCCATATACTTTTCATTGTCCTTGATGGTCAGCACATTGTAGTGCGGCGAGGACATTTTCAGATTATGGCGGCGCAAGGCGGCGTCGATATGGGTGCGCACCACGGAATCGGTCAGATCGTCGGCGGCGAGATCCGTCAGCCAGTAACGCACCGCGTACTTGCTGTAGCCGTTCTCGAAACCCATCAAAATACAGTTGGGCTCCGGCGACAAGGCCACGCCGGGCAGTTGCGCCTCGCGCAAGGAGCGCTCCACCACGGTGATGATCTGATTGGGCAGCGTGTCCCAATTGATGTTGAACCACACCCAGCGCCGCCATTGCAGCGGGCCGCCCTGGTGCTTGCCCAGGATGGCGAACTGCCCCTTCATCAGCTGGCTGTTGGGAATCACCACGGTTTCCCAGTTGCGGGTTTCCACCAGGGTGGCGCGCCAATTGATTTCCACCACCCGGCCGGACAGCTCGCCGGACTTGATCCAGTCCCCCACCTCCACCGAATTGTCCAGTTGCAGCGACAGACCGGCCAGGATATTGCCCAGCGTGTCCTGCATGGAAAACGCCAGCACGCCGGTGATCACCGCCGAGGTGGTGACGATGTGGCTCAGGTCCAGGCCGGCCAGGCGCAAGAGCACCAGGCCCCAGCCCACGCAGCCCAGCACCAGCAGGATGTCTTCCAGAATGCGCGGCGGATGCAGGCGCAGCAAGGGCAGGAACAAACGCATCAACATCATCGCCCACAGCCGGATCAGCGCCAGGCCCAGCACGATGATGGCCACCTGCTTGATCCACTCCGCCACCGCCTGATCGCCCTGCGGGCCCAGATTGATCACCACCAGCGCAACGGCGGCGGCCAGCAGCGAACGCAGCGTCGACTTGCGGGCTTCCGGCCGCAGCAGATAGAGCAAGGCGGCGCAGGCGGCCGTCAGCGCCACGAACAGCGTCAGACTGTCGTGCCACGCCTGAGGGATCAGCTTTTCCAGCCAGCTAACCGTCGGGGCCGTATCCATGCCGCCTCCGCGATGAAATCTTTGATGGGAAACCGCCGATGGCGGCGCCGCTGCGGCAGGGAAGAGGGGGAAACAACAGGCCGGCCGCTTTTCATTGATAGTCCATCGCGGCGGATAAAAAAAATCCCTCCCGTGTAGGGAGGGCTGCAAGGTATCGGGGAAGTGTAATCGCCGGAGCTGGGGAGCCGCCGGAATCACAGCGCCCTGCTATACCAGTGCAGCGCGCAATTGAATGCTACACATTCCCATAGCATTTAGATATGAGTACATTTACTTAGCAAGCATGTCTCGCAGTACAGGTTCCACATCGTCCGGCGTGGTCAGCCTGCGGATGCGCTCGAACAAGGCGCCGGCCTCGGGCCAGGTGCGCTTGAGCTGCCCCAGCCATTGCTTGGTGCGCGCCACCGGGTAGCGTCCGTCCTCGGACTGGACGCGGCACTGCAGAAACAGGTCCAGCACCCAGGGCTGCATCTCGCTCCAGGGCATGGCTTCGGCGCCGTCCCCGCGCTTGATGCGCAGCGCCAGGTCCGGGCAGGCCACCAGGCCGCGGCCTATCATCACCGTGTCGCAGCCGCTTTGCTCGCGGATGGCGCGGTAATCGTCCAGCGTCCACACCTCGCCGTTGGCCACCACCGGCACCGCCACGCTCTCGCGGATGCGGGCGATCCAGTCCCAATGCGCCGGCGGCCGGTAGCCCTCCACCTTGGTGCGGCCGTGCACCGCCAGTTCCTGCGCGCCGCCGGCTTCCAGCGCCCGCGCGCATTCCAAGGCCCGGCTTTTGTCTTCATAGCCCAGCCGCATTTTGGCGGTGACCGGTATTTCGGCCGGCACCGCCGCGCGCACCGCCTGGACGATCTGGAACAACAGCTCGGGATCGTTGAGCAGGACGGCGCCGCCGCGATGGCGGTTGACAGTGGGCGCCGGACAGCCGAAATTCAGGTCTATGCCCGGCGCGCCCAGGCTGGCGGCCTTGGCGGCGTTCTCGGCCAGACAGGCCGGGTCCGAACCCAGCAATTGCACCCGCACCGTGACGCCGGCGCGGGTCTTGCCGCCGCGCGCCAGCTCCGGGGCCAGCCGCATGAAAGTGCGGGTGGGCAGGAGCGCCGAGGTGACGCGGACGAACTCGGTCACGCACAGATCAATGCCGCCCACCCGGGTCAGCACATCGCGCATCGCCTCGTCCACCAGGCCCTCCATCGGGGCAAGAACCAATTTCATTGCAAACATCGCCGGAAAAAAGGCGAATATTGTACCGCAAAGCGGGGAAAGGCATTCAATGCAAATCGCCATCCGCCAGGCCGGCGCGGAATCCGTCCGCTGCTGGCTGCCCTTGTTTATGGCTTATCTCGATTTTTATCGTACGGCGCAGCCGGCGGAAGCCTGCGCCGCCTTCCTGGAACAGCGGCTGAGCACGGGCGAAGCGGTGGTCTTCCTGGCGGAAGACGCCGCCGGCGTCCAAGGCTTCGCCCTGCTCTATCCCGGCTTCTCCTCGCTCTCCCTGCGCCCGCACTGGCTGCTGCACGACTTGTTCGTATCACCGGCCTGCCGCGGCGGCGGCGTCGGCCGCGTATTGCTGGAGCGTTGCCAGGCCCATGTCGCCGCGCTGGGCGGCGGCCTCACGCTGCAAACCGCGCACGGCAATCTGAACGCGCAGCGGCTGTACGAACAATCCGGATTTAAACTGGATAGCGAATTCCGGGTCTATGAATGGAGCCCCGGATAAGCCGGGCGCGCCGGAGCTCGCCTTGACGCGCCGCCAAGCGCTGCGGCATCCTTCGCCCCCTTGATGACATTGCCCAATGGAGCCGACATGAAACAGCATCGCGTCATCTTCGACACGGACCCTGGCCTCGACGACGCGGTCGCCATCCTGTTCCTGCTGGGCGCGAGCGCCGACATCGAGCTGCTCGGCCTGACCACGGTGGCCGGCAACGTGGGCGTGGAACTGACCACCCGCAACGCCCGCATCGTCTGCGAATGGGCCGGCCGCGGCGACGTGCCGGTCTACGCCGGCGCCGACCGGCCGCTGGTCCAGCCCTACCAGGGCGCCGAGCACGTGCACGGCGCCAGCGGCCTGGACGGCGCGCCGCTGCACGAGCCCGCCATGCCGGTGCGCGCCGAACACGCGGTGGACTTCATCGTGGACACCCTGCGCCGCGAACCGGCCGGCAGCGTCACCCTGTGCCCGGTGGGCCCGCTGAGCAATATCGCGCTGGCCTTGCGCCGCGCGCCGGACATCGCCGCGCGCATCGGCCGCATCGTGCTGATGGGCGGCGGCTATTTCGCCGGCGGCAATATGACTCCGGCGGCGGAGTTCAACATCCACACCGACCCGCACGCGGCCGATATCGTGCTGCGCTGCGGCGCGCCCATCGTGATCTTGCCGCTGGACGTCACCCACCAGGCCACGACCACGCCGGCGCGCGTGGAATGGCTGCGCGGCCTGCCCAATCGCTGCGGCCCGCTGGCGGCCGCGCTG
The DNA here is from genome assembly GCF_057808735.1 of Chromobacterium sp. FG89. NCBI lineage: Bacteria > Pseudomonadati > Pseudomonadota > Betaproteobacteria > Neisseriales > Chromobacteriaceae > Chromobacterium > Chromobacterium sp. FG89. The sequence goes on along the minus strand of NZ_JBMDIQ010000016.1, from coordinate 10,918 downwards.
CTGACTTCGCTGGAGCGCTACGATGTGCAAAAGCTGGGCCAGGACGGCGCGCCGGTGCACGACCCCTGCGTGATCGCCTATCTGCTGCGCCCCGAGCTGTTCCGCGGCCGCGAAGTCAACGTGGTGGTGGAACTGGCCGGCCACTACACCACCGGCGCCACCGTGGTGGACTGGCACGGCGAATCCGGCCGCGCGCCCAACGCGCTCTACCTGACCGAGGTGGACGCCGACGGCCTGTTCCAGCTGATGGCCGACGCCCTCTCCCATCTGCCGTAAACCCAAGGAGGCCCCATGAAAATCGCTCCCGGCATTTATCGCCATTACAAAGGCCCGCTCTATGAAGTGCTGGGCACCGCCACCCACTCCGAAACCGGCGAACTGCTGGTGATGTACCGCGCGCTCTACGGCGAGTTCGGCCTGTGGGCGCGCCCGGCCGGCATGTTCGAGGAAAGCGTCGCGCACGAGGGCCAGACCCTGCCGCGCTTCGCCCTGGTCAAGGCCTTCTGAGCGCCGCGATGCGCATTTTCCGCACCGATCAGTTCCCGCTGCCGCTGCCGCCCGGACACCGTTTCCCGGCGCAGAAGTACGCCTTGCTGGCGCAGGCGGTGGCCGGCTTCGCCGCCGAGGCGATGGACGCCGCGCCGGCGGCCAGCCGCTACGAGCTGGCGCTGGCCCACGACGACGCCTACCTGGACAAGGTGTTCAACGGCGCGCTCAGCGCCGCTGAGCAGCGCGAGATCGGCCTGCCCTGGAGCCCGCAACTGCTGGAACGCAGCCGCCGCTCGGTGGGCGCCACCATCGCCGCCGCCCGCTGGGCGCTGACGCGCGGCTGCGGCGTCAACCTGGCCGGCGGCACCCACCACGCCGGCCGCGCGATGGGCAGCGGTTTTTGCGTGTTCAACGATATCGCCGTGGCCGCGCGGCTGATGCTGGACGAGGGCCTGGCCCGCCGCGCGCTGGTGCTGGACCTGGACGTGCATCAGGGCGACGGCACCGCCGCCATCACCCGCGGCGACGCGCGCATCTTCACCTTCTCCATGCACGGCGCCGGCAATTTCCCCTTCCGCCGCGAAGCCGGCGATCTGGACATCGAACTGCCGGACGGAACCGGCGACCAGACCTATCTCGCCGCCCTGGCCGAACACCTGCCGCGCCTGTTCGCCGCCGATCCGGACCTGGTCTTCTACCTGGCCGGCGCCGATCCCTACGCCGGCGACCGCCTGGGCAAGCTGGCGCTGAGCCGGGACGGCCTGGCCGCGCGCGACCGCATGGTGCTGGAAGCCTGTCGCCAGTCCAAAGCCGCCGTCGCCGTCGTCATGGGCGGCGGCTACGCGGTGCCCATAGAAGACACCGTGGCGATCCAGACCGAAACCGTGCGCCTGGCCTGGCAAATCTTCGGCGCCGAGGGACAGATCGCCCGCCCCGGCGCGACTCATACACACCCACCCCGTCAATGGAGTCCGACATGAAAACCGCAACCTTCGCCGGCGGCTGCTTCTGGTGCATAGAAAGCGCCTACAACCGCCTGGCCGGCGTCCACAGCGCCGTATCCGGCTATACCGGCGGCCCCGGCGCCCACCCCAGCTACAAGGAAGTCTGCGCCGGCCGCAGCGGTCACGTGGAAGCCGTGCAAATCCGCTACGATCCCGCCCAGATAGACTACGACACCCTGCTGCGCGCCTTCTTCGCCCTGCACGACCCCACCACCCTCAACCGCCAGGGCAACGACGTCGGCCCGCAATACGCGTCGGTGCTGTTCTATCACGACGAGGAACAACGCCAGGCGGCGGAGCGCATGATGGCGGAGCGGGCCGGCGATTACCCGGCCCCCATCGTCACCCGGCTGGAGGCCGCCGCGCCCTTTTATCCGGCCGAAGACTATCACCAGCAATACTTTGATCAACATGGCCACGAACCCTATTGTCAAATGGTGGTTGCGCCAAAATTGGCCAAGTTTCAGCAATATTTTTCTGTTTATTTGAAAAAATAAGCCACACCCTGCCAGGGGCGAGCCCAGCTCCCGGCTTGGTTCGCGCGCCCCGGGCATCGCCGCTATAATCCGGCTCAGTAGCGGCGATGCCCAGATTGGCTGCGCGCCGGACGAACCCAATCTCCCCATGGCAGACAAGCACAGCATCATCACTGCATTCCGCACCGCCCTCACCCGTCACCTGGACCTGTTGCGCACCGCCTCCCCGCGCGGACGCCTGGCCTGCGCCGTGTTGTGGCTGCTCACCTTCGCCCTCTTGCTGGGCCAATCGGTGGCGCTGGACCTCAACCAGCAGCATCAGGAGCACCAGCAGGTGCACGGCCTGATTCTCTCCAGCCTGCAAACCCGGCTGCAGGAAAGCGAGATGCTGCAACAAAGCGTGGTCGACATCGTCGATCAGGAAAACAGCCTGCGCGAACAACGCATCCGCCTCTTGGTGGAATCGCTGGCGCGCGAACAGCCGCAGCTCTACTTCATCGGCTACCAGCCGCTGGTCAGCCACGCCTACCGCCGCGAATTCGAGCGCATGCGCAGCCAGCTGCAAGGTCAGCCCTACCGCATCCGCGACTACCAGCACCAGCAGGACAACGCCTGGGACCAGCAGCAAGCCTGGAGGCTGGCGGCCAAACGGCCGCGCTACCTGCCGCTGAGCATGGCCGAACCCGGCCTCGCCTCGGACGATTGGCGCGAAATGGGCCTGGACCTGCTGGCCGACAGCGTGCTGGCGCCCACCGTCCACCGCGCGATGGGCCAGGGCGAGGCGGTGTCCCCGGTGCTGCGCCTCAACAACGGCAAACAGGGCCTGGCCTTCTTCTCCGCCGTCTACAACACCGAAGCGCCGTCCCCGGTGCCGCTGGTGCGCAGCGAACAGACCGCCGGCATGGTGGTGCAAGTGCTGTCCCTGGACAGACTGGTCAGCCTGACCCCCAATATGGCGACGCGCTACAGCGTGGCGCTGCAACGCAAGGACAGCGCGCCCAGCGGCTACGACCCGCTGATCTACCGCCACCAACAGCAGGACCGGCCCGGCTGGCTGGCGCAATGGCTGCTGCCGGCGCTGGAAATCCGTAAAAGCCTGGACACCCCCTATCTGCCCTACGAACTGACGGTGCGCCGCCAGCTCAGCTTCGACCGCACCGCGCCGCTGGAGCTCTTGCTCAGCGCCCTCTTCTCCATGGTGCCGGCCTACTTGCTGCTGATCATCCTGGCGCTGCTGGCGCAAAACCGCCAGGCGCAGGAACAGGCGCAAGACCGGCTGCACCGCGAGCGCGAATACGCGATGGTGGCGCTCAGCGGCATCAGCGACGCGGTGATCAGCATCGACATCGATCTGAGCATCCGCTACCTCAACCCGGCGGCGGAAACCCTGCTCGGCCTGAAGGCGCTCGACGCCGCGCAACGCAAGCTGCACCAAGTGGTGAGGCTCAACTACGAATTTGCACGCCAGGTGGAAGAAGACCCGGTGCACAAGGCCATCCAGCGCCGCGAAACCGTGCTGCTGGCGCAAAACTGCTACCTGATACGCAGCGACGGCGAAAAACTGCTGATCGAAGGCTCGGTGTCCCCGCTGCCCGGCCGCGACGGCCGGCTGATGGGCGCGGTGCTGACCTTCCGCGACACCGCCCCCATCCGCCGCCGCATGCTGGCGGCGCTGGAAGCCAGCGAAACCCGGCTGCGCCAGCACGAAATGGAGCTGGCCCGCGTCGCCCGCATCAACACCATGGGCGAGATGGCCTCCGGCATCGCCCACGAGATCAACCAGCCGCTGTCCGCCATCATGAGTTACTGCCAGGCCGGGCTCAGCCTGCTGGAAGACGAAGAACCGGACATGGCCATGCTGCGCCGCGCGCTGGACTCCTCCGTCACCCAGGCCAGCCGCGCCGGCCAGATCATCCAGCGCCTGCGCGAGTTCGTGATCAAGAAAACCCAGCAATTCAACCCCATAGACCTGAACCAGGTGGTGGGCAATGCGCTCAACCTGCTGGAATACGAACTGAAAACCCACGATATTCATATTGAGCAGAATATTTGCCACGACCTGCCATTGGTCTACGCTGACAACATACAACTGGAACAAGTGGTGCTGAACCTGATGCGCAACGCGCTGGACGCCATGGAAACCGTCGCCCCCTGGGGGCGGCTCAGCATCGCCACCAGCCTGAACGGCCGCTGGATCCGGCTGAGCATAGGCGACAACGGCGCCGGCATCGCGCCGGAATTGCTGGACCGCATCTTCGCGCCCTTCTTCAGCACCAAGGCCAGCGGCATGGGATTGGGCCTGGCCATCTGCCAGACCGCCATAGAAGCGTTCGGCGGCAAGCTGAGCGCGCGCAATAAATCAACCGGCGGCGCGGAATTCATCATTGAACTGCCGCAACGGGACGCGCCGCCGTCAACGGGGTAACCGGCAGGAGTCAAAAACACAATGCAAAACACCACGCCAACCGTCTACATCGTCGACGACGACCCAGCCGTGCTGGACTCGCTGGCCATGCTGATCGCCGCGCAAGGCATGCGCACCGTCACCTTTCCCAACGCGATGGAGTTTCTCGCCCACTACGGCGGCAACGACATCGCCTGCCTGGTGCTGGACATCCGCATGCCGCAAATCACCGGCCTGGCGCTGCAAGAACAGCTGATCGACAAAAACGTGACCCTGCCCATCGTCTTCATCACCGGCCACGGCGACATCGAACAATGCCGCCGCGCCTTCCAGACCGGCGCCATCGACTTTCTGACCAAGCCCATAGACCAGGCGCGGCTGATAGAAAGCCTGCGCAAAGGCATACGGCTGAGCATTCTGCAACACCGCAAGGAAGAGGAAACCCAGGAAGTGATGGGCCTGCTCGCCCGCATCAGCGGCCGCGAGCGCGAAGTGCTGGAACTGGTGGCGGACGGCATGTCCAGCAAGGAAATCGCCCGGGTGCTGGACCTGTCCCCGCGCACCATAGAAGTACATAGGGCCAACCTGTTCAACAAACTCGGTGTAGACTCTCTGGCGGACCTGGTGCGCTTCTACCTGAAAGCGCTGGAAGCCACCGGCAAGAAACCCAACGACGACAGTTTTTTGAACGATACGCCCACCCCTTACTGAAACAACGCCATGGAACGACTGTTCAAACACGTCTGCCTGGTGGCGCGGCACAGCAAGCCCGCCATCGTTGAATCCCTGCGCCAGCTGGCCGACCACCTGTCCGCCTCCGGCGCCACCGTGCTGATCGACAAGGACAGCGCCACCCAGCAGGAAGCCGGCCCGCACGCGCTGATAGACCGCAACGACATGGGCAAGCTGGCCGACATCGTCATCGTGCTGGGCGGCGACGGCACCATGCTGTCCATCGCCCGGCTGCTGGCCCCCTACCGCGTGCCGCTGATCGGCATCAACCAGGGCCGGCTGGGCTTCATGACCGACATCCCGCTGCACGAGATGCTGGACTCCGTGGACGCCATCCTGCGCGGCGACTTCGTGCCGGAAGACCGCATCCTGCTGCAGGCCGCGGTGATACGCGAAGACGCCGAAGTGGCCAACGCGCTGGCCTTCAACGACGTGGTGTTCAGCCGCGGCGCCATGGGCTCGATGATAGAGTTCGAAGTCTTCATCGATAACCAGTTCGTCTACAGCCAACGTTCGGACGGCCTGATCGTCTCCACCCCCACCGGCTCCACCGCCTACTCGCTGGCCTCCGGCGGCCCCATCCTGCACCCCACGCTGCAGGCCATCGCCCTGGTGCCCATCTGCCCGCAATCGCTGAGCAACCGCCCCATCGCGGTCAACGACTCCTGCGAAGTGGAATTCATGCTCACCCGCGGCCTGGACGCGCGCGTGCACTTCGACGGCCAATCCCATTGCGACCTGATGGAAATGGACCGCGTGCTGATCCGCCGCTACCGCAACCCGCTGCGCATCCTGCATCCGGTGGGTTACAACTACTACGACATGCTGCGCCACAAGCTCCACTGGGGCGAGCGCCTGCTCTGACACCTGACGCGAACACCCCATGCTCCTATCGCTGACCGTTAAAGACTTCGTCATCGTCGACAGCATCTCGCTGGACTTCCAAGCCGGCTTCACCGTGCTCACCGGCGAAACCGGCGCCGGCAAATCCATTCTGCTGGACGCCCTGAGCCTGCTGCTGGGCGACCGCGCCGAAGGCGCGCAAGTGCGCGAAGGCGCGGAGCGCGCCGAGATCACCGCCGAATTCGACACCCGCGGCCGCCCTGAAATCGACGCCTGGCTGGACGAAAACGGCCTCAACGGCGACGACGACGTGCTCCTGCTGCGCCGGCTGCTGGACAAATCCGGCCGCTCGCGCAGCTTCGTCAACGGCCAGGCCGCCACCCTCAGCCAGCTCAAGCAGCTGAGCGAATTCCTGGTCGACATCCACGGCCAGCACGCCCACCAATCGCTGATGAAGGCGGACGCCCAGCGCCAGCTGCTGGACGCCTACGCCGGCTCCGTCGCGCTGGCCCGAGACGTGAACAAGGCCTGGCAAGACTGGCAGACCGCCCGCCGCGCCCGCGCCGACGCCGAACGGCTGTCGCGCGAATCCGAAGTCGAGCGCGAACGGCTGAACTGGCAGATCAACGAACTGAGCGAGCTCAAGCTGCAGCCGGACGAATGGAGCGCGCTGAACCAGAGCCACTCCAGGCTGGCCAACGCCGCCGAACTGGCGCAAAGCGCCCAGCTGGCGGTGGACACCCTATCCGAGATGGACAATAGCTGCCTGACCATGCTGTCCCAGGTGCAAACCCGGCTCAGCAAGCTGGCCAATCTGGACCCGCGGCTGGCGGACACCCTGTCGCTGCTCGACTCCGTGGACGCTGAGTTGCGCGAAGTGGTCTACAGCCTGCGCGACTACGCCAGCGACATCGACGAAAACCCCGGCCAGCTGGCCGAAGTGGAAGGCCGGCTGGAAGCGCTGATGAGCACCGCGCGCAAATACCGGGTGCAGCCGCAAGACCTGCAGGAAAAACTGGACGACTGGCAGCAACAGCTGCAAGCGCTGGAAGCCTCCGCCGACATCGAAGCGCTGGCGCTGGCCGAAGCCTCCACGCTGGCGCGCTACCGCGCGCAGGCCGAGGCCCTGTCCGGCAAGCGCCGCCAGGCCGCCAGCGAGCTGTCCGCCCGCATCGGCGCGGAAATGCAGCACCTGGCGATGAGCGGCGCGCGCTTCGCCATCGAACTGGCCGCCCTGTCCGAACCCGGCGCCCACGGCCTGGAGTCCATCGAATACCTGGTGGCCGCCAACGCCGGCACCAGCCTGCGCCCGCTGGCCAAAGTGGCCTCCGGCGGCGAACTGTCCCGCATCAGCCTGGCCATGCAAGTGGTGATCAGCCAGGTGGCCAGCGTGCCCACGCTGATCTTCGACGAAGTAGACGTCGGCATCGGCGGCCGCGTCGCCGAAGTCATCGGCCACATGCTGCGCCAGCTGGGCCAGCGCTACCAGGTGCTGTGCATCACCCACCTGCCCCAAGTGGCCTCCTGCGGCAGCCATCACTGGCAAGTCAGCAAGAGCGAGCACAAGGGCCGGGTCAAGAGCCGCATCGAGCCGCTGAACAGCGAACAACGGGTGCTGGAAATCGCCCGCATGCTGGGCGGCGTGGAGCTGACCCAGACCACGCGCGAGCACGCGGCGGAAATGCTGGCGTCAAATGCGCCGGCCCTCTAGTCAAAGCGCCTAAGACCCGCTAAAATTGCGCCCTCTTACCGAATCGGGAAGCGTGGCAGAGTGGTTTAATGCAACGGTCTTGAAAACCGTCGTGGGTGCGAGCCCACCGTGAGTTCGAATCTCACCGCTTCCGCCAAAAAAGCTTAGAAATCAAGGCGCTGCACACTGTAGCGCCTTTTTCTTTTCTTCTTCGTGCACTTCACACCGTTGTAGGTGTGTCGTATTTGTACCGCTATCCAAAAGCCCATCCACCTTCTCTATGTGCTCTCTTAGATGCTCAGGAGCAAGGTGCGCATAGCGCTTTACCATTTCAAAAGATTGCCAGCCGCCGAGCTCTTGAATGATGTGTAGCGGTACTCCTGACTGCACAAGCCAGCTTGCCCAAGTGTGTCGAAGATCGTGAAACCGGAAGTTCTCTATCCCCGACTTTCTCAAGCCATTCCGAAACCCATCTGCTGCAGCAGTCTTTACTGGTCGCCCCCTAAAGGTAAACACCCATTTCGGATTTTTGCCAACTTGGGAAATCAAGGCGTCCAGCGCTGATTGATTGAGCGGAATACCAATAGCCTTGCCCGCCTTGGCATCTTCCGGATGAACCCATGCCATCTTCTGAACCAAGTTGACTTGCGACCACTGGAGCCCAACAATGTTGCCGTGACGCAATCCAGTAGACAAAGCAAACTTCACAATCGCCTGAAGATGAGGGGCAAGCTCGGATAGCAGCCGGCTTGCCTCTTGCTTTGTGATCCACCTGATACGCTTGTTGGCTTCCTTTTTCTTCTTGAATGTCAAGACTCTATCAATCCACTCCCACTCATTCGCTGCCAGTCTAAACAGCGTTGCCGCAAAAGTGAGGTATCTGTTCATGCGGGAACCGGTAACAGACTCGCCCTTTCTCTTCGACCTACTAAACGGCCCGGCCCGGTCATAGGTGAGTTGCGATACTGCTGACAGAACCTCATCCCGTTTGATCGATCTCAGCTCCCGTCCAGCGAAAAACCCGGTGAAATACTTAATAAAGCACTTGTCATCATTCAGGCTTTTCTTGTGAGCTTTTTCCCGCAGATACCTGACGCACGCCTGTTCCCACGTGTACGCCGGCTTTTCTCCCAGTTGCTCAACTCGCCAGCGCTCGGCCATCAACTTATCGTAGAGTTCCTGCGCCTGGACCCGGTCACGCGTCCCAAGAGATTGCCTAATTCGATTTCCGCCTGGCGTTGCGAAATCGCACCACCAAGTTCTACCGCGCTGATAGATCGACATACGTCTACTCCTTTCTCTTCATCGTCGACCTGCGCCTCTTGCCGGTCTTCATTCTGGCCCTCGCTGACATAGCTCACAAGGTCCGACTTCAAAAACACCCACGCACGGCCGATCTTTCGACCGCGCAGCTTATTCTTCCGCGCAAGCTGATACACCGTGTCCTTGCAGCAATGCAGGAACACAGCGGCTTGGCCGATATCCATCGTCGATTCGTCCATGTCGATGCCCGTATAAAGAAGAAGGGCCACCCTCGGGCAGCCCTCAAAACACAATTTCCGGCGGTGACCAGTCCCCGCCCCACTCCGCCGTTTTGTCCGGCAGCCACTCGCTACGGGTGCAAGTCGTGCCCGGCGTCGGCTTCGGCGGCTCCGGGCCAAGGTAGATGACCTCGGCGCCGCGCCGCTGGATGTAGCGGTAGACCGGTGGCGCCGGCAGCGCGGCGGCCATCCCTACGCCGCCGGCGGAATGACCGGGCCGACGAACTGCCAGCCTTTCATCCCGTATTCGATGCCTTCGACGTTGCTGACATCAATCAGCGCCCACTTCATATTCGGCCCATGGCGTGCCCAGTAGCGGTTCCCCGCCACAAGATCGGCAGCGCCCAGGATTGGCGGCGCTTCGCTGGCTGCCTCCACCTCGTATTCGAGTTCGCCGATGCGCACAAAGGCCCCGACCAGATCCTGCTCCAGCTCGGCGATGCGGGCGAGAAGCGCCAGGACCATGGCGGGGTTGGCCGCCGCGATGAAGTCGCCATCCTCTGCGGCGTGAAATACTTCGGCGATGGAGGCGCGCGACAGCTCGCCGGTTTTGGCTTCAATCAGGCTGACGCCACGTTGGATCCACGGCCCAGGCGTAGCCGCGCGCGCCAGGCGCTCAAGCTCAGCCAGTTGTTCCTTGGTGATCATGCTGCCGCTCCTCTCTTAATGGGTGCCCACCACCCGCTCCGGCACCGACCGGTGTAACCGCACTCTCTGCAGCCAGAGCCGGTTCCGTTATAGTGGTCCCGCCCGTGGTAGCATCCGCTGCATGCCTGACTCCACCTTGCGGACTCGCGAACCTCGCCGTCGATAATCGCGTAAGCCTTCCGTCGGTCCAGCCGCTGGCCCGCAATCCTGTCTGCTTCTTCGAAGGTGCTTGTGCGGTCGTCACACTTGATAAACCCGTTCTCCACCGTGGTGCTGAAACGCTTGATTACGCTGCCAGCCATCACTCGCCCCCTTTCTTTCGCAGCAATGCACCGTCCAGCGCCTCCAGCACAGCCTCCTCTGCGCACTTGCTCGCAGAGTCTGCCCACCAGCCGTCATAATCCATCTGGCCGCTCGGGGCCCATACCCGGATGTACCAGTCATCGCCGTCAAAATCCCGCGATACAAGGATCTCGTGGTCGCGATAGAGGCAGCCGATCTCCAGCTCATCAACAGCAAGTATCTCGACCTGCAGTGCCTGAAACTCCAGCTTGGCGCGGTCTTGGTCAGTGGTTTGCATCACTACCCCCTTTCGCCTCGGCCGCCAGACGCGCGCCGGTCTCTTGAGTCGGAGCGGCCGGGAGCGGTTGCCAATGTGTTGGTTTGGTCGGCCAGCACGATGGCGCGTCGTCCGCCTCTACCGATGTCTCGTACCATCCGGCTTCGAACAGATCGCCATCCTCCCAGTTATCTTCGATGTGCGCCTTGGTAAACCACTGGCCGCGGAGGGTTCGCCAATTGCCGTGGCTGTTGAAGTAGCCCAGCAAGATGGTTCTGCCGTCCGTGGGCGCTGTTTCAATCTGCTGCCACTTGTCCGGTTTGGGCTGTTCGGCCTGGGCCGGTGCCGGCGCTGGGCCTGTGAGGATGTAATCAACGAACAACACTTCGCCCAGGCCGTGGCGCCCGTCGTAGTCTTCATCAACGGCGACTTGCTGAGTCGTCCCGTGGACAACGCCCCAGCACACATTCTCGACATCTTCGTCCCATCCATCGCCAGCCACCTCGCGGTACGCGTCGATGGCTGCCTGCGC
>NZ_JBMDIQ010000015.1:0-139540 GCF_057808735.1 Chromobacterium sp. FG89 | reverse complement strand
GGGTAGGGTGGGTGGAGCCGTCAGGCGATACCCACCAAACAGGCGGCTGTCCGGCGGCCTGTGGCGTCGCACCCGTTCCCGCGTGGGTATCGCTACGCTCCACCCACCCTACGGTGGAGGGCGTGGGGCGTTTCAGGCGCAGCTGCCAAAGGCCTTCAGCTTGTCCACATCCACCAGCGTGATGTCGCGTCCGTCCACCTTGATCAGATCCGCCTCGATCAACTGGTGCAGCATGCGTGAGAAGGTTTCCGGGGTCAGGTTCAGCCGGGAGGCGATCAGGCTTTTATTCACCGGCAGCGAGACCTGCGGCGTGAGGCTGCCGCCGTCTTCCGGGATATGTTGCAGCAGATAGCCAATCACCCGCTGCAAAGAGCTTTCTATGGAGTAGCGCTCCACGTCCCGCACCAGGCCGTGCAGGCGCAGCGACAGGCCGGCCAGCAAGCGCCGGGCGAAGGCCGGGTCGTGGTCTATCGCTTGCAGAATGCCGGCCGCTTCCACCTTGAGCAGCATGCCGTCTTCCAGGAACTGGGCCATCACCGGGCAGGGCCGGCCCAGGAACATCACCGCCTCGGCAAAGCTTTGGCCGGGGTGGATGATTTCCATCACTTTTTCACTGCCCTGCGCCGAGGACAGCGCCAGCTTCACCCGGCCGTACACCACCAGGAACATGCCGTCGCAGGGGTCGCCCTTCTGAAAAATCACCTGGCCCTTGAGGCCGCGCAGTTCTTGGGTGTGCGGCACCAGCGCCTGGATCTGTTCCGGGGACAATTGCTGGAACAGCGGCTGGTGGCGCAGGAAGGATGGGATGTCCAGATGGCTCATGACGGTGTGGCTCGATAATGGCGGAGGCTTACACTATAAAAGCGCGCTCCGCCAAGGGCCATGGGCCATTGGCAGCAGCGGCCTAGTTCGATGTGATTAGAACCTGTTTACGATCTGCTGCGCGTCGTGGAGCGTTACACGGTGAGTACGCCCTCAAAATGCTCATGTACCACTCGTACATTCCGCTTTTTCGATCGTTTTCGCCTTGTCTCGCTCTTGCTCGCGAGATCGTAAACACGTTCTTAGAAAAAATCTCGCCGGCAGCTTCAATATGTTGAAGCGTTGCACGGATAGGTGGGAAACCGCGTATTCGACGTTTTGAACCATCCCCCCCTCTCAAAGAGATCGTAAACAGGCTCTACCGCGCTCGCCTCAATGTTGGGCCGCCCGGCTCCACGGCGTCAGCTCCGGCCGCGCGTGGCGGCCCGGCTCCACGCCGATTTCCGCATCGCTCAGATAACAGGCCGGGTCCGCCGCCCAAAAATCTCCGCTCAGTTCCCAGGCGCGCACTCGGGTGTTGCCGTTGCAGATGTCCAGGTGGCCGCAAGCGCCGCAGCGGCCGGCCACCGGGCGCGGAGATTGGCGCAGGCCGCTCATCAGCGGGTGTTGCGGCTGTTGCCAGATCGCGGAAAACGGCCGTTCCCGCACATTGCCCAGCGTCACTTTCCACCACATGGTGTCCGGGTGGACGTTGCCCAGGTTGTCGATATTGGCGATGTGGACGCCGCTGGCGTTGCCGCCCCAGCGCCGCAGCGCCCGCAGCAGGGTGTCGGCGCGCTCCGGGTAATGCCGGCGCGCCCAGTGCAGCAGGTAGACGCCGTCCGCGTCGTTGTTGCCGGTGACGAAGTCCCGCGGCCGGCCGGCGTCCAGCTGGGCCAGCGCTTGCTGGATCAGCAGCTCCAGCGCCCAGCGGCTGCGGGCGTGGCGGGCGTCGTCCGCGCGGTGTTTGTTGCCGCGTCCGGCGTAGTTGAGGTGGGAGAAATAGAACTTGTCGATGTCTTCGTCCGCCATCAGTTGCAGCAGCGCCGGCAGGTCCGCGGCGTTGTCTTCCGTCATGGTGTAGCGGATGCCCACTTTCAGGCCGGCGTCGCGCGCCAGCCGCAGGCCGCGCAGCGCCAGTTCAAAGCCGCCGTCCAGCCGCCGGAAGCGGTCGTGGGTGGCGCCGATGCCGTCCAGGCTGACGCCCACGTAGTCGAAACCGATGTCGGCCAAGACGGCGACCTGGTCCGGGTCCATCAGGGTGCCGTTGCTGGACAGGCCGATATAGAAGCCCAGCGCCTTGGCGCGCCGGGCGATGGCCGGCAGGTCCGGCCGCAGCAGCGGTTCGCCGCCGGACAGGATCAGCACGCGCACGCCGTAGGCGTGGAGATCGTCCAGCACCGCATAGGCTTCGTCGGTGTTCAGTTCGCCGGCGAAGTCGCGGTTGGCGGAGGTGGAATAGCAGTGCTGGCAGGTGAGGTTGCAGCGGCGGATCAGGTTCCAGATCACCACCGGGGCTTGCGGCCCGGCGGGCATGGCGCGCCCTGGCGGCGGAACCGCCGCCGGTTCGCGCAGCAGGCGCAGGTATTGGGTCAGTCGCAACATGGCCGGCTCCGTCGCGGGAAGATGGCTCAGTGTGCGGCCGGGGGCGGCGGCGGCTCCTTGATGCGGGTCAATGGAATCCGCAGCGCCTCAGAACCTGTTTACGATCTGCTACCCGTCGGCGATACAGCGTTGAAACCGGCTTCGAAATGCTCATGTACCACGCGTACATTCCGCTTTCTCAGCCGTTTTCGCCTTGTCTCGCCCTAGCTCGCGAGATCGTAAATACGTTCTCAAAGCCTCAAGCCCGTTTTCTTCAAAATCCGGCTGGAAAACAGCACCTCGTGGCCGCGGCAGGCCTCGCCCAGCAAGGCGCGCGCGTCGTCCACCGCGGCCAGCACCGCCGGCCGCTCGCTGCCGTGCAGCATGGCGAACAGGTTGTACGGCCAGCCCGGCCGGCGCGGACGGCGGTAGCAATGGCTGACCGCGTCCAGGCCGCCCAGTTGCGCGCCCAGCGCGTCCACCTGTTCGTCGGCCACGTCGAACACCGCCATGCCGTTGGCCCGGTAGCCGATGGCGTAATGGTTGGGCACCGCGCCGATGCGGCGCACCACGCCCTGCTCCAGCCAGCGCGCCAGCCGCGCCGTCACTTCGGCCTCCGCCCAGCCCAGCCGCCGCGCAATGTCGCGGTAGGGCTGCCGGCACAGCGGCAGGCCGGCCTGGGTGGCGCGGATCAGCTTCCGGTCGTCTTCGCTCAGCGCGGCCGGTTCGCCCGCGCGCCGCGCGCCGGCGGCCGCGCCCACCGGGGCCGCGCCGCCCACCTGAAAACGCATGCCCACAAAGTATTCCCGCTCTTTGGGAAACAGGTTCACTTCCAGGCCGGTCACCAGTTCGATGCCGCGCCGGGCGGCGTCGATGGCGGCGGCGCTGTCCGCGGCCAGCACGAACCACATGTTCAGCCGGTGTTCGCGACGGTAGTTGTGCGCCACCGCGGGCAGCGCGTTGACGGCGGCGGCCACTTCGTCGAAGCGCGCTTCCGGCGCGGCCAAGGCGGCCAGCACAAAGCGGCCGCCCAGGCGTTCTATCTGGTACATCGGCCCAAAGCGGCTGAGCACGCCGGCGTACAGCAGTTGGCGCAAGCGCCGGATCAGGCCGTCTTCGCCCAGCCCCAGGCTGCGCCCGGCCGCCGCGTAGGGGCGCGACACCAGCGGGAAGCCGCCTTGCAGCCGGTCTATCAGCCGCGCGTCCAAGGCGTCCAGCGTGTCCAGCATTGCCAGCGCTTCAGGCGTATCCATAACAGGCTCCGGTTTGTTTGTAGCGCCGGGTGGAGCGCAGCACCGCCTGCGGCAGCCGTTCCAGGCCGTGCCGGCGGCGGATGTCCGCCAGCGCGGCGTCCAGGCTCTGCGCGTCGCGGGCGTGGACCATGGTGAACAGTTGGTAGGGCCAGTCCGGCGGACGCGGCGGACGTTCGTAGCACAGGGTGACGGCCGGCTCCGCCGCCAGCGCCAGCGCCACGCGCTCGCGTTCGGCGTCGTCGTCTATCCGCCACACCCACATGGCGTTGGCGCGGTAGCCCAGTTCCTGGTGGCGCACCACCATGCCGAAGCGGCGGATGACGCCTTGCTGCCGCCAGTGGGCGATTTGCGCCAGGGTCTGGGCCTCGCTCAGCGCGCATTGCGCGCCCAGCGCTTGATAAGGCCGCGGGGTCAGCGGCAGGCCCGGCGACAGCGCCGCCAGCAGCCGCTGGCGCTGGCCGGCGGACAGGCCGGGGTCGTCCGCCGCCGCCGGCGCTTCCGCCGCCGCGGCGGGCTCCGCCAGGAAGGAAAAGCCCAGGTCGATGTGGTATTCCCGCAGCAGCGGCAGGTCCAGCGGCGGGATGCCGGTGGCCAGGCGGATGCGGCTCAGCGCCGCGGCCACGCCGGCCGATGAGGCGGCGGCCACGACGAACCACAGATTGTAATGATGGTCCCGCCGGTAGTTGTGGTTGACCTCGCGCTGGCGGCTGACGAAAGCGGCCACTTCTTCCAGCCGCTCCGCCGGCGCCGCCATCGCGGCCAGGGTGCTGTTGCCCACGGTGTTGGGCGCGAACACCGCGCCGACGCGGGCCAGCAGGCCGGCCGCCTGGGCGTCTTGCAGCGCGGCCAGCAGCCGGGCTTCGCTCCAGCCCGGTTCCATGCCGGCGGCGAGCGCGGCGAAGGGGCGCGGCAGCAGCGGAAAGCCGCGCTGGCTGCCGTTGATCAGCCGCAGCAGGGCCGGATCGGCGTCTGAAATAAGCATGGCTACATCCCGATGCGGCTGGCGCGCCAGCTGAAGAAGATGCCGGACGGGCTTTGCGCCGGCAGTTCGCGCAGCACTTTGAGGCTGGCGGTGTCCACCACCACCAGCTTGTCTTCGTCGCGGCTGGACAGCCACACCGCGTCGCCGCGCGGGGTGAACTCCATGTGCAGGATGGCCTTGCCCGGCTTCAGGGTGGCGATCACGCTGCGCGTGGGCACATCGATGACTTGCACCTTGTCGTTGTCCGGGAAGGCGAAATTGACCCAGACCCGCCGGCCGGACGGTTCCGCCATCACGAACACCGGCTGGCCCAGCACCGGTATGGCGGCCTGTTGCGTCCAGCTGCGGTTGTCCGCCAGCAGCACTTCGTGGCGGCCGATGGCGGGCAGGAAGGCGTAATCGCCGGCCAGCGCCCAGCCGCGCAGATGCGGCATCTTGTACACCGGCAGCGGCTGTTGGCCGCGGCCGTAGCCGGCCAGGATGCGGCGCACGCCTTGTTCCGGCCGCCAGGTGTCCAGCAGGGACAGGCCGTCTTCGCCGTAGAGCCCGGCCAGGAAGTAGCGGCCGTCCATGCTGGCCAGGCCGTCGTAGGGGCGCTTGCCGGCGTCGCGGTAGCGGGTCAGTTTCGGCTGGGCCGGGTCCGCGGCGTCCAGCACATTGATTTCGTCGGCGTCGAACAGCGCGTAAACGAAGCGCCGGCCCGGCAGGTCCGCCAGGCCCACCACGCGCGAGGGTTTGCCGTCCGCGCCCGGCGCGGCGGGCACCGAGGCCAGCGGCGCCAGCGTGGCGGCGTCGAACAGGCGCACGCCGCCCGGCTGGTAGTTTTGCGCGGCCAGCACGCGGCCGTCCGAGGAGATGGCGCCGCCTATGCTGTTGCCGGCCTGCACCACGCGCCGTTCCAGCCGCCGGCGCAGCAGGTCCACCTTGCTGATGGCGCCGTCGCGGCCAAACACGTAGGCGTAACGCGCGTCGCGCGAGAACACCGCCGAGGCGTGGGACAGATCGCCCAGCCCTTCCACCCGGCCCAGGCTTTCCGCGCGGGTGTTGTCCACCACTTGCACGCTGCCGCTGGCGCGTTCTATCACCACGCCCAGGTCGCCGGTGCCGCGCGGCGCGGCGCAGCCGCCCAGCAGCGCGGCCAAGGCCGGGATCAGGGCGGCGCGCCCTGCTTTAACCAGTAAACCAGCCATATCGCTTCTTCTTCCGTCAGAAAAGGCCGCCAAGGCGGCATCGGGGTGCCGGGCCGGCCGGCCAGGATCACGGCGGCCAGGCCGGCGTCCGGCTTGTCCTTGAGCGCCTCCGGCGTCAGCGGGCTGCCCAGGCCGCCGCGCAGGCTCAGGCCATGGCAGGCGCCGCAGTCCTGGCGCGCCAGGTGGCGCAGCTGGGCCGCCCGCTCCGGCGCGGGGGCCGCCGGCGCGGCGACGGCGGCGCTGCAGAGCAGCAGCAAGGCCGCCGCCGCGCCGCGGATCAGCGGTTCAGGATCCATTGCACCATGGCCTTGAGTTCGGCGTCCGGCACTTGTGGGTTGGGCGACATCGGCACCGGGCCGAAGCTGCCGGAGCCGCCCTTTTTCACCTTGTCCATCAGTTTGACGGCGGCGTCCTGCCCCTTGTACTTGGCGGCCACCTGCTGGTAGGACGGCCCCACCAGCTTGGCGTCCAGCGCATGGCAGGCCAGGCAGTTGTGTTGCTTGAGCAGCGCTTCCGGCGCGGCGGCCGCGGCCGGCAGCGCATGCAGCGCCAGGGCGGCGCAGGCCAGGATCAGGCTTGTTTTCATTGCGTTCTCCTCCGCCCGCCGGGGCTGGCCCGGCGGGCGCGCTGGCGGGGTCAGTAGATGTCGTGCTGGGTGTTGTAGACGTTGAATTTGCCGGTGGGGGTGACCAGGCGAGGGTCCTTGATCACGGCCTTGAGCTTGCGGGTTTTGTCGTCCACCACCACGATGGCGGATTGCTTGTCCTTGGCGCTCCAGACCGAGAACCAGACTTCATCGCCGGCCTTGTTGAATTCCGGCTGCAACACGCGTTTGGCGCCGTCGCTCAGGCCGGACCATTCGCCGATCGGCAGCATGGAGAAGCCCTTGTCCAGGTGCTTGATGTCGAACACCGCCACGCTCTGGCTGAGCTTGGCGTCCGGGTTGAACACGGTGTCCACCCACAGATTGGCGGATTGCGGATGGGTCTTGATGAACAGCGAGCCGCCGCCCTGCCCTTTGAGCGTGCGCACCACTTTCCAGGCCTGGGCCTTGTGTTTTTCCGGATCGGTGCCCACCAGGCTGATGCTGTCGTCGCCCAGGTGGCTGGTGGCCCAGACCGGCCCGTATTGCGGGTCCGTGAAGTTGGCGCCGCGGCCGGGGTGCGGGGTTTTGCCCACGTCCACCAGCGCCGCCAGCTTGTCCAGCTTGGTGTCCACCACCGCCACTTTATTGGAGGCGTTGGCGGCCACCATGAAGTAGCGGCCGCTGGCGTCGAAGCCGCCGTCGTGCAGGAATTTGGCGGCGTCTATGGTGGTGGTCTTGAGGTTGGCCAGGTCGGAGTAGTCCACCATCATGATCTTGCCGGTTTCCTTGGCGTTGACCACGAATTCCGGCTTGTAATGGCTGGCCACGATGGAGGCCACGCGCGGTTCCGGGTGGTATTCGTTGTCCACCGTCATGCCGCGGGTGCCAACGATTTTCAGCGGCTTGAGGCTGGCGCCGTCCATGATCACGTATTGCGGCGGCCAGTAAGCGCCGGCCACCGCCAGCTTGTCGTCGTAGCCGCGGTATTTGGAGGTTTCCACCGAGCGCGCTTCCAGGCCGATGCGGATTTCCGCCACGCTGTCCGGCTTGGCCATCCACAGGTCCACCAGATTGATCTTGCCGTCGCGGCCGATCACGTACAGGTAACGGCCGGATTTGGACAGCCGGGAGATGTGCACGGCGTAGCCGGTTTTGATCACGCTGACGATCTGTTTGCTGTGGCCGTCGATCAGCGCGATTTCGCCGGCGTCGCGCAGGGTGACGGAGAACAGGTTGGAGATGTCCAGCTGGTTTTCCTTGCGCCGCGGACGCTTGTCCACCGGCACTTGCACCTTCCAGGTGGCCAGCATGTCCTGCATGCCGAATTCCGGCGGGGTGGGCGGCTCTTGCTGCACGTAGCGCGCCATCAGGTCCACTTGCTGGTCGTTGAATTCGCCGGAGGTGCCCCAGTTGGGCATGCCGGCCGGGGAGCCGTATTTGATGAAGGTTTTCAGGTATTCAGTGCCGCGCGCCAGGGTGATGTCCGGCGTCAGCGCCTTGCCGGTGGCGCCTTTGCGCAGCACGCCGTGACAGCCGGCGCAGCGTTCGAAGTAGATTTGCTTGCCGCGGGTGAATTCCGCCTCGGTCATCGGCGGGGCTTTGGCGTTGGCGTTCTGGTGCATCGCCTCGCCGGCGGGCGGGGCGGCGGTGTCCGCCCAGACGGGGGCCGCGGCCAGCGGCAACAGGGCGAGCAAGACGCTCTTGGTGAACAGGGACTGCTTCGGAGACTTAAACTTCATGGCGTGCGCTCCAGCGTTAGGAATAACCCTTTTGCGAGCATGATCATCCCGGACGCATATGGACAGCCTTGATTCGAATCAACGCTTGCCGGAGCCGTCCTGTCCTGTGACCGGGGAATCTTCCAGGCCCCAGTCGCCGTATTGATACCAGTCGTCGCCCAGCACTTCCGCCGGATGTTGCGTGCGGCTGGAGCCGTTGCCGCATTGCAGGGAGTTGGCGGGGCAATAGAGGTCGCAGCCCCAGCAGATGCGTTCGGGGTGGGCGGGGTGCAGCGGGAATTTTTTGGCCATGGGGGTCTTCGTTGTGGGTGACTTTCAGCTTGCCAGTCATGACTCAAGCGGACTTGGCGCGACATCAAACAATGGCCATTCAGCCGACTAGAGCGGCTAACAAAATCCCTGAGGCAAGTCGGCCCAACGCAGCATCAGGGGTTTTGTTTGCCGAGCTCAGAACCTGTTCAAAGTCTCGCGAGCTAGAGCGAGACAAGGCGAAAACGGCTGAGAAAGCGGAATGGTCATTCGGTACATGAGCATTTCGAAGACGTTTTCAACGCCCTTGTCTAACTATCCCGCCGACGCGCAGCAGACTTTGGGCAGGTTCTCACGACGTCAGACTGGCATACAGCCTGGTCAACGCCTGCGGCAACCTCTCCGCCTGCCTCACCAGCGCATAACCATTGCGGCCGAACAAATGCGGCAGGTAGTCGCCCGCCTCCCGGTCTATGGTCACGCAGAACGGGGTCAGGCCGGCGCGGCGGGCTTCCAGCACCGCCTGGCGCGTGTCTTCTATGCCGTAGCGGCCTTCGTAGTGGTCCAGATCGTTGGGCTTGCCGTCCGAGATCAGCAACAACAAACGGCGCTGCGCCGGCCGCTCGCTCAGGATGCGGGTGCACTGGCGGATGGCCGCGCCCATCCGGGTGTAGTAGCCGGGCCGGATGGCGAGGATGCGGCCGCGGGCGGCGTCGTCGTAACGGTCGGCAAAGTCTTTGAGGATCTGCAAGCGCACTTCCTGCCGCCGCAGCGAGGAAAAACCGTACAGGCCGAAGTCGTCGCCGCTGGCGGCCAGCGCCTCGGCGAACAGCAGCAGGCTGTCGCGGATCACGTCGATCACCCGGCCGGTTTCGCCCAGCCAGCTTTCGGTGGACAGCGACAGGTCGGCCAGGGTCAGGCAGGCCAGGCTGCGTTCGCCCGGCGGCCAGTCCTGGTACAGCGCCGGCTCGCTTAGCGCCGCGCCGCCGCGCCGTTCCGCAAGGAAGCGGATCAGCCGGTCCAGGTCGATGTCCGGCCCGGCGGTTTCGCCGCTGCGCCGGCGGCGCTCCGGCGCCAGCGCCTGGAATTGCCGTCGCAGCCGGCGCGCCAGCGGCTGCAAGCGCTCCGGCAGCGGCGCCGGCGCGGCGTCGCGCGGCAGCATCGGCCGCAGCAGGCAGTGGTCCTCCACCAGGCATTGCCGCTTCCAGTGCCATTCCGGCAGCTTGATGCCCGGCCCCAGCGGGGTATCGTCGTAGGCGGCGGCCGGCAGGTCCAGATCGAAACGCAGCCGGCTGCCGCGGGTATGGGCGTCCTGGCCCAGGGTCAGCCGGTTCATGTCTTCGGCGGCGATTTCGCCATTGCCGTCATCGTCGTCGTCATTGTGGCGGTTGACTTTGACGTACTCGTCCCAGGTGAACAGGCTTTCCGCGCGGAACACCATCAGCATGCCGTTCTTGCGCTGGTCCTGTTCCATGCGCCGGGCGCGGTAGCGGCGGCGCTGGCGCTGGGCGTCCTTGCCGCCGCCGCGTTCGCCGTCGGCGTGGCGGCTGCCCTGCCCTTCGGCCTCCGTCAGCGGCGGTTCCGGGTGCAACCACAGCGGCACCGGCTGCGGCGGCCGGCTCAACGGCGGCAGCGTCACCGCCTGTTCCGGCCGGCTCAGCGCCGCCTGTATCGCGCGCTCCACCTCGGCTTCCGCCTGCGGCAGGCCTGCGGGCTTCGGCCGCTGCGCCAAGGCGGCCGCCGCCAGCCGGCGGTAAACGGCGGCCAGGCCCGGCATGTCCGCCAAGGCGCGCGCCGCGGCCAGGCGGTTGCGGCTCAGCCAGTCGCCGTCGTTGTCGGCGGCGTAGGCGGCCTGGGCCAGCAGCCAGAAGTAACAGTCGCGGTTGAGGGCGGCGCTGGGAAAACAATCGATGCGCTCGGGCAGATAGAGCGCCTGGCTGTCCCGCCAGGCCAGCTCCATCCGCGCGCCGGTGCCGGCCAGCCGTTGCAGCCAGCCGCGGCGCGCGCCGTGTTCGGTGCCCACGGTGGTGCGCAACGCCAGCGCCGGGTCGCCGCCCATGGCGCGGAAGAACAGCGGCGCTTGCGCCGTCACTTGCGCCAGCTCCGCCGCGTATTCCGGAAAGCCGCGCCGCGCCGCGCGCCGCGCCAGTTTGTCCCACCAGCCGCCGACAATGTCTTCCATGCCGCTCAGCCGGGGAATTGGGTCTGGATCACCGCCAGCAGCGCCGCCACGGTGTCGGCGTCGTCGCTCAGCGGTTCCGCCAGCGCGGTGCGGCAGGCTTGCCAGGGCGGCAAGCCGGCCTGGATCAGTTTGGCGGCGTACACCAGCAGCCGCGTGCTGGCGGCTTCTTCCAGGTCGTAGCCGGACAAGCGCCGCAGCTGGCCGGCCAGCGTCACCAGTTGGCGCGCCAGCGCTTCGCCTATCCCGCTTTCCAGCATCAGTACGCCGATTTCCACTTCCGGCGGCGGAAAGTCGAAACTCATGGCGACAAAACGCTGGCGAGTGCTGGGCTTCAGCGTTTTCAGCACGTGTTGGTAGCCGGGGTTGTAGGACACCACCAGCATGAAGCCCGGCGGCGCTTGCAGCACTTCGCCGGTGCGTTCCACCGGCAGGATGCGGCGGTCGTCGGTCAGCGGGTGCAGCACCACGGTGGTGTCTTTGCGCGCTTCCACCACTTCGTCCAGGTAGCAGATGCCGCCTATCCGCACCGCGCGGGTCAGCGGGCCGTCGCACCAGACGGTGGCGCCGTCGGCGATCAGGTGGCGGCCCACCAGGTCGGCGGCGCTCAGGTCGTCGTGGCAGGAGACGGTGATCAACGGCAGGCCGAGCCGCGCCGCCATATGGGCGACGAAGCGGGTCTTGCCGCAGCCGGTGGGCCCCTTGATCAGCACCGGCAGTTGCTGGCGCCAGGCGGCTTCGAACAGCTCGCACTCGGCGCCTTGCGGCTGATAGAAGGGGACGGGGATAGTCAGGAGTTCAGGCGCGTTCATCGGCGTTCCTTCAGATAAAGCTGAGCAGCAGCGCGGCCGACACCAGCGCCAGCCAGCCCTGCACCAGCGCGCGCAGCCAGCAAGGCGCGTCGCGCAAGCCCATATAGCGCTCCACCAGCAACACGCCCTTGAGCCAGGCCAGGCCCAGCGCGATCAGCGCCAGATGCGGCGGCCGGCCGCCTTCGGCCAGCCAGGCGGCCAGCAGGGTCAGCCCGGACAACAACAGCCACAGGCCGGTTTGCGCAAGAGGAGTGGGATGAGTCATGCGGGCATGATGCCGATGCGGCGCGGCGGCCGCCTTGATGCGAAATAAGGCTTTGCGCGGGCGTTCTATCTCGCCACGTAGACCAGGGCGAACAACAGCAACCACACCAAGTCCACCATATGCCAGTAGGCGGCGGCGGTTTCCACCTCGTCCATCGATCCCGGCTTGTAACGGCCGTCTCGGGCCAGCCGCCACACCGCCGCCACGATTACCATGCCCAACACCACGTGCAGGAAGTGAAACACCGTCAACGACAGGTAGAACATCCAGAAGTCGTTGCTGGACATGGTAATCCCTTGCAAGGCCTTGCCCACCAGCTCATAGCCTTTCAAACCGAGAAAGCCGCTGCCGGCCAGCAAGGTCAGCGCCAGCCAGCGCCGTCCGGCGCGCTGCCGGTCGGCGGAAAAGGCGCTGAGCGCGGCCAGGACGGCGGCGCTGCCAGCCAGCAGCAGCAGGGTGTTGAGCGTGGGCAGGCCCAGCTCCAGTTCGCCCTGCCCTGCCGCGAACAACGCCGGCTGTTGCCGGCGGGCCCAGGCGTAGGCCAGGAAGAACACGCCGAACACCGCCAGCTCGGCCAGGATGAAACACCACATCGCCAGATCGCCCGGCACGCGGCGCTCCGGCGGCGCGCTCAGCTCCATGCCAAGGCCTCCCGCGTCGCCGTCCTTGCTTGAGCCACCCTCAATCCTCGCGCTTGCCGGTGACGAAGAAGCTGATCACGTACAACACCAGCCCGCAGAAGAAGCTGATGCCGAACACCCAGCGCCCCCAGTAGATGGGCATGATCCGTTCCTGCGTCTCCATGAAGGACAACGGCGTGGCGGACATGCGCTGCAACCACACCTGGACCGCGCCGGCGGCGGTCAGGCACAAGGTGATGGCCACGATGGACAGGGTCATCACCCAGAACGCGGTTTTTTCCACCTTCTGCGCCTGCGCGCAATTGGCCTCGCGCCCGCGCAGCAGCGGCATGGTGTAGGAGATCATGGTCAGCACCACCATCACGTAAGCGCCGTAGAAGGCCATGTGGCCGTGGGAGGCGGTCACCTGGGTGCCGTGGGTGTAGTAGTTGACCACCGACAGCGTGCCGATGAAGCCCCACACCCCGGCGCCGAGGAAGGACATCACTCCGGTGCCCAGCGCCCACAAGGTGGCGGCCTGGTTGGGGTGTTCGCGGCGGCGGCGTTTGACCATATTGAAGGCGAACAGGGTCATCATGAAGAAGGGCACCGGCTCCAGCGCGGAGAAGATGGAGCCCCACAGCTGCCAGTAGGCCGGCACGCCTATCCAGAAATAATGGTGGCCGGTGCCGATGATGCCGGTGATCAGCGTCATGGCGATGATCAGGTACAGCCATTTTTCGATCACCTCGCGGTCCACCCCGGTCACTTTCACCAGCACGAAGGCCAGCATCGCGCCCATGATCAGTTCCCACACGCCTTCCACCCACAGGTGCACCACCCACCACCAGTAGTACTTGTCCAGCACCAGGTTGTCCGGGTTGACGAAGGAGAACAGGAAGAACACGGCCAGGCCCCACAGGCCCAGCATCATCACGATGCTGATGCTGGTCTTGCGGCCGGCCAGCAGGGTCATGGACAGGTTGTAGAGGAAGGACAGCGCCACCAGCACGATGCCCACCTTGGTGATCAGCGGCTGTTCCAGATAGCCGCGGCCCATGGTGGGCAGCAGATCGTTGCCGGTGAGCCGGGCCAGTTCATGGTAGGGCAAGCCCAGGTAGCCGAGTATGGTCAGCGCGCCGGCCACCAGGAACACCCAGAAGGTGATGATGGCCAGCCGCGGGCTGTGCAGTTCGCGCTCGCTCTCCTCCGGGATCAGGTAGTAGCCGGCGCCCATGAAGCCGAACAGCAGCCAGACGATCAGCAGGTTGGTGTGCACCATGCGGGCGGTGCCGAAGGGCACGGCGGGAAACAGGAAATCGCCGATCACGTATTGCAGGCCGATGATCAGGCCAAACACGATCTGGCCGATGAACAGGCCGATGGCGGCGATGAAATAGGGTTTGGCCACGGCCTGCGAGCGGTAGCGCACCTGCGCGACGGCTGCGGTCGCGCCGCGCGGCGGCGTGGCCACGGTAGCGTTGCTCATTGTGTTCTCCAAAGATAAAGGGATGGGACGGGATCAGCCCTCGATATTGGGCGGCCAGTTATTGGTGTTGATCTGCGACGCGTACTTCAGGAAGGCCACCAGGTCGTCCAGCTCGGCCGGGTTCAGATGGAACTGCGGCATCTGGCGGCGGCCCGGCGCGTTGGTCGGCATCGCCTGCATCCAGCCCTTGATGAATTCCGGGCCGCGGCGCACGTAGACGTTGCCCAGCTCCGGCCCAAAGTAAGCGCCCTCGCCCAGCAAGGTGTGGCAGCCGCCGCAACTGCGCGTCTCCCAGATCTTCTTGCCGCGCACCGCCTGCTCGGTGAGCTGGGCCTTGGCGTTATGGCTGGGCAGGGCCAGGGTGGTGTCCAGGGTCAGCCCCAGGAACAACAGGAAAAAGAAAACCGAGCCGCCGTAAAAAATATTGCGGGCGGTCGATTTGGTGAAGCTCGCGCTCATCATGTCCTCCTCGAATGCTTGCACCGCCGGCGCGGTACTCGGGCCGAACTGTACGGATTCGGGCATCCCGGGAGCATTGATTCGAATCAACGATTTCCGGCCGTCCGCCTTCCTACACTGGCGCCATCCGTCATCGCCAACCGCAAGGAGGCCGCCATGATCCGCCCCGTCACCCCTCTTCCCCGCGCCGGACTGAGCGCCTCCGCCCCGCCCTTTCCGCCCGGCAGCGTCGCGCTCTTGGGCGCCGGCCCCGGCTGCGCCGATCTGCTCACCGTGCGCGCCGCGCAGCGCCTGGCCCAGGCCGACGCGGTGCTGTACGACCACCTGATAGACGCCGAGATCCTGCAATTGGCGCCGCCCTCGGCCCGGCGCGTCTGCGTCGGCAAGCGCGCCAGCCGCCACACCTTGCCGCAGGCCGAAATCAACCAGTTGATGATCGCGCTGGCGCGCCAGGGCCTGCGCGTGGCGCGGCTGAA
Source organism: Chromobacterium sp. FG89 (assembly GCF_057808735.1). Lineage (NCBI taxonomy): Bacteria > Pseudomonadati > Pseudomonadota > Betaproteobacteria > Neisseriales > Chromobacteriaceae > Chromobacterium > Chromobacterium sp. FG89. Next base: position 124,856 of record NZ_JBMDIQ010000015.1, on the reverse strand, counting down.
GGGCGGCGACCCCTTCATGTTCGGCCGCGGCGGCGAGGAGATGCGCGCGCTGCTGGCGGCCGGCATCCGCTGCGAGGCGGTGCCGGGCGTCAGCGCGGCGCTGGGCGCGGCGGCCAGCCTGGCGCTGCCGCTGACCCACCGCGACTACGCCCAGGGCTGCCGCTTCGTCACCGGCCACCGCCGCGAAGGCGCGTCGGCGCTGGCCTGGACCGCGGACAGCGGGCCGGACGAAACTGTGGTGGTCTATATGGGCTTGGGCGAGGCCGCCCATATCGCCGAGCAGTTGCTGAGCCACGGCCGCGCGCCGGACACGCCGGTGGCCATCGTCGAGCAGGCCTGTATGCCGGGCGAGCGCTGCGTTTGCGGCCGCTTGTCCGAGCTGGGCCGGCTGGCGGAGCAATACCGGCTGCGCGCGCCGGCGCTGTTGATCATAGGCGGCGTGGTGCGTCTGCATCAGGAGCTGGCGGCGCTGCGCGCGGCGCTGGGCCATGGTTTGGGATTCCTTGATCCCGGTCATTCTGCCGCCCCCGCCGCCGCGGCCATACTGCGCGCTCCATCCCACGAGTACACGCCATGAGCGCCATCGACACCCTTGTTGAGCAACACCGCGCCTGCGACGCGCGCTTCGCCGATTGCGAAACCGCGGCCCGCGCGCAGGACTGGGCCTTGGCCCTGAGCCATTTCCAGGCTTTCCGCCGGGAGATGGAAGCGCATTTCGCCGTTGAAGAAGACGCGCTGTTCCCGGCTTTCGAAGCCGCCAGCGGCAGCAGCATGGGGCCGACCCGCATCATGCGCATGGAGCATCAGGACATGCGGGATTTGCTGGAGGACATGGACGAGGCGCTGGCCGCGCAGCATCTGCAAGCTTTCCTGGGCCTGAACGACACCCTGCTCATCCTGATGCAGCAACACAATATGAAGGAAGAAAACGTGCTCTACCCCATGTGCGCGCAAGCGCTGCCGGAAATGGCGGAGTTGATTGCGGAGGGCGCGCAGCCATGACCCCGCAAGACCTGCGCCACCTGGCGCCGCCCGAACCGATGGAGATCATCCTGGACGCCGCCGAACAGATGCGGCCCGGCGACAGCCTCGCCTGGGTGCTGCCCCACCATCCCACTCCGCTGCTGCCCATGTTGGAAAAAGCCGGCCTGCTGTATCGCTTTGAACTGTCGGGGGACGGCGGCGTCGTGCTGATTCTTAGTGCCGGTTCAAAGTCTCGCGAGCAAGAGCGAGACAAGGCGAAAACGGTTGAAGAAGCGGAATGTACAGGTGGTACATGAGCATTCTGAAAGCGTTTTTAACGCCGTATCGCCGAAGCGCAGCAGACTTTGAACAGGCTCTGAGCCGGCCATGAGCCAGGCTTGGCTGGACTACCAACAGGCCCCGCCGCTGTGGCTGCCGCTGGCCCACATGCTGGCCGCGCCCTGCTGGCTGCTGGCGACGGCGGCCTTGTTGGTGGCGCTGCCGGACGGCGCGCCGTCGCGTTTCCAGCCCGAGGTGCTGGCGCTGACCCACGCGCTGGCGCTGGGCGTGCTGGGCAATGCGATGCTGGGGTCCCTGTGGCAGTTGCTGGCTGTGACGGCGGGGGTGCCGATTCCGCATCCGCGCCGGCTGCTGCTGGCTTGTTTTCTGCCCTTGCAGGCTGGCTGCGCGCTTCTGGTGGCCGGTTTCCAGCTGGGCCTGTCGCCGCTGTGGCTGCAGGCGGGCGCCGCGCTGCTGACGCCAGCCTTGCTGACGCCGGCGCTGTTCGGCCTGCGCGGCTTGCTGCGCAGCCCGGCGCGGGACGCCGGCAGCCGGGGCCTGCGGCTGGCGCTGTGCGCGCTGGCCGTCGCCGCCTGTCTTGGCGCGGCCCTGGTCTTGTTGCTGGGCGGCCGCGTCGCGCTGCCCTTGGGCCCCTTGCTGGACAACCATGTGCTGTGGGCGGCGCTGGGCTGGCTGTGGCTACTAGTGCTGTCGGTGGCGCGCACGGTGATCCCGATGTTTCTGGTCACGCCGCCGCCGGCGACGGGGCGGCTGCCGCGGGAGACGTTGTTGTTCGGCCTGCTGTGCCTGAGCGGCGTCGCGCTGATCTGGGACGCGCCCGCCGTCGTCTCCGGCCTGCTGGCCGCCTTGGCGCTGTTCGTGCTGTGGCAGGGCCTGCGGCAATTGGACGCGCTGCGGCGCAGCCAGCGCCGCGCCGACCCCCTGCGCCGCGGCTGGCGGGCCAGCCTGATCTGGATGACGGCGGCCGCGCCCTGCGCGCTCGCCGCGCGCCTGCTGCCGCTGTCGGAAGCGCCGCCCATGCTGGCCGGCTGGCTCTGGCTGGGCGGCTTCGGCCTGGGCGCGGTGCTGTCCATGCAGGGCAAGATCCTGCCCTTCCTCGCCTGGCTGGACCTGAAACAACGCGGCCTGCCCAGGCGGCAATTACCGGCCACCCATGAATTGCTGGGCGAGGCCGCGCACCGCCGGCTGCTGGGCCTGCACGGCGTCTGGGTCGGCTGCGGCCTGGCCTGGATCCTCGGCGGCTATCGCCTGCCGCTGTTCGCCGCCGCGCTGGGACTGGGGCTTTACTGGGCCGGGCTGGCGGCGGCCTTGTTGCGTCGCTCTCTCGCCGGCCGGCGCGCCTTGGCCTGAGAACCTGTTTACGATCTGCTGCGCGTCGGCGATACGGCGTTGAAAACAGTTTCGAAATGCTCATGTACCACGCGTACATTCCGCTTTCTCAGCCGTTTTCGCCTTGTCTCGCCTTAGCTCGCGAGATCGTAAACAAGCTCTGAGAGCCTGTTCAAAGTCTGCCGCGCTTCGGCGATACGGCGTTGAACAGGTTCCGGAGCCGCGCCCCAAAAACAAACCCGCGCCGGCAAAGCGGGCGCGGGTGAGGGCGGTGGCTCAGCCTATCGTCAGTCCCACTGCAAAGCGCCCTTCTTCCATTCATAGATGAAGCCGACGACCAGCACGCCCAGGAACACCGCCATCGCGCCCAGGCCGAAGCCGCCCAGCTCCTTCAGCGTCACCGCCCAGGGAATCATGAAAGCGACTTCCAGATCGAAGAGGATGAACAGGATGGCCACCAGGTAGTAGCGGACGTCGAAGCGCATGCGCGCGTCTTCAAAGGCCTCGAAGCCGCACTCGTACGGCGACAGCTTTTCCGGATCCGGCCGGTTTGGCCCCAGCAACTTGCCCATCAGCAGCGGCACCACGCCCACCAGCAGTCCGACGACGATGAATAACAGGATGGGAAAGTAATTCTGCAGCATGGGGCCTACTCCTCCGGATGGTTTGGAAAATGAGATAGACCTCCGCCAAGCGCCAAGTTTGCACCTTGAGGGAAATATACCGTTGGAAAGCGGGCTGTCATGACGACCAGGCGCGGGAGGCGCTTGCGCGGATATCGGTTACACTGGCCTTTCCCGCCCGCCCGGCCACCCCGAACGGCGCGGCTCCCGGCCCCGCCTCCAATCGGACGCTCCCGCCTTCGCCGCCATGCGGCAACCTGCCCGCTACCCGCGGCCAGGCAAACATACCGCCGCTTCGCCGGACACCTCGCTCACAACTCATATCAAGCTTCGGCGCTGCGGACCGCTCTTTACCCGACCCATGACAACACAGGGCCGCCGACGCCTGCGCGGCCCGCCAGACCAAAGGTCTTGTCCATGCATCATGCTCTGCAAACTTTATTGGACCGGGTCCGCCTGCGCGACCCGGAACAGTTCGAATTCCATCAGGCGGCGGCGGAAGTGCTGCACAGCCTGGACGATTTCCTCAGCCGTCATCCGCACCACTTCGACCATGGCCTGCTGGAACGGCTGCTGGAGCCGGAGCGCGTCATTCTGTTCCGCGTGTCCTGGGTGGACGATCACGGCCGCGTTCAGGTCAACCGCGGCTACCGGGTGCAGATGAACAGCGCGCTGGGGCCGTACAAGGGCGGTCTGCGCTTTCATCCCTCGGTGACGCTGGGCACGCTGAAATTCCTGGCTTTCGAACAAACCTTCAAGAACGCCTTGACCGGCCTGCCGCTGGGCGGCGCCAAGGGCGGCGCGGACTTCGACCCCAAGGGCAAAAGCGAGGGCGAGGTGATGCGTTTTTGCCAGGCTTTCGCCAGCGAGCTGTTCCGCCACATCGGCGCCGAGACCGATGTGCCGGCCGGCGACATCGGCGTCGGCGCGCGCGAAATCGGCTATCTGTTCGGGCAGCACAAGCGGCTGAGCAATCAGTTTTCCGGCGTCTTCACCGGCAAAGGCCCCAGCTACGGCGGCAGCCTGATGCGGCCGGAGGCCACCGGCTACGGCTTGGCGTATTTCGTTGAACGCATGCTGGCCACGCGCGGGCAGACGCTGGCCGGCAAACGCGCGGCCTTGTCCGGCTCCGGCAACGTCGCGCTGTACGCGGCGGAAAAACTGCTGGCGCTGGGCGTCCGGGTGGTCAGCTTGTCGGATTCGGAAGGCGCGCTCAGCCTGCCGGACGGCCTGAGCCCGGACTTGCTGGCGGCCTTGATCGAGCATAAGCATCAGCGCCGCGGCCGGCTGGCCGCCTTCGCCGCCGACCACGGCCTGGACTTTCTCGTTGGGCAGCGGCCATGGCGTCTGCGCTGCGACATCGCCCTGCCCTGCGCCACGCAAAACGAGCTGGACGCCGACGACGCGGAGGCCTTGCTGGCCAATGGCTGCTGCTGCGTGGCGGAAGGCGCCAATATGCCTTGCACCGCCCAGGCGGCGCAGCGCTTCCAGCGGGCCGGCGCGCTGTACGCGCCCGGCAAGGCGTCCAACGCCGGCGGCGTGGCGGTGTCCGGCCTGGAAATGAGCCAGAACGCCACCCACCTGCCCTGGAGCGCTCAGGAGGTGGACGCCCGGCTGCGCCGGATCATGGAGGAGATTCACGAGGCCTGCGTGCGGCATGGCGGCCAGCCGGACGGCGCGGTCGACTACGCCCGCGGCGCCAATGTGGCGGCCTTCGGCAAGGTGGCCGCGGCGATGCTGGCTCAAGGCGTGATCTGAGCCGACGCCAAGAAAAAGCCCCGCCGGAAGGCGGGGCTATGCAGCATTGAATGGAACACGTTTTTAGAACCTGTTTACGATCTGCTGCGCGTCGGCGATACGGCGTTGAAACCATCTTCGAAATGCTCATGTACCACGTGTACATTCCGCTTTCTCAGCCGTTTTCGCCTTGTCTCGCCTTAGCTCGCGAGATCGTAAATACGTTCTTAGAACAGCTGGTCTTTGACGTTCTCCACCGCATCCTGAGCAGCCGGCTTGTCCGGCGTCTCGCTGGCGCCGCCGCTGGCGTCGCCGCCTGCGCCCGGCACCGCGCCGTGGTTGTCCACTTTCAGCTCCGGATTGGTCTTCTGGAACTCTTCGTAGTAGTACTCGTCGCCGCCGCGCTGGCCGGCGCCGGCCTTGACCACGAGGCCTTCCGGCACCGGCATGTCTACTTCCGGCTGGCCCTTGAGCGCGTTGGCCATGTAGTTGATCCATACCGGCAGCGCCGCGGTGCCGCCGTAGCCGTAACGGCCCAGCGAGCGCGGCTGATCGAAGCCCACCCAGGCGGCGGCCACCAGATTGGGGTTGTAGCCGACGAACCAGGCGTCCTTCCAATCCGAGGTGGTGCCGGTCTTGCCGGCCAGATCGGTGCGGCCCAGGCTCATCGCACGGTAGCCGGTGCCGTAGCGCACCACGTCCTTGAGCATGGAGCTCATGATGAAGGCGTTGCGCGGGTCTATCGCCTGCGGCGCGTTCTGACCGGCGACGGTGGGCACGGTCTTGGCCAGCACGCGGCCGGACTGGTCTTCGATGCGGTCGATGAAATAGCCCTTGCTGCGGTAACCGCCGTTGGCGAACACCGAGTAGCCCTCCACCATTTGCAGCGGCGTCACCGCGCCGGCGCCCAGCGCCATGGTCAGATAGGCCGGATGCTGCTTGGCGGCGAAGCCGAAACGCTGGATGTACTGCTGGGCGTAATCGGTGCCGGTGGCCATCAGCACCCGCACCGACACCAGGTTTTTGGACTGGGTCAGGCCGGTGCGCATGGTGATCATGCCGGCGAATTTGCCGTTGTCGTTCTTGGGCTCCCAGCGCTGACCGTCCGCGCCCACCACCGACAGCGGCGCGTCGTTGATCATCGTAGACGGCGTCAGGCCGCGTTCGATGCCGGCGGAGTAGATGAAGGGCTTGAAGGTGGAACCGGGCTGACGCCAGGCCTGGGTCACATGGTTGAAGCTGCGGCGGTTGAAGTCGAAGCCGCCCACCAGCGCGCGGATCGCGCCGCTGCGGGTGTCCATGGACACGAAGGCGCCTTCCACTTCCGGCATCTGCACGATTTCCCAATAGCCTTTTTCATGCGCGCGGATGCGGATCACCGAACCGCGGCGGATCTGCTGCGCGGCGCTGACCTTGCCGCCCAGCGCGCGGCGCGCGAAGTCCAGGCCGTTGCCCTTGATCACCGCCACCTTGCCGCCGCGCATATAGGCGCGCACTTCCGACGGACTGGCGGACAGCACGATGGCCGGCAGCATGTCGCCGCTGTCGCGCAGTTCGCTGATGGCGTCGTCCAGCGCTTCGGTCTGCTGCTCGCCTTCGGCGCCGGACAGTTCCACCGTGCTTTCCGGGCCGCGATAGCCCATTTTGCGGTCGTAATCCACCAGGCCGGCGCGCAGGGCGTCGTACGCCCATTTCTGATGACGGCTGTCCAGGGTGGTGTAGACCTTGAAGCCTTCGGTATACGCCGATTCGCGATAGCGCTCGTACATCGCCTGGCGCACCATTTCCGCCACATACTGCGCCGGCTGGCTGCTGCTGTCGGCGCTCTGGCTGGCCAGCTTCATCGGCTCGGCCAAGGCGGCGTCGTATTGCTCCTGGGTGATGAAATTAAGCTCGCGCATCCGGCGCAACACGTATTGCTGACGCAGACGGGCGCGGTCCGGATTGACGATGGGGTTGTAGGCGGACGGGGCCTTGGGCAGGCCGGCCAGCATCGCCATTTCCGCCACGGACAGATCCGCCAGCGGCTTGCCGTAATAGGCCTGCGCCGCGGCGGAGAAGCCGTAGGCGCGCTGGCCCAGATAGATCTGGTTGAAGTACAGCTCCAGGATCTGGTCCTTGCTCAGCGTGTGTTCGATCTTGAAGGCCAGCAGCGCTTCGTTGAACTTGCGGGTAAAGGTTTTCTCGCTGGACAGGAAGAAGTTCTTGGCCACCTGCATGGTGATGGTGCTGGCGCCGGAACGGGCGTGTCCTGACACCAGATTGCCGACCGCGGCGCGCACCACGCCGACGTAATCGACGCCGCTGTGCTGGTAGAAACGTTCGTCTTCGGCCGCCATCACCGCCTGTTTCATCAGCTGCGGCACTTCGTGGATGCGGGAGAAGGAACGACGCTCTTCGCCGAATTCGCCTATCAGTTGATTGTCGGCGGAATATACGCGAAGGGGAATTTTCGGACGATAGTCCGTCAGTACATCAAGACTCGGCAAGCGCGGGTAGGTTATGATGATTGCAATGGCGCCTGCGCCAGCAACCAATACGGCTCCACCTAGAAACAGACCTGCAAGTATTGCAAGGATTCGTCTTAGCATATTTACAATGGGCTTTCACTGGAAACCGGATTATAACGTCTTGTGAAAGCACGCAAGACAAACAATGGCAGCGACAGGCCAAAAAACTGTCGCATAGGACCAATCGAGGCACCTGATGCTCATCGACAAACTCAAAGCCGCCCCTCCCTGGCTAGAACAACTTGGATTGGCTAAGGCTAAAAATGTTCCAATGTTGGGACTGGATATCAGCAGCACCGCCGTCAAACTGGTGGAGCTTTCACGCTCGGGGAAAAACTGCCAGGTCGAACGCTATGTGATCGAAGCCTTGCCCAAGGACGCGATCAGCGACGGCAATCTGGTGGATATCGAGGGCATCGCGGAAACCCTGCGCCGCGCCTGGAAACGGCTGGGCAGCCCCACCCGCCACGTCGCCATCGCCATCCCCACGGCGATGGCGATTTACAAGAAGCTGCTGGTGCCGGTCAGCCAGACCGACAACCTGGCGGAATTGATCGAATCCGAAGCCAATCAGAGCATTCCCTTCCCGCTGGAAGAGGTGAATCTGGACCATCAGGTGCTGGGGCCGGCGCCGTCCAGCATCGACGATCTGGAAGTGCTGCTCTGCGCCGCCCGCAAAGAGAAAGTGGAGGAGCGCGTGGCGGTGGTGGAGATGGCCGGCCTGCGCGCCCAGGTGGTGGACGTCGAATCCTTCGCCATGATGACGGCCTTCGAGCAGGTCGAACAACAATTGCCGGAACAGGGCATGAACCAGACCTTCGCCCTGTTCGACATCGGCGCCACCCGCATCCACTGCAACGTCATCCGCAACAACCAGCAAGTCTATTATCGCGAGCAGGTGTTTGGCGGCCAGCAATTGACACGCGACATCCAGCGCCGCTACGGCATCAGCTACGAAGAAGCGGAAAGCGGCAAACGCGGGATGAGCCTGCCGGACGGCTATGAATCCGAACTGATGCATCCCTTCGTCGATTCTCTGGCCCAGGAGATACAGCGCGCGCTGCAGTTCTTCTACACCACGGTCAGCGTGTCGCAATACCTGCGCGTCGACTACATCCTGCTGGCCGGCGGCTGCAGCATGCTGCCGGGCCTGGACGACGCGGTGGCTGGCCGCACCCAGATCAGCACCATGATCGCCAACCCGTTCAGCACCATGGTGCAATCCAGCCATATCCGTCTGAAGGAACTGCTGATGGACGCGCCGGCCTTGCTGGTGGCCTGCGGCCTGGCCATGCGGAGGTTCGACTGATGATACGCATCAACCTCCTCCCCCACCGCGAACAGAAAAAAGCCGCGCACCGGCTGCGCTTCCAGGTGATGCTGGGCCTGACGCTGGTGGCTTCGCTGGCCCTGGTGGTGCTCAGCTATCTGATCATCGGCGGCCGCCTGTCCCATCAGCAGCAGCGCAATGATTTCCTGCAGGGCGAAATCGCCAAGCTGGACAACCAGATCAAGAATATCGGCACCTTGAAGAAGCAGCGCGACGATCTGCTGTCGCGCAAACAGCTGGTGGAACGGCTGGAACAGGGCCGCAACGAAGGCGTGCACGTCTTCGACCAACTGGTGCGCCAAACCCCGGACGGCGTCTATCTGAGAAGCTTCAAGCAGGCCGGCAACCAGTTCACGCTGTCCGGCTACGCCTTGTCCGGCGCGCGGGTCTCCAACTATATGCGCAGCCTGGCCCAATCCAACGTCTTTGACACGCCGGTGCTGGTCGAAGTGAAGGCCTCCAACATCAACGGCCAGCGCGCCAACGAATTCACCCTGAACTGCAGCCTGCGCGAAGCCGCCCCGCCCAAAGCCGGCAAGCCCGCCTCACCCGGAGCCAAGCCATGACGCTGGACGAATTGCGCACGCTGGACCCCAAGGACATCACCAACTGGCCGTTGCAAGGCCAGGCCATCGCGCTGGCGCTGCTGGTCGCCTGTTTCGTCGGCCTCGGTTATTTCTTCGTGCTCAGCGAGGAACTGGACCGCCTCAACGCCGCCAAGCAACAGGAAGAGCAGCTCAAGCAGACTTATGTCGACAAGAAGCGCCAGGCGGTCAACCTGGACGCGCTGCAACAGCAGTTGAAGGAAATCGACGCCTCCTTCGGCGCCCTGCTCAAGCAGCTGCCGACCAAGTCGAACATGGACACGCTGTTGACCGAGATCAACCAGGCCGGCATCGGCCGCGGGCTACAGTTCGAGCTGTTCCGGCCCAACCCGGAAATCAAGACGGCCGAGATGGCGGAAGTGCCGATCACCATTCGCCTGACCGGCAGCTATAACGACCTGGCCGCCTTCGTCAGCGATGTGGCGCAGTTGTCCCGCATCGTCACCATAGCCGACATCAGCCTGACGCCGGATCCCAAGGGCGCGCGCCTGACCATGGACGCCACCGCCAAGACTTTCCGCGCGCTGGAGCCCGAGGAGCGGACCGCGCAGGCGGCCCCTCCCAACAAGTGAGCCGCACAGCCCATGACAAGAACTCTCGCTTGCTTACTGCCCTTGCTGCTTGCCGCCTGCGGCAGCGGCGACACCGACGATCTGCGCCTGTGGATGCAAACCAGCACCCAGGGCCTGCGCGGCCAGATCGAACCGCTGCCCCAGGCGCAGTCCTACCAGCCGTTCGCCTACCAGGCCTTCGACTTGCTCGACCCCTTCAACGCGCAGAAGCTCGCCGCGGCCAAGAATCAGAACCTGGCGAACGCGCCGGATATGAAACGGCCGCGCGAGGCGCTGGAAAACTACGATCTGGACAAGTTGAAGATTGTCGGCGTCATCCGCCGCGGCGGCGCCAACTACGGCCTGGTGCGCACGCCCGAAGGCTCGATTTACCGCGTTCAGGCCGGCAATTTCGTCGGCCCCAATTTCGGCCAGATCAAGAAAGTCGGCGACACGGACATCCAGTTGACTGAGACCGTGGAAGATTTGAACGGAGAATGGGTGCAGCGCAACACCAGCATGTACCTGGACGAACAAGGGCAAAACAAATGAGCAAGCACTCCATCAAACGGTTGTCGGGGCTGGGCCTGTCCCTGCTGTTCGGTTTCGCCTACGCCGGTCCGGCGATCACCGCGATCCAGCTGGCCAACGGCGACGGCGACCAGCAGGTGCTGCAGGTCAGCTTTGACGGCCCCGCCGTCCAGCCCAACAGCTTCGCCATCGCCAACCCGCCGCGCATCGCCTTCGACTTCGCCGGCGCCAGCGTCAAGCTGGCCAAGCCGCAGCAGGACTTCGGCGGCCCGCTGGTCAAATCCGCGGTGGCGGTGGAGGCCAACGGCCGCTCCCGGCTGGTGCTGAGCCTGAGCCGCAACGCGCTGTACAGCAGCAGCGTGTCCGGCAACACGCTGCGGGTTACGCTGAACCCGAATCTCGGCAGCGCCGCCCAGGCCGCCACGCCGGTGGAGCGCCCCGCCGCCAGCGCGCAAAGCGCCGCGCGCCCAAGCCCGGTCCAGATCGCCGGCGCCCAGCCGCTGGCACTGGACTTCCGCCGCGGCAAGAACGGCGAAGGCCGGGTGGAGATCAAACTGCCGTCCGCCAACACCCCGGTCGACATCCGCCGCGAAGGCAAGCAATTGCTGGTGGACGTGCTGGGCACTCAGCTGGACAGGCAGAACCAGCGCCGGCTGGACGTTGCCGACTTCGGCACCCCGGTATCCAAGATCGACGCCCGCAACCAGGGCGGCAACAGCCGCATCCAGATTCAGCCGCAGGGAGACTGGGACTTCTCCTCCTACCAGACCGACGGGCAGCTGGTCGTTGAAATCCGCCGGCCGGCGCCGGAGTCGGCGGCCAGCGCCGACGCCAACCAGAAACCGCAGTACAAGGGCGACAAGCTGTCGCTGAACTTCCAGAACATCGAAGTGCGCACCGTCCTGCAGGTGATCGCCGAATTCACCGGCCTCAACATCGTCACCAGCGATTCCGTCAACGGCAATATCACGCTGCGGCTGAAAGACGTGCCCTGGGACCAGGCGCTGGACCTGATCCTGCAGACCAAGGGCCTGGACCAGCGCCGCGCCGGCAACATCATCCAGATCGCGCCGCGCGAAGAACTGCTGGCGCGCGACAAGCAGGTGCAGGAGGCCAGGCAGCAACTGGCCACGCTGGAGCCGGTGCGCTCGGAAACCTTCGTGCTGCGCTACCGCTCGGCGGAGGACTTCAAGAAGGTGCTGGACGGCACGAACACCACGGGCAAGAAGGAAAGCATCCTGACCGAGCGCGGCAGCGCGCTGATCGACCCCAAGACCAATACCCTGATCATCAACGACACCGGCAGCACCATAGACAAGATCCGCGACATCATCGGCAAGACCGATGTGCCGGTGAAACAGGTGCTGATCGAGGCGCGCATCGTCGAGGCCACCGACAACTGGAGCCGCAACCTGGGCGTCAAGCTGGCCTTCGACCGCGTCGGCGGCACCGGCATCATTTCCGGCGGCGGGTTGGGTAATGCAATTAACAATGCCAATGGCCGCCTAGGTATCGTGGGTAATGCCGCCCAAGCCCCCTATGTCATTTCCCCCGGCGTCAACCTGCCAATCACCAACCCGGCAGGCTCGCTGACCGCGCTCTATAGCGTGGGCAAATCCGCCATCATCGGCCTGGAACTGCAGGCGCTGCAGACCGAGAACAAAGGCCGGGTGATTTCCAGCCCGCGCATCATGACCGCGGACCGGCAGGAAGCCACCATCGAGCAGGGCACCGAGATTCCCTACCAGGAAGCCTCGTCCAGCGGCGCCACCTCCACCTCGTTCAAGAAGGCAGTGCTCAGCCTGAACGTCAAGCCGCAGATCACGCCGGACAATCACGTGATGCTGGACATCAAGGTCAACAAGGACAGCGTCAGCCCCACCTTAAGCGTGGGCGGCACCCCGGCCTTGGACACCAAGAAGGTCAACACCCAGGTGCTGGTGGAGAACGGCGGCACGGTGGTGATCGGCGGCATCTACCAGCAGCAGATCAGCGATGTCGTCAATAAAGTGCCGCTGCTCGGCGACATTCCCATCTTGGGCGCGCTGTTCCGCAGCTCGCAAAAGTACGATAACCGCACCGAGTTGCTGGTCTTCATCACGCCGCGCGTGGTGGAAGACCTGAGCGGCAATAATCAATAAAACCCCGGCTGCGCAGCGCCCCCCGGCGCTGCTGCAACGCCGAAAGACAGCGCGGCCAAGCTCGGCTACAATGCCTGCCATGGAGAAACCGGCAGGCAATTTTTTTCTGGTCGGCTTGATGGGCGCGGGCAAGACCACGGTAGGCCGAGCTTTGGCGCGGCGCACCGACAAAACCTTTTACGACTCTGACCACGAGATCGAGGCCAGGACCGGCGTACGCGTCGCGACCATCTTCGATATCGAAGGCGAGTTGCGCTTCCGCGACCGGGAAACCTCGGTCATCGCCGACCTCGCCCGCCTGGACAACATCGTGCTGGCCACCGGCGGCGGCGCCATCATCCGTCCGCAAAACCGCGCCTGCCTGGCGGCGCACGGCACCGTCATCTATCTGCGCGCCACGATAGACGATTTGCTGGCCCGCACTCTGCACGACAAGAACCGTCCCCTGCTGCAGATCGCCGACCCCAGGGCCAAGCTGGAAAGCCTGTTCCAGGAGCGAGACCCCTTATATCGCGAGGTGGCCGACATCGTCGTCGACACCACGCAGCAGAATGTCAGCCTGCTGGTTGCCCGCCTGATGGAGCAATTGGCCGGCCTCCCCCCCAAACACCGTCCCGAACAAGGAAGCTGATTGTGATTACCCTCGACCTGATCCTGCCCGACACCCGTTACCCGATTCACATTGGCCGGGACTTGCTGGAACAGGTCGAGTTGCTGCTTCCCCATCTGCCCCTGCCCAAGGTCGCCATCGTCAGCAACGAGACCGTGGCGCCGCTGTATCTGGCCGGGCTGCAACAGGCGCTGGCCAAACACCGGATTGACTCCTTCAGCGTCGTCTTGCCGGATGGCGAGCGGCACAAGGACTGGAACACACTCAACCTGATTTTCGACGCGCTGCTGTCGCGCAACGCCGAACGCAAGACCACCTTGATCGCGCTGGGCGGCGGCGTCATCGGCGACATGACCGGCTTCGCCGCCGCCTGCTATCAACGCGGCGCGCCCTTCATCCAGATCCCCACCACCTTGCTGGCGCAGGTCGACTCCTCGGTCGGCGGCAAGACCGCGATCAACCATCCGCAGGGCAAGAACATGATAGGCGCGTTCTACCAGCCCAAGGCGGTGATCGCCGATATGTCGCTGCTGGATACGCTGCCGGAACGCGAGCTGTCCGCCGGCCTCGCCGAGGTGATCAAGTACGGCCTGCTGGGCGACGCCGCCTTCCTCGGCTGGCTGGAGGACAATATGCCGCGCCTGCGCGCGCGCGATCCCGACGCGCTGCAGCACGCGGTCAAGCGCAGCTGCGAGATGAAGGCGGACATCGTCGGCCAGGATGAAAAAGAGCACGGCGTGCGCGCGCTGCTCAACCTGGGCCACACCTTCGGCCACGCCATCGAGGCCGGCCTGGGCTACGGCGTCTGGTTGCATGGCGAAGCCATAGGCGCCGGCATGGTGCTGGCCGCCGCCGCGTCCGCCGAACTGGGCTGGCTGTCCGCCGCCGACGTCGAACGCGTGCGCAGCCTGGTGGCCGCCGCCGGCCTGCCGGTCAAGAGCCCGCAGATGCCGCTGGCGCGCTGGCTGGAGCTGATGAGCCACGACAAGAAGGTGGAAGCCGGCACCATCCGGTTCGTGCTATTGCAACAACTGGGCCAAGCCGCTATTCAGGCCGGCCTGCCCTCTGCGATACTCGAGAAAATACTGAACAATAATAGTTAGCGCTCAAACGGCATCGGTACAGATTCAATAAGGATTTCTACGGATTGCCGCTTGCGCCGCTTCATCAGAATAATGAATCTACTGGAGATGGAGAAGGCCGGCAGGGACACCCCGCGCAAAGCTTGAAGCCAGAGCGCACAATGTCGGGGAGCCGCCGGCGAGGCCAAGTCGTTGCAAAGCGGAAGGGGAGAAGCCACATGGTAGCGTTGAGCGCGTTTGCCGCCAGTTTTGGACTGATGGCGGGATATTACGCCCTGCGATTCTTATGGAAGAAAATACGTTACACCAAGCCGTGCCAACGCGGCATCGATCCGGTGGGCGAGGCGGAGGTTTTTCTCGCCTACGGCCGCACCCGCGACGCGGTGCGGGTGCTGAAAGATTCGCTGCGAGACAATCCGGACGATCTGCCGGCCAAGGTCACCTTGTTGCGGGCCTATTCCAGCGAATGCAATCGCGAAGCCTATTGCTCGCTGGCGCGCGACGTTCAATCCCAAGTGCAAGGCCAGCCGGTCTGGCACACCATTCAGGAAAACGGTCGTCGGCTGGCGCCGCAAGATCCGCTGTTCGAAATCAAACTCTGACGTCTTAGCTTGCGAGTCGTAAACGCGTTCTGAGTCCTCGATGCAGTCAAGCCGGCCATGGCTCCCGCCCTGGCCGGCTTGATTTCGTCGCAGCGCCCGTTCAATCCGCGGCGGCGTCCTCGTCCTTGAACTGCAGGCTGTGCAGCTTGGCGTAGAGCCCGTCACGCGCGAGCAACTGCGCGTGCGAGCCCTCTTCGGCGATCTCGCCCTGATGCATCACCACGATGCGGTCGGCGTTCTCTATCGTCGACAGCCGATGGGCGATCACAATGGTGGTGCGGTTCTTCATCAGGTTTTCCAGCGCGCTCTGCACCAGCCGTTCGGACTGGGTGTCCAGCGCCGAAGTCGCCTCGTCCAGAATCAGCAAGGGCGCGTTCTTCAACAAAGCGCGGGCAATCGCCAGCCGCTGACGCTGTCCGCCGGACAGACGCACGCCGTTTTCGCCGATCAGGGTGTCGAAACCTTCCGGCATCGCCTCGATGAACTCCAGCGCATTGGCCGCGCGCGCGGCCTCCTCCACCGCCTCGCGACTGAACGAGGCTTCGCCGTAAGCGATATTGGCCGCCACGCTGTCGTTGAACAGCACCACGTCCTGGCTGACCATGGCGATATGCCGGCGTAGATCGCTCAAGGGCATGTCCTGCAGGCGCACATCGTCCAGACGGATCTCGCCGCCGTCCGGATCATAAAACCGCGGAATCAAGCTGACCAAGGTGGTTTTGCCGCTGCCGGACGAGCCCACCAGGGCGACGGTCTCGCCGGGATGGACCTGCAAATTGATGTCGCGCAGCACCTGCCGCTCCGCCGTCGGATAGCGGAAGTTAACCCCTGAGAGCTGCAGCTTGCCGCGCGTGCGCGGCAAGGCGGTGCGGCCGTGATCGGGCTCTTCCGGCAGATCGAGAAAATCGAAGACCGATTCCGCCGCCGCCAAGCCACGTTGCATCGCCTGGGCAATGCCGGTGATGCGCTTGACCGGCGCGAACAACAACATCATCGCGGTCAGAAAGGACATGAAATCGCCGGCGGTGAAAGCGCCGCCTTGGGCACGCAGCGTGGCGAAATACAGGATGGCGGCCAGCGCGCAGGCAATCATCAACTGCGTGATGCCGGTGTTGGCGGACGTGGCCGCGCTCTGCTTAACCGCGTTGCGGCGGATGGCCGCCGCCGCCTGCTGAAAACGCTCGCTCTCGCGCGCTTCGCCGCCATAGACCTTGATCACGCGCTGGCAGCTGATGCCCTCGCCCAGCACCTGGGTCAACATGGCCATATTCTGCTGGTTCTCGCGCGATAGATTGCGCAGGCGCTTGCCCACCACCCGCATGCACAGGGAGACAATCGGCAGCACCAGCAAGCAGATCAAGGTCAGCTGCCAGTCTATATACAGCAGCCAGGCCAGCAGGCTGACCGCGGTGACGCCGTCCTTGACCGTGACCGTGATCACGCTGAAGCCGGCTTCGGTCACCTGGTTGACGTCGTAGGAAATCCGCGACACCAGACGGCCGGACTGGTTGTCGGCATAGTATTGCACCGGCAGACGCAGCATCTTGGCGAACATCTGTTCGCGCAGCGTTTGCACCAAGTGGCCGGTCAGCCAGCTGGAGGTGTATTCATTGATGAAGCTGGTGACGCCGCGCACCGCGAACACGCCGATGATGGCCAAGGGCACCCAGGCGATCGCATGCGGATCGCGGTTGACGAAACCGCTGTCGATCAAGGGCTTCATCAGGCGGGCGAAGGCCGGCTCGGTCAAGGCCGCCACCGTCATCGACACCAGCGAGATCAGGAAGACCTTCCAGTAACGGCCCAAATATCCCAGCAAACGGCGATAAATCGCCCAGTTGCTTTGCAAAGAATTCTTCATTCGTTCCTATCATCCAACGCCCGCGTCCGCGGGCGGTCATCAAGCCAGTCGTCAAATCCCCGGCGCATCCAGGCCGCTGAGTTCCAGGATCCGCCGCACGTTCCGCTCCGGCGCGAAGCGGGCGCGCACATCGACGCGCCCGGCTTGCGCCCAGGCTTTCATCATCTCCGGCCGGCTCAGCGCCTGGTCGATCGCCGCGGCCCAGGCGGCGCTATCCTCCGGCGGCGCCAACACGCCGGTTTCGCCATTGCGCATGGTCTCGGGAATGCCGCCGGTGTCGCTGGCGATCACCGGCACGCCCAGGCCCAGCGCCTCGATCTGCGACATGCCCAGCGGCTCGTAGCTGGACGGCATCAACACCAGGTCGGCGCGCGCCAACAAGGCGGCCACCGGGCTCACCACCCCGGCCAACAACACTCTATCCTGCAAACCCAACTGCCGCGCCAGCCCGGCGATCGCCTGCTGCTCCGGCCCTTCTCCGGCAATCAGATAACGCGCATCCGGCCACTTGTCTCTCAGCAAGTCCAAGGCCGCCAACACCGTCCTGTGCCCCTTCTCGCCGCGCAACATCGCCGCCTGCACCAGCAGAGGGCCGGAAGAACGGGACAGCCATTGCTCCAGCTCCGCCGGCAAGGGCTGCGCGGCGGCCTGATCCAAGGCGGAGAAATCAATGCCGGGATAGACCACATGCAGCTTTTCAGGGCGGATGGCCGGGTTCTCCAGCAAACAACGCTTCAGATAGGCGCTGGGCAACATGGTCGCGTCCATCAGCTGGTTATAGCTCCAGGCCGACGCCTGACCCGGCTGATAAGTGCGCGAGCGCAGCAGAAAGGGCCGGCCGCACCCCATTAGCCGCGCGGCAATGGCCAGATTATTGCTGTCGTGGCCGCTGTGGCAAATGGCCAGCCGCGGACGATGACGGCGCATCCAAGCGCTCAAGGCCAAGATGGACGGCATGTGGAGGCTGTTGCGAAAGCGCAGCGGCAGCACCTCCAGCCCGCGTTGACAAGCCACCTCCATCACTCGCGTCTGCGGCCGGCAGGCCAGCACCGTACGAAAACCGCGCTCTCCCAGCAGGCGCATCTGCTGCATCAACTGCAACTCCTGCCCGCCGACATTGGGGGAAGACTCGGTGAACAGCACCCAATCACGCATGCGCGGCGCCTTTCTCCCGCTGTCTCAACTCCGCCAGCAAGGCGGCGGCGGTGAACAAGAAGAGATGCAGCATATGATCCTTGTTCACGCTTTCCAGCAACATGCGTCCGAGAAAGCCGCAGGTCACCAACATCAAGACCAGACCCAAGGTGTCGCGGCGCAGACGGAAGGCCCGATAGCCGGTCCAGATCAGCACGCCGCAAAACGCCAGCCACAGCGCGACGCCGATCACGCCCAGGCCCACGCCAAGGTCGATGAAACCGCTGTGGCTGTGGCCCACCTGATTGGGGTGCCCCGTCGCCGTCAGCGCATTGGTGAAGGCGTTGCGGCTATAGCCATAACCCATGGGCTTGGCCGCGATGAGGTCCAGGCCGCTGTGAATCCAGGCCACTCGCTCATAAGCAGAATCATCTACCGGCATGCCATTTGACAACTTAGGATAGGGCTCCATCCGCAGCCAGGCCTTGGTGTCGGCATAGTGCCATCCGGCAGTCGCCGACTCCACAAACACCTGATTCCGGCTATCCTGCTTGATCGTATACGCGGCGATGCTGCCCGCCGCGGCCAGGACCACGCCGGCAATGAGCAAAGTCTTGCCCCAGCCTATCTTCAGCCCTTCAAACACGGAATACACCAGCAGCATGGACAGCATCAGGTAGACAAGACCGATCATGCCGTTGCGCGCGCCCGCCTTGAGGCTGACAAACAGAATCAAAGCCGCAGCCAAGCATAGCGACCAGCGGGGAAAGCGCGTGAGCGGATGGGTCCCGCGTTGTCCAAAGCAAAACGCGGCCACGACGAAGGCCAATACAAAGTTCATGAAGAAGGTGAATTCCAGCTTGGTGGCGGTGGTGTACACCTCGTTATACGGCCACAAGCCCGTAGTCAGATAGACATAAGCGCCATGGCTAAACTCGGTCAAGGCCAAGACGCAACCGGCGAGGATGACCAAGTCCGAAATCGTCCAGCGCCGAGGGGGGCGGAACAAAGCCAGGCCCGCCACAAACCACAAGCCTCCCATCAATAGCTGGCTGCGGAACTCGCCGGCGGAGGCTTCCGGCCACATCGAGAGCGACACGCTATGCAGCCAGGCGAACAACAGGAACGCGCCGATGGCCGCGACAGGCCCGCGCTGCTCGCGCCAGTGGCGTTTGAGTTCGGGATAGTCTTTCGCCACCAGAACCAGCATCAACAACAGGATCACATAACGCAGCGCAATCGTATGAGACACGCTGGCCAAGGTCAGAAACAACAAGGACAGGCCGATGGCCAAACGGCTATGCCAGCGCGGCTCTAAGCTCAGATGATCATTCATGCAGAAGTTTTTCCAAAGTTTCGGCCACCTGCCCGGCAGGCAGCGCCGCCATACACTGCGCCTGGCGGCATTCGCCGGCCTGATCGCCAAATTTTCTGAAACAACGCAAGGCCCAATCGACATCGCGATAATGCACGCTGCGCTGATTGCGGCAGGGAAACCATGCCGGGCCGACGCCGACGCAGGTGAAGCCGGAGAAAAACCGGCTCGCGCCGAACAAGGTCTCGCTGCCCGGCCCGAACAACATCAGCAAGGGCGCGCCCGCCACTTTGGCCAGATGCGCGATGCCGGTGTCCGGACACACGCAGGCGCGGGCGCGGCTCAAGACGGAGCGCAATTGCGCCAGGCTCAGCGTGCCGGCCATGACGATATCGTCCGGCCCCAGCTCGACGGCCGATAGCAGATGCTGCTCCCCCGGCCCGCACGACCACAACACCACGCAACGGCAAGCCCGAGCCGTGGCCGCGACCCGGTTCCAACTGGCCGCGGGCCAGAAGCGGGTCGCCGAACTCGCGCCCACGTGCAGTACGACGAAACGCGGCGGCAAGGGCGGCAGCCCTTCAGCCGCTACCGGCCAATCCCGCAAACGAAACGGCTGGGGCTCGGGTCCGTCGATCAAGCGCGCGGCGGTATCGGTCCAGGCTTCCGGCTGCCCGGCGTACGCCACCGCCTCGTCCAGCAGCCAGTTTTTATAGCGCGGCGTTTCGCCGGCAAAGCCCACGATCCAGCGGGCGCCTATCGCGCGGGCGAGAAAGCTGAGCCGGTTTTCGCCCATCAGGTAGGCGATATCGAAGCGCGCTTCGGCGAACAAGCGCCGAATCGAGGCAAAATCGCGCGGCTGCCAGGGCAGCGCCCGAATGCCGTACGGCCGCGACGCATACAACGGCGCTTGTCCCGGCGGACAGGCCAGCACGATCTCCGCCTTGGGAAAACGCTCGCGCGCCTTGGCCAACAGACTGGTCGCCATCAAGGCGTCGCCCAGCAGAAACTGATGCAGGATCAATACCCGGCGCGTGCGCTCGAGATCCGGCTTGCGGCGCAGCCATTGCCAGGGCAGCCTCAGCAACAGCGCCGTGAAAATCAGCAAACGCCCGGGAAAACGTCCCGGCCTCATTCTCCGGCCCCGCCTTCGCCGTCGCCAAGCGACAGCTCCCGGTACAAGGCCAGCATCTGCGCCACCATAGCGCCCTCGCTCAAACCCGCCACCCGCGCGCGCGCAAGCTCGCCGCTGCGCGGCCAGTCCGCGCGCGCGGCCAGCCAGGCCGCCACATTGTCTTGCCAGGCGGCGGCGTCTCCCGCCGCGGCCAACCAGCCGGTGACGCCCGGCTCCAGCAGCTCCGCGCCACCGCAACGCGTGCTGGTCAGCACCGGCAAACCGCAGGCCATCGCCTCGATCACCACCGACCCAAACGGCTCGTACAGCGTCGGCAGGATGAAGCCGTCCGCCAGCCCGTAATGGCTGCGCACATCGCGCTGCGGACCGGTGAAGTGTACGCGCTCGGACAAACCCAGCCGGGCCGCCAGCCGCTGATAGCGCGCCAGCTTCTTGTCTCCGCCCACCACCACCAGATGCACGGCGGCGTGCGGCGCGACGGCGCGCAGCGCCTGCTCCACGCCCTTGCGCTCGAAACCGGAGCCCACGTAGACCAGCGTCGGCGCCTCCGGCGGAATGCCGTAATGCTCGCGCAGCGCCACCCTCTGCTCGCGCGCCGCCGCCGGATTGAAAAACCCGCTGTCCACGCCGTTGTGGATCACCGCGCAGCGCTTCGGATCCACGCCGAAACGGCCGACCACGTCGTCGCGCACCAAGGCCGAATTGCAAATCACCGCACGCAAGGCCGGATGCCGGAACATCGCGCGCTCGGTGCGCAGCATGAAATGGTGGTAAGGATTGCAAAAGGTGCTCAGCCGCCGCCACCAGGGCCGGCCTTCCAGCCGCGCGTCCAACCAGGCCGCGTGCACGCCGTCGCCGGCGCGGAACACATGGCAGCCGGGAATGCGCTCGTGCGATTGCACCAGATCGGCGCCGGCCTGCGTCCACGCGGCGCGCGCGGCGCGGGCGAAGCTCCAGTCGCGCCAGACGCTGCCCAGATAAAATGGCTTGACCCGCAGCGTTTCCACGCCCGGCAGGCTCTCCCAATTGCGGCTGATCAATAGCGGGCTGAACTCGCCGCCGGTCTGCAATTGCTTGACGATGGCGCTGACGATGCGCTCCGCGCCGCCCGCCGGATTGTACTTCTGCCGGATAATCGCCAGCCGCTTCATGCGCTTTCCTTCAAGACCGCATCCACCGCCGCCAACACCGTGTCCACATCGATGCGTTGCAGGCATTCGCTTTGCCAGCCTCCGCCGCAACCGGCGTTGCCGCAGGGGCGACAGGGCATGGGCTCGGACACCACGCGGTGCGGCACCTGCCACGGCCCCCATTCGATATCGCCAGATGGCCCGAACAAGGCCACGCACGGCGTTTTCATCGCCGAGGCGATATGCATGGGCACCGAATCCACGCCGATGTACAAACGCGCCTGGTCTATCGCCGCCGCCAACTCCTTCAAGCTCAGCGCGCCGGCCAGGCTGGCCACCGGCCGTTCCAGCCGCGCTTCGATGTCGGCGATCATCGCCATTTCTTCCGCGCCCGGCGCGGCCGACAAGACCAGTTGTTCGCCGCGCGCGCTCAAGGCGTCGATCAAGGCGCTCATTTTCTCCGCCGGCCAGCTCTTGAACGACCAGCGCGAGGTCGGATGCACCAGGATGTAAGCGCCGGGCCGCAGACCGCGCTCGGCCAGCTTGGCCGCCAGCGTGGCCTCGGCGTTGTGCCCCGGCACCAAAACCAGCTCGCGCTGGCTTGCGTCCGGATACACGCCGATGCGCCGCAAGGCGTCCAGATGAATTTCAATCGTGTGGCGGCGATTGCCCGGCACCTGCAAATAACGGTGGGTGAAGCTCTTTTTGAAGAAGCGGCCGTAAGGGCCCTGCGGGCCCACAGACCAGCGCGGCGCAAGCAGACGCGCCAGCCAGGCGCCTCGATTATGCTCGGTCAGCGTGATCACCAGATCGTAGCCGCGGGCGCGCAACTGGCTCAGCAGGGCCAGTTCGGCCCGGGCCTGGCCCAGCGGCCCCCGTTTTTTCCAGCCGCGATCTATGGTGTGCAGTTGCGCGATAGCCGGATGCAGACTCAGCATTTCCCGGGTGTCGTGGTAAACCAGCGCGTCGATCTCCAGATGCGGCGCCTGCTGTTGCAGCGCGGAAAACAGCGGAGAAGTCAGCAGCACGTCGCCGTGGTGGCGCAGCTTGATGACCAACACCCGCCGCACGGCGTTCAGGTCGATGGGATCGTTCAGCATAAGAAAGGAAAAAGCCGGATCAGACACCCGGCTCGGCATTCAATTGTTGCAAAAGATCGGCGATTTTATCAGGGTCTTCGCTTCTAAGCATGCGCGCCGTAATCGGCGCGATCTGATCCAGGTGGGTATTGAGCACCTGTTGCTTGACCGCCAGCAAGTTGGCCGGATGCATGGAGAACTTGCGCAGGCCCATGCCCAGCAGCAAACGCGTCAGCCGGGCGTCGCCGGCCATCTCGCCGCACACCGACACCGGCACCCCGCCCTTGATGCCGGCCTTGATGGTGTGCAGGATCAGTTTCAGCACCGCCGGATGGATGGGGTCGTACAAATGGCTGACAGAGTCGTCGTTGCGGTCGATCGCCAGCGTGTACTGGATCAAATCGTTGGTGCCCACCGAGAGAAAATCGATATGCTTGAGAAAGCTGCCCACCACCAGCGCCGCCGACGGGATTTCAATCATCGCGCCCACTTCGATGTCCTCGGCGTAGGCGATGTTTTCCTCGCGCAGCTCCTGCTTCGCGTATTCGAACTGCGCCAGCGCCTGCTTCAGCTCCGGCAAGGAATTGACCATGGGGAACAGAACCTTGATCTTGCCGTGCACCGAGGCGCGCAGCAGCGCCCGCAGCTGCGCGCGGAACATCAGCGGCTCGGCCAGGCATAGACGGATGCCGGTCAGGCCCAGCGCCGGATTGTCCGCCACCGCGTGGTTCAGCCATTTCGGATTCTTGTCCGCGCCCAGATCCATGGTGCGTATGGTCACCGGCAAACCCTTCAGGGTTTCCGCCACGTGCCGGTAGGCCTCGTACTGCTCGTCCTCGTCCGGCAAGGTGTCGCGCCCCAGAAACAGGAATTCGCTGCGGAACAGGCCCACGCCCACCGCGCCGGACTTGCGCACGTCTTCCACGTCCTGCGGCAGCTCGATATTGGCCAGCAGTTCGATCGCGGTGCCGTCCTGGGTCTTGGCGTTGGATTTGCGGATGGACGACAGCTTGCGCCTTGCGTCGCGCCAGGCGCGCAGCCGGCGTCGATACTCCGCCAGCACCAAATCGTCCGGATTGATGATCACCACGCCTTGCAAGCCGTCGACGACGATCAGCTCGTCTTCGCGGATCAGTTCGCGCGAATGATGCAGGGCGATCACCGACGGCAGGTCCAGGCTGCGCCCCAAAATCGCGGTATGCGAGGTGGCGCCGCCCACGTCGGTGATGAAGGCGGCGAAGTTGGAATCCTTGAAATAGACCATGTCGGCCGGCGACAGATCGTGCGCCACCAGAATGTGGTCGTCGACCAGATCCTCCGGCGCCGGCAGCTGCGGTACGTCGCCGTCCAGGTTCTTGAAAATGCGCTCCACCACTTGCAGCACATCGTTCTTGCGTTCGCGCAGATAGTCTTCCTCGATCGCGTCGAATTGCTCGACCAAGGACTCGCATTGCAGCTTCAACGCCCACTCGGCGTTGCAGCGCTGTTTCTCTATGATTTCGCGCGGCTCGCGCGAGATGGTGACGTCGCCCAACAGCATGATGTGCAAAGACAGGAAGGCACCCAGCTCCGCCGGCGCGTTCTCAGGAATGCTGCCCCACAGCATTTCCAGCTCTTTGCGGGTGTCGCGAATCGCTTCGTCGAAACGCGCCAATTCCGCCGGGACTTCCTCGTCGTCCAGCAGATAATGCGCGACATCGTCCATGCTGCGCGAAATCAAATGGGCGCGGCCAATGGCAATGCCGCCGCCTATGGCCACCCCGTGCAGGATGATGCTCATCGTCCCATCCTCAGACTCCGGCTTATTCGGCCTCGTCGAACCGGTTGTTGATCAGGGCCACCAGGGCGTCCAGCGCCACTTGCTCATCCTCCCCGCTCACTTCCAGTTCCACGGTCGCGCCCTTGGCCGCCGCCAGCATCATCACGCCCATGATGCTCTTGCCGTTGACCCGGCGATTGTTGCGCGCGATGAAGATATCGCTTTTATAGCGGCTGGCCAATTGGGTGAACTTGCTGGAAGCGCGTGCATGCAGGCCGAGCTTGTTGATGATTTCGACTTCAATTCGCAGCATTGCCTTCCCCCGGAATAATATAAAGCACGCCCTCCAGGCCGCCCGTGATCGCCTTGCTGACGACGATCTCCAACGGCTGGCTGCTATAGCACAAGGCTCGGACCACCATGGGCAGGCTCGCCCCGGCCACCGCCTCCACCCGCCCCGGCCGGATCAGCCGGCTGGCGATATTGGACGGCGTGCCGCCATACATATCGGTCAGGATCACCACCCCGTCGCCCGCG
Source organism: Chromobacterium sp. FG89 (assembly GCF_057808735.1). Taxonomy (NCBI): domain Bacteria; kingdom Pseudomonadati; phylum Pseudomonadota; class Betaproteobacteria; order Neisseriales; family Chromobacteriaceae; genus Chromobacterium; species Chromobacterium sp. FG89. The sequence goes on along the minus strand of NZ_JBMDIQ010000015.1, from coordinate 99,992 downwards.
TCCAGCCTGTCCACCAACAACTGGGCTTCGGCTTGCTTGCTTTCCGGGTCATCGGTCTTGTCGACCGCCATCACCGCCAGATTTTCCGGCTCTCGGCCCAGGATATGCCTGGCGCAATCCGCCAGACTGCGCCCCAGGTCGCCATGCGCGATTATCAATACACCTACCATGCCTGATTCTTCATGTTGGCAGCGTCGTCGGCGCAGAGCCGGGACGCTGAAGCAAAAAGGTTGATCAACACGTCAGTCCGCCATTGTATCAGCAGTATTCCGCCAGAGGCGGCCGGCGTCAGCTTTAAACCGCGGCCCTCCGCCTTGTATAGCGCGCTTTTCTCGGCCAGCGCAACGGCAAAAAAACGTCAGCACACCCGGCTCCGGTACCAGCCCAGCTTATCCGCCAAGCCCACCACCTCGCCGACGATGATCAGGGCGGGCGACGCGATATGATGTTTGGACATCAGTTCCGGCAGGTCTTCCAGCGTGCCCGCCACCGTGCGCTGACGCTCGGTGGTGGCCCACTCCACCGCGGCGGCCGGCGTCGTCGCCGGCTTGCCGTGTTCGATGAAGGCCCGGCACAACTCCTGGGCGGTGGAAACCCCCATGTAGACTACTACGGTCTGGGCCGGCCGAGTCAACGCCGGCCAGTCAAGGTGAATGCTGCCATCCTGCTTGTGGCCGGTGACGAAGGTCACCGACTGCGCGTAGTCGCGATGAGTCAGCGGGATGCCGGCGTACGCCGCCGCCCCGCTGGCGGAGGTGATGCCGGGCACCACTTCGAAGGCGACGCCGTGCGCCGCCAGCGTCTCGATCTCCTCGCCGCCGCGGCCGAAGGTGAACGGATCGCCGCCCTTGAGCCGCAGCACCCGCTTGCCTTGTTGCGCCAGTTCTACCATCAAAAGATTGATGTCGCCTTGCGGCAACGCATGGTTGGCCCTGGCCTTGCCCACGTAAATGCGCTCGGCGTCGCGCCGCACCAGTTCCAGCAGTTCCGGCGCCACCAGATTGTCGTGCAAGACCACGTCGGCCTGCTGCATCAAGCGCAACGCGCGGAAGGTCAGCAAATCCGGATTGCCCGGTCCCGCGCCCACCAGATAGACCGCGCCCTGCGCCGTCTGCGCGTCGGCGTTCTCCAAGCGGCGCTCCATCGCCTGCTCGGCGGCGGCTTCGTCGCCGTTGATCACCGCCTCGGCCAGCGGCCCCTCCAGCACCGACTCCCAAAACACCCGCCGCCGCTCGACGTCGGGAATGCCGGCCTTGACCCGGTCGCGAAACCCGGCGGCAAAGCGCGCCAGACGGCCGAAGCCGCTGGGAATCAGGCTTTCCAGCCGGCCGCGAATCAAGCGCGCCAACACTGGCACGCCGCCGCCGGAGGAGACGGCGATCAGCAGGGGGGAACGATCCACGATGGCCGGGGTGATGTAGCTGGACAATTCCGGGTCGTCCACCACATTGACCGGGATATTCAAGGCCTGGCAGGACATCGACACTTGGCGGTTGATCTCGCGGTCGTTGGTGGCGGCCACCACCAGGCGCCGGCCCCGTACTTGGGCCGGCTCGAAACAGGCGCTCAAATGCGTCAACTGCCCCTGCCGCGCCATCTCGGCCAGCTCCGGCGTCAACTCCGGCGCCGCCAACGTCAGCTCCGCGCCGGCGGACAGCAAAAGCCTCGCCTTGCGCAGCGCCACCTCGCCGCCGCCCACCAGCAAACAGGAAGCGCCTTGCAATTTAAGGAAGATCGGGAAGTAATCCATATGGCCAGCTCCGCAACAATGTTTGCAGCATACTGCATTTGTTGCATAAAAACGACGCTGGCGAATGCTATCAATATTACGAAAAGCGCCCTGTTTTGCGCCTGGTGCCATCATGGCAGCTTTGCGCGCCATCGCGCCTCCGGAGATCTGTTTGAACCCAGCCTTACGCCGCCGGGCCAGCCCGCGTCGCCGCCTGTTCGCCACCGCGGGCTCGCTATGCCTGTTCGGGGCCGACTACGCGCACGCCGCGGCCTCGGACTGGCTCGCCGGCTGGCCTTTGCTCATTCCCATGCTGGCATTGCTGGGCCTGCCGCTCTGGCGGCGCCGGCGGCAGCTGAGCGCGCTCCGCCGCCAGGTCAGCGACAGCCGGCAAGCGCTAGCGCTGTGCGACGCCGCCGGCCGCCTGCTCGCCGTCTCCGGCCATGCGCCCGCGCCCGCGCGCCAGGACGGCGGCCTGAGCGGCTACGGCTTCAGCCCGCACGATCTCGCTTTGCTGCTGGACCCGGCTCATCCCGGCCATCACGACGGCCTGCTGGCGGCCCACGCCGATTTGCTGGCTTTCCCGCTGCCCTGCCCGCTCCCCGGCCATCTCTTGCTGCGCCTGCAGCCGCCGCCCGCCATTCACGGCCCCGGCGGCGATTGGGGCGGCTGGCGGCTGGCGCTGCAGGACGCGCGGCTGGGCTTGCTGGAATTCGACCTGGCCGGCCAAGCGGTGCGCGGCGCGCCGCAAACCCTGCACGCCCTGCTGGGCCTGCCGGCCGACGCCGAACGCCTGGCGTTCTCGCGCTGGCTGGAACTGTTGCACCCGGAGGACCGTTCGCTGTTCACCGCCCTGCTCAGCCATCCGGAGCAAAGGCAGGAAAGCGCCAGCGGCATGGAGTTCCGCGTGCGTCACGCCCACGGCCACTGGGAATGGCTGGAGCAGCGCACCCAGTTCCACAAGGACGAGACGGGCCGCATCAGCCATATCCACGCGCTGTGCCAGATCGTCACCGCGCGCAAGCTGGCCGAGTCCGCGATGCTGCGACGCGAACAGGAATTCCGCACTTTGGTGGAGAACTCGGAAGACGTCATCGCCCGCTACGACCTGGAGCTGCGCTGCCAATTCATCAACCGCAGCGTCAGCCGCTATTCGACGCTGACGCGCGAGGAACACCTCGGCCGCAGCGTCCACGACAAAGCCTGGCCAGAAGCCGCGCGCGCGCGCTTCGCCGAGGAGTGCGAACAACTGATCGCCGGCGGCGAGGCGCGCCGCTTCGAGCTGGAGCTGAGCCTTGGCCCTCGGCGCTGCATTTTCGAAGTGAGGCTGTTTCCCGAATTCGGGCTGGGCGGCGAACTCCGCAGCATTTTGGCGGTGGAGCGGGAAATCACTCACAGCCGCCAGAGCGAACGTTTGCTGGCGGAGGAAAACGCGGTGATGGAGATGATCGCCGGCAATGCGCCGCTGCAAGACACCTTGAATCAGATCTGTCGGATGATGGAGTCGCAGCTGAATCGCGGCGTCTGCTCCATCATGCTGCTGGACCCCGCGGGGGAAACGCTGAGGCTGGCCGCCGGCCAAAGCCTGCCGGCCGGTTATCGCAAACTGCTGGAACAGGTGCCGGTGGGCCCGGAGGCCGGCTCCTGCGGCACCGCCGTCCACCGTAAAAGCCTGGTCATCGTCGAAGACATCGCCAGCAGCCCGCTGTGGGCCGGCTACCGCGAGCGGGTGGCGCCCTTCGGCCTCAGCGCCTGCTGGTCCACCCCCATCTTCTCCAGCGACCGCCGCCTGCTCGGCGCCTTCGCCATCTACCATCCTGAGCCGCGCCAGCCCGAGCCGGAAGAACTGCAGCTGGCGCAGCGCAGCACCCACCTGATCGCCATCGCGCTGCAACGCGACGCCCACGAGAAAAAGCTCTATCAGCTCGCCACCCTGGACGAGCTGACCGGCCTGTGCAACCGCCGCCAGTTCATTGCGCTGTCCAGCCGCGAGATCGAGCGCAACCGGCGTTACCAATTGTCCTTGACCGTGTTGATGATGGACCTGGACCACTTCAAGAACATCAACGACCGTTACGGCCACGCCAAGGGCGACGAGGTGATCGTCCACTTTGCCCAAAGCTGCCGCAATGTGTTGCGCAGCACCGACATCTGCGGCCGCCTGGGCGGCGAGGAGTTCGCCGCGGTGCTGCCTGACACGCGGATGGAAGACGCGCTGCTGGCGGCGGAACGCCTGCGCCGCGTCGTGGCGGAGGCCCGCCTGCCGGGCGGCGAGGCCGGCCCTCTGCAATACACGGTCAGCATCGGCGTCGCCGTGCTGCGCGCCGACGAGACCGACATCGACGAAGTATTGGGCCGCGCGGACAAACAGCTGTACCAGGCCAAACACAACGGCCGCAACTGCATCAGCGGCGAGGAATTGCTGCTATTGCGCTAAAATGCCGGCTTGAATCCCTATCCCAAGATGTCCACCGTGAGCGCCTGGCAAACCGATTACCTCTCCCATCCGCTGTATCTGCCCGTCCGCGACGCCGCCGCGCTGATCGCCCCCGCTTCCTGGCCGGAGCAGGCGGATTACGACCAGTTGCTGCGGCGCTATCGCCGGCAGCGCCCGGACGCGCTGCCGCCCGAGCTGCGCTTCGCCTGCGATCTGGAGCCGGAAGCCTATTACGAGATGCATATCGGCCATACCGGCGAGATTCCCACGCGCACCGGCAATTGGCACGACTGGTTCAACGCGCTGGCCTGGCTGGCCTGGCCGCTGAGCAAGCTGGCGCTGAACCGCCGCCACCTGCGCGCCATCGCCCGCGGCGAAACCAAGCGCGGGCCGCTGCGCGACGCCGCCACGCTATTGGACGAATGCGGCATCGTCGTCGCCATCTCCGATCCCGACTTCAGCCGGATGCTGGACGATATGGAGTGGCCGCGCCTGTTTCTGAAACACCGCCAGGACTGGGGCCGGCGCATCGGCGTCCACGCCATCGGCCACGCGCTGTTCGAAGTCGGCCTGCGGCCGCATATCGGCTGGTGCGGCAAGGCCTTGCCGCTGCAGGTGCCGGCGGAATTCTTTGCTTGGGAAGAGGCGCGCCGTCTGGCGCACTTGGACGAGGCGCTGGCGCGCCGGCTGGACGACGACGCCTTCATGCCGGCGCCGCGCGCGCTGTGGCCGCTGCCGCTGCTGGGCATTCCCGGCTGGTGGCCGGACAACGAAGACCCGGCCTTTTACGATAATCGCGATTATTTCCGGCCGACGCGGCGGGCGAAGTCCTCCAGCGTCACCGACTGAAGCTCGGCCGTCATCGGCCCCAGCAGGCTTTCCACCCCGGCACCGACATCGTCGTCGCGGTAGTTGTCGCTGCGATAGACGAATAGTTCGAACAGCTCCACCATGCAGATGGCCGACAACTTCTTGCCCAGCACCCAGCCGTCGCGCTGGCTTTTCTGCACAAAGCCGCGGGAGCTCAACATGTCCAGCACCCAGCCCAGCTCGTCGTAGCCCACCTTCACCTGGCTGCGCAATTTCACCGGGCTCAACAATTCGCCGCGGTTCTGCGCCTCGTCCAGCAACAGCAGCACTTCCACCGCATCGAGAAAGCGCCGCCTGGGCTCAAAGCGCCGCCGCCAGGCGTCGCCTTCCCAATAGGACAGCGAGGCGGTGAACACCGCGCCGCTGAGCACCACCATCCACAAGCAATACACCCACAGCAGGAAGATGGGGATGCTGGCGAAAGCGCCGTAGACCAGCTGATAATTAGCCACCTGGCCAATGTAGAAGCCGAACAAGGCGCGGGTGGCCTCCAGCAGGATCGCGGTCAGCAAGGCGCCGACGCTGGCGTGCTTGATCGGCACGAAGCGATTGGGCACGATGCGGTACAACAGCGACAGCACCAAAGCGGTCAGCAGGATGGAGCCGCCGGCCTCGACCACATTGGCCAGCACCGGCAGCGCGTGGTCGAACTTGCTGATCTTGAACAGGCTGCGCCAGGCCAGCAAGCTGCCGCCCAGCACCAGCGGCCCCAGGGTCAGCACCGTCCAGTACACCATGCTCTGCTGCAATAGCGGCCGCCCGCGGCGCACGCCCCAGATGGCGTTGAAAGTTCGGTCTATGGTGGACATCAGCATCAACGCGGTCACGCCCAGCATCACGATGCCGGCGGCGGTCAGCTTTTCCGCATTATCGGCGAACTGACGCATGTAGACGGTGATCACCTTGCCGGCGAACTCCGGCACCAGCGTAGACAGCAGCATGATCTTGAAACGGGTGCTCAGATCGGAGAACACCGGAAACGCGGAAATCACCGTCAAAGCGATGGTGAACAAGGGCACCAGCGCCAGCAGCGTGGTGAAGGTCAGGCTGCCGGACACTTGCGCGACGCGATGGCTGCCCATGCGCCGGGCCAGAAAGCGGGCGAAGCCCAGATACGGTTCGATTCGACTCATTTGCATCCCGGCAAAATAATGGCAAAGCGCGGATCAGGCAAGCCGCGAAGACTTGCTTTATCATGCACCGGCTCGCGCAACGGCGCGCGCCTTATCGTTTTTTGACCTCAGACGGAAGATTCCAAACCCATGCAAGACCTCCTGGTGCTCTATTACAGCCAGCACGGCGCCACCCGCGAACTGGCCCGCCTGATCGCCCGCGGCATAGAGAGCGTGCCCGGCTGCCAGGCCCGGCTGCGCACCGTGCCCAAGGTGTCCGCGGTCTGCGAGGCCACCGAGGCCGCCGTCCCCGAGTCCGGCGCGCCCTATGTCGAAGCCGCGGACCTCGCCGAGTGCATCGGTCTGGCGCTGGGCAGCCCCACCCGCTTCGGCAATATGGCGGCGGCGGTGAAATATTTCCTGGACGGCACCAGCCCGGAATGGATGCAGGGCGCGCTGGCCGGCAAGCCCGCCTGCGTGTTCACCAGCAGCGCCTCGCTGCACGGCGGCCAGGAATCCACGCTGCTGACCATGATGGTGCCCTTGCTGCACCACGGCATGGTGATGGTGGGTCTGCCCTATACCGAAACCGCGCTGAGCCAGACCCGCAGCGGCGGCACCCCCTACGGCGTCAGCCATGTCGCTGGCGTGCGCAATGAGCAGCCGATCAGCGACGATGAAAAACAACTGGCGCTGGCCCAGGGCCGCCGGCTGGCGGAGATGGCGCTGAAGCTGGCCGCTCCGATTTAAACCTCCGGCGCATCGAAGAAAGCGCTGGGCGACGCGCCCAGCTCGCGCTTGAACATCGTCGCGAAGGCGCTGGGGCTGGCGTAGCCCAGGTCCAGCGCCACCTCCAGCACGCTGGCGCCGCGCGCCAGACGTTCCAAGGCCGCGATCAGCCGCGCCTGCCGCCGCCACTGTCCGAAGCTGAGCCCGGTCTCGCGCTGAAAACGGCGCTGCAAAGTGCGCGGGTCCATCGCCGCCTGCGCCGCCCACTCGGCGACGCCGCGCGCGTCGCCGGGCTGACCGAGCAGTTGCCGGCACAGCTGGTCCAGCGCCGGCGACGCCGGCTGCGGCAGGGACAAAGCCAGGCTGGGCAGGCTGCGGATCTCATCCAGAATCAAGCCCATCACCCGCTCCGCGCGGCTATCCGGCGGATAAGGCACGGCAATGCTGGTCGCCGCCTGGATCAGCTCGCGCAACAAGGGCGACACCGCCAGCACGCAGCACGTCTCAGGCAAGCCGTTCAAGGCGTCGCCGCGCACGTACACCGTGCGCATCCGCACCCGGCTCAGCATGTTCACCTGATGCCAGGTGGCGATGGGCAGCCAGATGCCGCGCGTCGGCGGCACGATCCAGCGCCCCTGATCGGTGGTGACCATCATCACGCCCTCCACCGCATACAACAGTTGGGCGGTGGGATGGGCATGCCGCGGCGATACGCCGCCGGCCGCGTAATCGCGCGCCTTGCCCACCACCGGCGCCGCGCCGCCGTCGTAGTCATGCAAATGATCAAAATCCGTCATAACGCCTCTTTTGCAAAGATGCCTGCCCTATTTTCGCAGGACGGGCGTTGCTTTGCTCGCTAGTATGACTTCACCCACTAGCTGAATGATTCTCAAGCCCATGACTACCGCCGCCGCCTCCGCGCCAGATCAAGACAGCACCCGTTTCCGCGTGCTGGGCGCCATCAGTTTCTCCCATTTTCTCAACGACATGCTGCAATCGCTGCTGCTGGCGATCTACCCGCTGCTCAAGGGCAATTACCAGCTCAGCTTCGCCGAGATCGGCCTGATGACCTTGACCTATCAGTGCACCGCCTCGCTGCTGCAGCCGCTGGTCGGGCTCTATACCGACAAGAAGCCGATGCCGTATTCGCTGGTGCTGGGCATGGGCGCCACCCTGTGCGGCCTGCTGCTGCTGTCCAGCGCCGGCAGCTTCCCGCTATTGCTGCTGGCCGCGGCGCTGGTGGGCACCGGCTCCTCGGTGTTCCATCCGGAATCGTCGCGGGTGGCGCGCATGGCCTCCGGCGGCCGTCCCGGTCTGGCGCAATCCATCTTTCAGGTGGGCGGCAACGCCGGCAGCGCCAGCGGGCCGCTGCTGGCGGCCTTGATCGTCATTCCCCTGGGCCAGGGCAGCATCGCCTGGTTCGGTCTCGCCGCCTTGCTGGCGATGGCGGTCTTGTTCAAGATCGGCCAGTGGTACAGCCATCAACAGCGCAAGGCCAAAGCCGCCGCCGTTACGCCGCCGCCGCTGTCGCCGGCGCGCGTGAAGCTGACGCTGTTCGCCTTGCTGGTGCTGCTGTTCTCCAAATACTTCTACACCGCCAGCATCACCAGCTACTTCACCTTCTATCTGATTCAGCATTTCGGCCTGGGCGTGCAAGCCGCGCAGCTGCATTTATTCCTGTTCCTGCTCGCGGTCGCGCTGGGCACCATCTTCGGCGGGCCGATAGGCGACGCCATCGGCCGCAAGCGGGTGATCTGGTTCTCCATCCTCGGCATCGCGCCGCTGACCCTGATGCTGCCCTACGTCAATCTGTTCTGGACCAGCGTGCTGTCGCTGGGCATAGGCTTTGTGCTGGCCTCCGCCTTTCCCGCCATCATCATTTACGCGCAGGAATTGTTGCCGGGCCGGGTGGGCATGGTGTCCGGCATGTTCTACGGCTTCGCCTTCGGCATCGGCGGCATAGGGGCCGCGGTGCTGGGCCAGCTGGCCGACAGCCACGGCATCGAATTCGTCTATCGCTTGTGCGCCTTCTTGCCGCTGCTGGGCCTGGTGGCCGCCCTATTGCCGGATCTGCGCGGCGACAAGGTTTGACACTGGCGCCGCCCTGCCCGGATACTTCCGCCATTCAATTTTTCCAACGCGCCTGCGGCGCCGTCCGAGCGCTCGGCGGCTTACCGGGCGCGTTGCCCATTCGGACAGAAAATCATGTGTGGAATCGCCGGCTTCTTCTCTCAACGCCCCGCCGCCGCGGCCACCGCCCAGGCCATGTTGACGGAGCTGGGCCGGCGCGGACCCGACGCCGCCAATCAATTATTGCTGAACGCGGACTGGCAGCCTGCGGCGGACGGCGACATCCACAACGCGCTGCTGCACGCGCGGCTGTCCATCATCGACCCGCGGCCCATCGCCAATCAGCCCATGGCCAGCGACGACGGCCAGGTCTGGATCTGCTACAACGGCGAAGTCTACGACTGGGCCGCCGACAAGGCCGAACTGGAAGCCGGCGGCGCGCGCTTCGCCACCCACTCCGATACCGAATTCATTCTGCGCGGCTACCAGGCCTGGGGCATTGAGGCCCTGCTGCAACGGCTGCGCGGCATGTTCGCCTTCGCCATCCTGGATTTGAAACAGCGCAAAGTGCACCTGGCGCGCGACCGCATGGGCGAGAAGCCGCTGGTCTATTCGCTGCTGGACGGCGATTTCGCCTTCGGCTCGCTGGTGCGCTCGGTGCTGCCCTTCCTGCCGCCGCAGCGGCGAGGCTTCTCCGCCGACGCCATCGACGCCTATCTGGCTCACCGCTACATTCCGGCGCCCGCCACCTTGTTCAGCCATATCCAGCGTCTGGAGAACGGCCACCGGCTGGAGTTCGATCTGGATACCCGTTCCTTGCGCAAGCTGCGCTACTGGCAGCCGGCCAAGGACGGCGGCGACTGGCTTCAGGAACTGGACCGCGCGGTGGCGATGCGCACCGTCGCCGACCGCCCTCTGGGCGTGCTCTTGTCCGGCGGCATAGACTCCACCGTGATCGCCAGCCGGCTGGCCACGCAGCAACTGACGCAATTCAGCAGCTTCACCGCCGCCTTCCCCGGATCCAAGCTGGACGAGGCCGCCGACGCCGCCGATTCCGCGCAAAGAATGGGGCTGGCTAATCTGGCGGTGCAGATGCCGGACAATCTGGCGGCGGATTTCGAACGCATCGTCGCCGACCTCGACCAACCCTTCGCCGATCCGTCCAGCTTCCCCACCTGGTATCTGTCGCGCGAAGTCAGCCGCCACGTCAAAGTGGTGCTGGTGGGCGACGGCGGCGATGAACTGCTGGCCGGCTACAAGCGGATCAACAAGCATTTGCGCACCCGCTGGCGCAGCCTGATCAAGCTGCCGCTGGCGATCAAACCGTCGCTGGACGGCAAGGGCGCCGGCAAGCTGGCCACCGAGTTGGCGATGAGCTGGCAGGACGCTTATTCGCTGCGCTTCTCCGGTTTCACCCCCGGCCAGCGCCTGTTCCTGCAAGGCCAGCGGCCGCTGTCGCGGCTCTGCCACTGGCGCGCGCCGGACGACATCGGCCCGCCGCCGGCCAACGCGCCGGCCGGCCTGCACCATTTGCTGGCGATAGACTTCGCCAACTATCTGCCGGACTACATCCTGCAAAAGTCCGACCTGTGCACCATGGCCCATGGCCTGGAAGGCCGCGCCCCGCTGGTGGATCACCGCTTCTACCAGACTTTGCTGGCGGTGGACGGCAAGCAGCGCTTCACCCAGCCGGCCAAGCTGATCTTCCGCCGCGCCATCCACCCGGCTCTGCCGGCGGACTTCTTCCAGCGCAAGAAGCGCGGCTTCAATCCGCCGCTGTCCGGCTGGCTGAAAACCAGCCTGGCCCCGCGCATGGACGGCCTGGGCGAGCGCCTGGCCCGCTTGAGCGGCGGCCAGCTGGACGCCGCCGCGGTGGACGCCTTCGCCGCCGCCTACCGCGACGGCGCGGAGCACCTGGCCGAGCAGATGCTGCAATTGCTGATCCTGGACGAAAGCCTGGCGCAGCTCAGCCGGCTGGCGGCGCAGGACTGAGAGTCGCCCGGCATCCAAGCCGGCGGAGGAAGCCGAATGCTCAAGGAGTTGACGACGCTTTCAAGGCCGCCTCGTCAACGCGCGCCAACACTACGGACGGGTGCTGAGCGACGCCGCGACGCATGCCATACCTATGGCCAGCGCCGCCCGGCGTCGCATCTGCTACATTCGACAACACATTTTCGTTTGAAAACGATAATGATTAGCATTAGTATTTTTAGGCAAGCCAAGCAAACAAAAATAAAGCGCTTACCCGCCAGGCTGGCGCCTTCAAGCGCCAAGCGGCCCGCTCGGGCCAAGCAGTGCCCTACTCAATTGAAACCAAAAGGAAACACTATGCGTCGCTTTGTTCAACTGGCTATCGCCACCGCAGCACTGACCGCTTCCGCCGCCGCCATGGCCAAGGAATACCCGATCGGCAAGCCGGCCCTGAAAAACGGCATGGAGATCGGCGCGGTCTACCTGCAGCCGACCAAGATGGAACCGGAAGGCATGATGCGCAAGGCCGAGGAGTCCGACATCCACCTGGAGGCCGACATCCACGCCACCAAGAACAATCCGAACGGCTTCGAAGAAGGCGCATGGATGCCCTATCTGGTGGTCAAGTACGAGTTGAGCAAAGTCGGCGGCAAGGAAGTGCTCAAGGGCGATCTGATGCCGATGGTGGCCAACGACGGCCCGCACTACGGCGACAACATCAAGCTGCAAGGCCCGGGCAAATACAAGCTGAAATACACCATCCTGCCGCCGTCGGCCAATCAGCACGCCCACTTCGGCCGTCACATCGACAAGGAAACCGGCGTGGGCCCGTGGTTCAAGCCTTTCGAGCTGAACTATGAGTTCACTTATGCCGGCATCGGCAAAAAAGGCGGCTATTAATCCCGTTGTTCTTGTAAAAACAGGATTAATGCGAATGAGAATGTAAACGCCAGTCATTCTCATGCGTTAAAATAAGACAGCGCATGCCCTCGCCTGCGCTGTTTTCAATCCGGAGACCCTTTCCGATGAAGTTCGCGCGCATGCTCCTGGCCGCCCTCGCGGCCTGCCTAGTGTCAATGTCCGTCCTCGCCGACGAGATGCCGGTGTTCAAGCTGGTGATGAAGGACGGCGTGTTCACGCCCGCCCGCCTGGTGGTGCCGGCCGGCAAGAAGTTCAAGGTTGAAGTGATCAACGCCGGCAAGACGCCGGCCGAATTCGAAAGCACGCCGCTGCGCAAGGAAAAGGTGCTAGGCCCCGGCGCGGAATCCTTCCTGGTGTTCCAGCCGCTGTCCCCCGGCGAGTACAAGTTTTTTGACGAATTTCACATGAAGACCGGCCAAGGCGTCATCGTCGCCAAGTAAACGCGGCCCGTCCGCCGTTTAAGGCCGTATTCAGGAGTGCACCTCATGGGACAAGTCCTATTCATTGTTTGGCGTGAAAGCGTCGAAGCCTTGCTGGTCGTCGGCATCCTGAATGCCTGGATGAACCAGAACCCGGCCGGCGCCGCCGGCAAACGTTATCTGTGGGCCGGAGTGGCGCTGGGCCTGTTCGCCGCCGTCGGCCTGGCCGTGGCCCTGTTCGCCGCCAGCAGCCTGATGGCCGGCGCGCAAGACGTGTTCCAAACGGTGATGGTGTTCACCGCCGCCGCGCTGATCGTACATATGGTGCTGTGGATGCGCGAGCATGGCCGCACGCTGAAGAAAGAACTGGAGGCCGGCCTCCGCGAGAACGCCAGCAGCGCCAACTGGTGGGGCGTCACCTTGCTGGCCGCCATCGCCATCGCCCGAGAAGGCAGCGAAACCGTGGTCTTCCTCTACGGCATGCTGGCCGAGGCCGACGGCTCCACGCTGGCCAGCATGAGCTTCGCCGCCTTGATCGGCCTGGGCCTGGCCTTCCTGACCTTCTATCTCTTGCAGCTGGGCGGCAAATACCTGTCCTGGCGCTTGTTCTTCCGCATCACCGAAATCATGCTGCTGCTGCTCGGCGCCTCGCTCTTCCTCAGCGGTGTGGAAAAGCTGATCTCGATGGACATTCTGCCGGCGCTGATCGACCCGCTGTGGGACAGCTCCGCGCTGCTTGACGATATGAGCCCCGCCGGCGGCGTCGTCGCCTCGCTCACCGGCTATCGCGCCCACCCCGCCCTGATGAGCCTGATCGCCTACGCGCTGTTCTGGGCGACGATCTGGGCGCTGTTCCAGTGGCGCAACCGCAAACACGCGCTGGCCGTATGAAATCCGCCCGCCCGCCCCTTCCCCATTCCGCCGACGCTTGCGCCGGCGCTTCCTGTAGTCAGCCGACGGCCCCCGGTTTCATGGCCGCCGTCGGCTTGTGGCTGCGCGATCACGCCGGCCTGCTGCGCGCGCTGCAATGGGGGGTGGTGCTGGTCTACGCCGCGCTGCTGATCGTGCCGGCCTGCCTGGACCTGCCCGGAGACACCGCCCGGATCTGGAACAATCTGACCATCTTCGCCCAATTCGTGTTCTGGGGCATCTGGTGGCCCTTCGTGCTCTTGTCCATGGTGCTCTTCGGCCGGCTGTGGTGCGGCGTGTTGTGCCCGGAAGGCGCGCTGTCCGAATGGGCGGCCAAGAAAGGCCTGGGCCGGCCCATCCCGCGCTGGATGCGCTGGGGCGGCTGGCCCTTCGTCGCCTTCGCGCTGACCACCATCTACGGCCAACTGGTCAGCGTTTACCAATACCCCAAGGCCGCGTTGCTGGTGCTGGGCGGCTCCACCGTGGCTGCGGTGATCGTCGGCTTCATCTACACCCGCGGCAAGCGCGCCTGGTGCCGCCACCTGTGCCCGGTCAACGGCGTGTTCGGCCTGCTGTCCAAGCTGGCGCCGATGTATTACCGCGTGGACGAGGCCGCCTGGAAGGCCTCGCAGCAAGGCAAAACTATCCCGATACAGGCGGTGGACTGCGCGCCGCTGCAACCGCTGCGCCATATGCAAGGCGGCAGCGGCTGCCATATGTGCGGCCGCTGCAGCGGCCATCGCGACGCCATCGAACTGAGCCTGCGCTCGCCCACTGAAGAAGTGGTCAAAGTCGCCGCCAAGGAAGCCGACGGCTGGCAAACCGCGCTGATCGTCTACGGCCTTCTGGGCGTGGCGATGGGCGCCTTCCACTGGACCATGAGCCCCTGGTTCGTGGCCATGAAGCAGGCGGCGGCGGAATGGCTGGTGGACCGCGACATCCTGTGGCCGCTGGACACCGAGGCGCCGTGGTGGCTGCTGACCCACTACCCGCAGCATAACGACGTGTTCTCCTGGCTGGACGGCGCGGCGCTGATCAGCTATGTGCTGATCACCGCGCTGGCGCTGGGCAGCGGCCTGCTGCTGTGCCTGGCGGCCGGCGTGCGCATCGCCGGCCCCTGGCGGCTGCAACGCCTGCACCACCTGGCGCAGAGCCTGATCCCGCTGGCCGGCTGCGGCGTGTTCCTGGGTCTGTCCGCGCTGACGGTGACGCTGTTGAAAGCCGAAGGGGTGCCGATGTTCTGGGCCAACGACGCGCGGCTGGCCTTGCTGGCCGGCGCCAATCTGTGGTCGCTGTGGCTGGGACGCGCCATCCTCGCGCGTTGGAGTTCCGGCTGGCGTCAGGCGCTGGCCTTGCTTCCCTTGCTAGCGGCGCTGGCCCTGGTGGACGCCGCCTGGGGCTTCATGTTCTGGTGGTGGTAGCCGTCCCGCTGGCGACGGGGTGGGCGCTGTGCGATAACAAAGCATGCTCCCACCCTGATCCTGGAGTCGCGCCATGTGGCGTCCGCTGCTGCTTGCCCTCTATTGCCTGGCCGCGACCGCGCGCGCCGAAACGCCGGCGATAGACTTCGCCACCGGCGAGTGGCCGCCCTATGTGTCGCGCAGCTTCACCGCCGACGGCGTGTTCGCCGACATGGTGCGGCAAATCTGCCGACGCGCCGGCTATACCGCGCGTTTTCACTATATGAGCTGGCCCCGCGCGGAAGCCGAAGTCAAGGCGGGCCGCGCCGCGGCGGCCTTTCCCTACCGGCCGACGCCGGAACGCGCGCTCAGTTTCGATTTCTCCCCGCCGCTGATCCACAGCAGCAGCTACTTCTTCTACTACAAGCCCCGGCTCGCCAATCCCCCCTACGACTTTCACAGCCTGGCCGACTTGCGCGCCTACCGCATCGGCGTGCAGCTGGGCTATTGGTACCAGCCCTTGTTCAAGCAATACCGCCTGAACACGCTGAACACCAACGACAAGGAAAACGCGATCAGGCTGCTGCGCGCCGGCCACCTGGACCTGGCGCCGCTGACGCTGGAACGCGGCCTGTTCCTGATCCGCACCCAGGCCGCCGGTCAGGAGCGCGACTTCGCCTACATTCCCACGCCGCTGGACAAGGCCACTTCGCTGTCGCTGATGTACTCGCGCACTTATCCGAACATCGTCAAACTACGGCGCGCAATCGATCAGACCCTGCAAGCGATGCAGGCCGACGGCAGCCTGCAAGCCATTTACCAGCGCAACTTTCCCGAACTCAAGCCGCGGCGCTGACCAGAACCGGCTGCAGCACCCGCTGCGCGTCCTTGGGCGACATCCCGATCAGAAAACCGCGCTTGCCGCCGTTGATGTAGATGCGCTCCAGTTCGACGATGCTGGCCTCCATATACACCGGCATCGGATGGCGGGCGCCGAAAGGACTGGTGCCGCCCACCTGGTAGCCGCTGTGCTTGTCCGCGGTCTTGGGATCGCAGGGATGGACCTTCTTGACGCCGATCTGCTTGGCCAGCATGCCGGTGCCCACTTCGCGGTCCCCGTGCATCAGCACGATCAAGGGCCGCTTGTTCTCGTCCTCCATGATCAAGGTCTTGATCACGCAGTGCTCGTCCACGCCCAACTCCCGCGCCGACACCGTGGTGCCGCCCTTTTCCTCGTACTTGTACAGATGCTCGCTATAAGCGACCTGATGCTCGCGCAATACCCGGATCGCCTGAGTGACCGGGGCTTTCTCCTTGGACATGATCTTCACGGTGAAAAACAAAACGCCACTGTAGAAGTTTGAGCGCCGGCTGGCAAACCCCAAGCCGCCGCTTAGCCGCTCCAGTGCGGGGGGATTTGTCCCAACTCAAGCGCCGCCGGGCCGGCGCAGCCGCCACCACAGCCGCAGCCCCAGCAGCACAGCCAACACCGCCGCGTAGATCAAGGGCTGGCTCAGGTCCTTCTTCACCAACCACCAGTAATGGATGACCGCCAGCAAGGCCGTCGGATAGACCAACCGATGCAAGCGGCCCCAGTTGCGCTTGAGCCGGCGCATCCAACCCTGAGTTGAGGTCAGCGCCAACGGCGTCATCAGCAAGAGCGCGGCGAAACCGACGGTGATGAAGGGCCGCTTGTAGATGTCCCTGACGATGCCGGCCCAATCGAAAAACTGGTCCAGCCACAAATAGGTCAGGAAATGCAGGCTCAGGTAGAAAAAGGCGAACAAGCCCAGCATGCGCCGGCACTTGAGCGGCCAGCCGCCAGCCCCCAAACGCCGCAAGGGCGTCATCGCCAGCGTCGCCAGCAGCCACACCAAGGTCCAGGTGCCGGTGGAACGAGTGATGAACTCCACCGGGTTCACCGCCTCGCCGGACAGCACAATCCAGGCGGCGCGCGCCAGCGGCAACAGACAGACCACAAACAGCAGGCATTTGAACCAGGCCAAGGCGCGGTCTGCCGGACGAGCGGTAACGGATTTAAGGTGCAAAGTCGTCATCCCCGCTCCATCAATAATTCTTGCGCAGATCCAGGCCGCGGTACAAACCCGCCACCTGCTCGCCGTAGCCGTTGAACATCAGCGTCTTGCGCTTGAAGAACTCGCCGATGCGGCGCTCGCTGGCCTGGCTCCAGCGCGGATGGTCCACTTCCGGATTCACATTGGAATAGAAGCCGTACTCGCGCGCATTGGCCCTATTCCAACTGGTGGCCGGCATGGTTTCCTGCAGATGGATGCGCACGATGGACTTGATGCTCTTGAAGCCGTATTTCCACGGCACCACCAGGCGGATCGGCGCGCCGTTCTGATTGGGCAGCACATCGTTGTACAGGCCGACGGCCAAAATGGTCAGCGGGTGCATCGCTTCATCCATGCGCAGACCCTCGCGGTAGGGCCAGTCCAGCACCCGGCCGCGCTGGCCGGGCATTTCCGCCGGCCGCTGCAGAGTTTCGAAGGCCACGTACTTGGCGCGCGAGGTCGGGTTCATCTGTTTGAGCAGACTGGCCAGCGGAAAACCCACCCATGGAATCACCATGCTCCAGCCCTCGACGCAACGCAGCCGGTAGATGCGCTCCTCCAACGGCATTTTCAGCAATTGCTCGATGCCGAAGCTGCGCGGCTTGGCCACCTCGCCGTCCACCAGCACGTTCCAGGGACGGGTTTTCAGGCTGCCGGCATTCGCCGCCGGGTCCGACTTGTCGGTGCCGAACTCGTAGAAATTATTGTAGCCGGCAATCTCTTTCAGGCTATTGGCCTTGTCGTTGCCGGCCAGCGTCGACAAGGGGCTTTTCTTGGCGGCCAGCGCCGCCAGCGTCTCGGCGGACAACAGCAGGCCGGCGCTGCCCAGCATGAAGTGGCGGCGGTTCAGGTACACGCCTTCCGGCGTGATGTCCGACGAGGGAATATCAGCGGGTTTCTTGATCAGCATGGCGGTGTCTCCAGTCTTTACCCCCATGAGTCGGGAGCGGCTCCTGAATCTGACAATCGACCACGCCGATAATTTACGCAAGCGGCTCCGCATCCGCCCGCCAGGCCTGACCCAAGGCGCTGCCCTGGCCGCCGTCGCGCGCCAGGCGCCGGCCTATGGCCTGCAAGGCGGTCCAGCGCGGCCCACACCAGTCCGGCGCGATCAAGGTGGGCGCTTGCGCGGTGGCCGACACCCGATGGTAGACCACCTGCGGCGGCGTGCGGCGGATCAGGCTGGCCGCCAGCTCGGCGTAGTCGTCCAGGCTCCACGGCGTCACTTCGCCGCGCCGGTATTGCGCCGCCATCCGCGATCCGCGCACCACCATCAGCGGATGCAGCTTCAGCCCTTCCACGCCGATATCCAATACCGTGTCCAGCGAGGCGTGGACGGCGGCGGCGTCCTCGCCGGGCAGTCCGGCGATCAGATGGGTGCAAATCTTGAGCCCGTGCCGGCGCGCGCGTCGCACCGCGTCGCGATATTCGGCCAGGCCGTGGCCGCGCCGGATCAAGGCCTGGGTCTGGTCATGCGCGGTCTGCAAGCCCAGTTCCAGCCACACCTCGCCGCCTTGGTCCTGATATTCCGCCAGCAGGGCCAGCGCGGCGTCCGGCACGCAATCCGGCCGGGTGCCGACGCACAGCCCCACCACATCGGCGCCTGCCAGCGCCTCGTCGTACAGCCGGCGCAGCTGCTCGGTTTCGGCATAAGTGCTGGTATAAGCCTGGAAATAGGCGAGGTAGCGCCGCGCGCGGTCGGTCTTCTCCTTCTCCCGCGCCAACTGCTCGCTGATAGACAAGGCGGCCGGGTCGCGGCCGAAACTGCGCACATTGCAAAAGGTGCAGCCGCCGCGCCCCAGCGTGCCGTCGCGGTTGGGACAGGTGAAATCGCCGGCCAGCGACAATTTGTGCACCGGCTCGCCGAAGCGGCGTTTCAGATAATAGCCAAAGGTATGCAGATGCCGGGGCAGATCCATCGCCAAACAAAGCCCAAAGCCGGGCAGTCTAGCAAGCAGGCCGCCCGGAAGCGCTGAGCGGGATCAAGGATGGACGCGGCGGCACCGCTCTTAAAGACGATGCCAGCCCAATAGATACAGCAGCGAAAACAGCCCGGCGCTGAGCAGCAGCGCCAGCGCCAAGGTGCTGAACAGCTCGTGCAGGCTCTGCCGCTGGCGCCGGTTGAGCAGCCAGCGCGCCAGCATCAGCAAAACGCCGCACAATACGAAAAACTTGAAGAGACGACCGAACATGGCGGGCCAGCGGAAGAAAGTCGCCCAATTATCCGGCGCGCCGCCCTGGCTGGCAAGACGGCTGTCGCCGGCGGCGAAAGACATGCTAAAGTCCTGGCTGTAGCCTACAGGAGGCTCCGCGACAGAGAATGGCCGGCATAGACCGGCCGCCGGCGGAGCGACAGCATGCGCGCAGCCGACTCCGGCTCGCCGCGCATGCCGAAAATAGCAAAAGAGGCACTCAAGTCACCATGTCCGACCTCCACGACTCCGTCGGCATCGTCACGGCCCAAACCGCCGTATTCGATACCCCCTTGCCGCTGAACAGCGGCGCCGTCCTGCCCGGCTATCAGCTGCGCTTCGAAACCTACGGCGAGCTCAACGCCGCCAAAAGCAACGCCATCCTGATCTGTCACGCCTTGTCCGGCCATCATCACGTGGCCGGCCGGCACCAGGCGGACGACAAGGCCTCCGGCTGGTGGGACAATATGGTGGGCCCCGGCAAGCCCATAGACACCCGCCGCTTCTTCGTGGTGGGCGTCAACAATCTGGGCGGCTGCCACGGCAGCACCGGCCCGTCCAGCGTCAATCCGGCCACCGGCCGGCCCTGGGGTTCCGGCTTTCCCGTCGTCACCGTGTCAGACTGGGTCACCAGCCAGGCGCGGCTGGCGGACCGGCTGGGCGTGGAACGCTGGGCGGCGGTGATAGGCGGCAGCCTGGGCGGCATGCAGGCCATGCAGTGGAGCATCGACTACCCGGAGCGCATCGCCCACGCGCTGCTGATTGCCTCCGCGCCCAAATTATCGGCGCAGAACATCGCCTTCAACGATGTGGCGCGCCAGGCCATCCTCACCGATCCAGAATTCCACGGCGGCGATTTCTACGCCCACGACGCGCTGCCGCGGCGCGGCCTGCGGCTCGCGCGCATGCTCGGCCACATCACCTATCTGTCCGACGACGGCATGGGCGAGAAATTCGGCCGCATGCTGCGCTCCGGCGAGTACCGCTTCGGCTACGACGTGGAGTTCGAGATCGAATCCTATCTGCGCTATCAGGGCGACAAGTTCTCCGACGCCTTCGACGCCAACACCTATCTGCTGATGACCAAGGCGCTGGACTACTTCGATCCGGCCAAGGACTTCGGCGGCGATCTCGTCGCCGCGCTGAAAAAGGCCAGCGCCCGCTTTCTGGTGGCCAGCTTCACCAGCGACTGGCGCTTCTCCCCGGAGCGCTCGCGCGAAACCGTCAAGGCGCTGGTGGCCGCCAACCGGCCTGTGTCCTACGCCGAGATCGAATCCGTCCACGGCCACGACGCCTTCTTGATGACCGATGAGCCCTATGTCCAATTGATGCGCGCCTACCTCGACCGCGTGGCGCGGGAGGTGCAAGCATGAACGCTCCGCAAACCACGGTGCCCTTGCGCGCCGACCTGCGTCTGATCGCCGACTGGATCGCGCCCGACAGCCGCGTGCTGGATCTGGGCTGCGGCGACGGCGCGCTGCTGTCCTGGCTGGGCCGCAACAAACAGGTGGTCGGCTACGGCGTGGACCTGGATGTCGGCAATGTCGTCAAATGCGTAAACGCCGGCGTCAACGCGCTGCAAGGCGATCTGGAAACCGGCCTGGCCGAATTCGACAGCGACGCCTTCGACCACGTGGTGCTGTCGCAAACCATACAGGCGATGCGCGAGACCGAGCAGATCCTGAACGAGATGCTGCGCGTCGGCCGCGAAGCCATCGTCACGTTTCCCAACTTCGGCTACTGGGAAAACCGCTGGCAGATCCTGCAAGGCCACATGCCGGTCTCCGACACCATTCCCTACCAGTGGTACGATACGCCCAACATTCACTGGTGCATGCTCGGCGACTTCGAAGCGCTGTGCGCCAAGAATCGGCTGCGCGTGGTGGAACGCGTGGTGATGAACGGGGTCAAACGGGTGACTTTCATGCCCAATCTGCGCGGCAGCCTGGCCTTCTACCGGGTGGCGCGCCAATAACAACAAGCGGCGGGCTCGTCTCGCCGCGCGATCCGTAGAAACTGGCCTGCCCATGAGCAACACAACCATAGACTGGCGGCGCGACGTCTTTTCGCGCACGATGCTGATCTGCGTCTTCACCGGCTTCGCCTCCGGTCTTCCGCTGTACACCCTGATCAATCTGCTTCCCGCCTGGCTGCGCAGCGAAGGCGTCGACCTCAAGGCCATCGGTCTGTTCGCGCTGATCGGCCTGCCCTATACCTGGAAATTCCTGTGGTCCCCCTTGATGGACCGCTACGTGCCGCCGCTGCTGGGCCGCCGTCGCGGCTGGATGCTGCTGACCCAGCTGGCGCTGATCGTCACCATGGCCGGCTTCGGCCTGTTCAACCCGGCCCAGCACATCTGGAGCATCGCCGCGCTGGCGGTGGGCGTGGCCTTCTTCTCCGCCAGCCAGGACATCGTGCTGGACGCCTATCGCCGCGAGATCCTCAGCGACAACGAACTGGGCCTCGGCAATACCGTGCACATCAACGCCTACCGCTTGGCCGGCCTGGTTCCGGGTTCGCTGTCGCTGATCCTGGCCGATCACATCTCCTGGGACCGAGTCTTCCTGATCACCGCGCTGTTCATGATCCCCGGCCTGCTGATGACGCTGCGAGTCAGCGAGCCCAAGCTCGCCGGTCAAGCGCCCAAGACCTTGCGCGAAGCCGTGGTCGAACCCTTCCATGAATTCATCACCCGCCAGGGCTGGCAGGGCGCGGCCTGGATTCTGGGCTTCATCTTCCTGTACAAGCTGGGCGACAGCATGGCCACCTCGCTGGCCACCCCCTTCTACATGGACATGGGTTACGCCAAATCCCAGATCGGCCTGGTGGCCAAGCACGCGGCGCTGTGGCCGGCGGTGATAGGCGGCCTGCTCGGCGGCCTGTGGATGATCAAGCTGGGCATCAACCGGGCGCTGTGGGCCTTCGGCGTGGTGCAGGTGCTGTCCATCCTGGGCTTCGCCTGGCTGGCCAGCTACGGCCGCTTCGCCTCCATCGGCGCGCATGAACTGAGCATGCTGGCCGTGGTCATCGGCTTCGAGGCGCTGGGCGTGGGTCTTGGCACCGCGGCCTTCGTCGCCTTCATCGCCAAGAGCACTCACCCGGCCTACACCGCCACCCAGTTCGCCTTGTTCACCAGTCTGGCGGCGGTGCCGCGCACCCTGGCCAACGCCTCCACCGGCTACATCATCGACGCCATAGGCTGGACCAGTTTTTTCCTGTTGTGCACCGCGCTGGCGCTGCCCGGCATGGTGTTGTTGCTGAAAGTCGCCCCATGGAGGGAAAAGGAGGGAGCATGAAGGCATGGAAACCAGCGTTGCTCTGCGCAACGCTGCTGAGCGCGTCCTGCGCCGCGTCGGCCTCCGCCGACACGGCCATGCAAACCGTCAAATACCGCTGCAACGGCAGCAAAATGGTGGTGGTGGAGTATCCGCAGCAGCAAAGCGGCGCCGCCATCCAGCTGAACTGGAACCATCACCGCTACCGGCTGATGCCGGCCAAGGTCGCCCAGGGCGAGCGTTACGTCAGCCAACAACTGATCTGGTCGCTGCTGGACGAGCAAGCGCGCTTGACCACTCGCGGCGGCCGCGTGCTGGCGCAAGGCTGCCGCAAGATCCAGCTGCCGGCAACGGCCGACGGCGCTTAATCTCCCCAGGCCCGGCACGACTGCGGGCCGGACTCCTCCGGCCCGCATTGCGCCAGATTGCCGTCCTGATCCAGGCTCAGCTGCAAGCGGCCGGCCAAACGGTGGCCAGCCCTGGGCTTGGCCAGCAAACGGAAGCTGGCTTGTCCGGCGCTGTCCGAGCCCAGGCTGACGCTGCCCAGCCGAATGTCGAAATCGCGGGTGGCGGGTCGCGGCAGAGGCGGCCATGCCGTGGATCCCGAGCGGTTTTCCAGATGCCAGCGCTGGATGAAATGCAGATTCTCCAATAGCGCCGCGCGCGCCTCCGCCAACTGCCCGCGCAATATCTGCTGCTGATAGGCCGGCCAGGCCATCGCGGCCAGAATGGCCGCCACCGCCATCGCCGTCAGCAATTCCAGCAAGCTCATGCCCGCTTGCGTCCTCATTGCGCCTCCTCCGGCAAACGCCAATTCAAACGCCCGCCTCGGCCGGCCTGCGCGCCCGCCCCGGCCCAGAACCAACTCTGCACGGTCAGCATGTCGCGCTCGCTCTCGCCCCAGACCCTCACGCTGACTCGATACAAGCGGCCGTCCACGCCGGCGATCCGGAACGCCGGATTGAGCAATTCCAGCACATAACGCGGCGAACTCCAGCGCTGCCCTGCGCGCGGCCGCGCCGGCAAGCAGGACGCCGGCGGACGGCCCGGCGTCGCCTCCAAGCCGCGGCTGGGGCCGCAAGGATGCAAGAGCGGCCATCTCGCCCCGTTGATCTGGACGCTGCGCCGCCACACATCGGGCTCGGTCGCACACAAGCCGTATCCGACGCCGGCGACGGCGGACAGGCAATCCGGCATGAACCAGCCCAGGCCGCGGGCGTCTCCTTGCCAGGGAATGCCGGCTTCGCTCGCCAGAGCGTCCTCGAAACGGAGGTTCAAATCCAAGGTCCGCCGTTCCGCCGCCCGCAAAGCCTGCAAAGCCGCCAGCCTCAATGCGCGCTCCTCCGCCAGATTGCGCGTGGCGCGCTGCTCCACCGCCACCGAGCGCGCGCTGCCCATGGCCAACACCGTCAGCAGACTGAGCAGCGGCAGAATCAGCCACAACACCGCTCCGCGCCGCCGGGCCCTCATCCGCCAGGCTCCAGCGCGCACGGCAGGGCCGGCGTCAGCGCCACTACCGTGGTCCAGCTCCGCCGGCGGCCGCCCGCTTGCAACTCAAGCGCCAGTTCCACCCGCGACAGCCGCTTCCAATCCTCCGCGCCCAATTGCTCCGGCCCCTCCCTCCAGGCCAGCGCCAATGGTCGACACCCGCTGCGAACACCAAGGCGCTGCCTCAACGCCGCCACGCCCGTCGCCAGCAATTGCGGCGGCTCCGCCGCTCTGCCGGGCAGGCTTTCCTCCAACCACAGCGCGTCGCCATCGTCACCCTCGCGACGCAGAACGTAACGCTGCGAGGCGATGGCCAAGACCTCCAAGGAGGCGATGTCCGCGCCGCTCAAGAGCCCGGCCTTCGCCGCCCCCGGCCAGGTCAGCACATGCGCGCCGGCCTCCCGTCGCCATTCCAGCCCCGGCTCGCCCCGCTTCAACAGCCTCAGGCTGGAACAACTGGCCAGCGCCGCCTCTTCCCAATCCTCCTCGCCTTGCCAACTCAGCGTGGTCCGCGTCGCGTCCTCCGCCAGCAAGACCGCCGCCGCGCCAACCCCGTAGCGAAAGCGCATGCCTTCCGGCGCCTCGAACCCTCGCCCCGGCGACTCCATCGCCTGCGCGCAAGCGAAACGTCCATGCTTGCGCCAGCTTTCCGCCAATTGCGCCAGCGCGAACTGTCCATCCTGATGTTGACGCAAACCGTTCTCCAACACGCGCAAGCTGCCCTGCATCGTCAACGCCCCCTGCAAGGCCAGCGCCAACACCAGCAGCCCCATGCTCGTCGCCACCATCATTTCCACCAGGGAGAAGCCCTGGACGCGCGCGCGGGCCGCCACGGTCAAGGTTCGTCCAAGGCCAGCGCGTAACGACGCTCAAAACGACCGGCGCCGTCTCCTGCCGACATGCCGGTCCAAGTCAGCCTCACATAGGCAGCGGCGCCCCGCTGCTCGCAAAGCGCCGTCATCGCGTCCAGCGCGCCGCGGCATGAGCTCGCCTCAATCGCCCCTTCCAAGCCTTCCAGCCGCTGCCGCAAACGCGCCCAATCCGCCTGAGCTTGCGCCGACGCTTGCTCCGCCGCCGTCTCCGGCCACAACAGCGCCGCCTCCCCCAGTTCGAGCGCCGCCGCGATCGCCTCCGCCCGCAACAAGGCGTCGCGGCCATGCAGCAGAGCGCGCAATTGCACCGAGGACAGCGCCAGCATCGATACCATGACCAAGAACAAGGCCAGCATGGTTTCCAGCAAGGCGCCACCGCGCACGGCGGACTCAGGCCGGGCAGTCATGATCCGCCCTGCCGACTTCCGCTCGGCCATGAGCGCTGACCGTCAGCGTCAAGCACACGCCGGCGCGCGGGCTTTCCAACAACAGGCGCGCGCTCTGGCCGCGGGCCAGCCGTCCGTTCGGCATGAATTGCAGCTGATCCCGTTCCGCGCGCATCCTGACCTTGCCCACGGCGAACACCAGCAGATGCAAACGCTCCTGGCTGTCGTAGCCGGCCTGGGCGCCGCTCCCTTTATCCGCATACACCAACGCGCCGCGGTCCCACACCTGCCGCTGCTTGGCGCAGCCTTGCAATTGCAGATTGCGCTTCAGATTGGCCGCGCACACGTATACCGGCCGCTTGCTCCTCAGCGCCTCGCTACGGGCAAAGTGCAATAGATTGGCCATTGCCTGGGCATGGCTGCGCAATTGCTGCGTCGACAATAAACGGCCCAGTCCCGGCGCGGCGATCGCCAGACAGAGCAGCATGATCGCCAGAACCGTCATGGCCTCAATCAGGGTGAAACCGGACTGAGTTCGCATCGCAGGCTCCCCGTCTCATTGGGTACCTGGCTAATATATTAAGCAAAGCGAGGCGGACGGAACCGATCTTGTTCCCGCCGACGCCCGTCTGGCCAAGCATTTAGACCAGGACCAGGAAAACGACACAGGCATGAAAAAAGCCAGCCTGAGCGGCTGGCTTTCAGATGGCGACGCAAAGCTGGCTCAGTGCGCGCTTTCCCAGCTTTCCCCCGCGCCCACTTCCGCCAGCAAGGGCACCTTGAGCTTGGCCACGCCGGCCATGATCTCGGGCAAGCGGCGTTTGACCAACTCCAGCTCGGCGTCCGGCACTTCCAGCACCAGTTCGTCATGCACCTGCATGATCAGCTTGCTGCCCAGGCCCTCGCCTTGCAGCCAGTCCTGCGTCGCAATCATCGCCAGCTTGATCAGATCCGCCGCCGTGCCCTGCATCGGCGCGTTGATCGCCGCGCGCTCGGCGCCGGCGCGGCGCGCCGGATTGGACAACTTGATTTCCGGCAGATACAGGCGACGGCCGAACACGGTTTCGACATAGCCTTGCTCGCGCGCGGTCTCGCGCGTGGTCTGCATATACTCGGCCACGCCCGGGTAGCGCATGAAGTAACGGTCGATGTATTGCTGGGCGGCGCTGCGCTCGATGTCCAGCTGCGCGGCCAGACCGAAGGCGCTCATGCCGTAGATCAGGCCGAAGTTGATCGCCTTGGCGGCGCGGCGCTGATCGGCGCTGACCTGGGACAGCTCAACGCCGAACACCTCGGCGGCGGTGGCGCGATGGATGTCCTCGCCGCTGGCGAAGGCCCGCAGCATGCCGGCGTCGTCGGACAGATGCGCCATGATGCGCAGCTCGATCTGCGAATAATCGGCGCTGACGATCACATGCCCCGGCGGCGCGATGAAGGCCTCGCGCACGCGACGCCCTTCCGAGGTGCGCACCGGAATGTTCTGCAGATTGGGATCCGAGCTGGCCAAGCGTCCGGTGATCGCCACCGCCTGCGCGTAATTGGTGTGCACGCGGCCGGTGGCCGCATTGATCAGCTGCGGCAATTTGTCGGTGTAGGTGGACTTGAGCTTGGCCAGGCCGCGGTACGCCAGAATGCATTTGGGCAGCGGGTGCTCCAGCGCCAGCGTCTCCAGCACCGATTCATCGGTGGAGTAGCCGCCGGACGGGGTCTTCTTCACCCCCTTGGTGGGAATGCCCAGCTTGCCGAACAGGATTTCCTGCAACTGCTTGGGCGAATTCAGATTGAAAGGCTGGCGGGCCAGATCGTAGGCCTGGTTTTCCAGCTTCAGCATTTCGGTGCCCAACTGATGGCTCTGCGTCGCCAGACGTTCGCGGTCTATCAGCACCCCGTGGCGCTCCATCGCGAACAGCACCTCGGCCACCGGCAGCTCGATGTCCCGGTAGACCTCGCGCAAGCGGCCGTTCAGCAGGCCGGAGAAATATTGATTCAAGCGCAGCGTGATATCGGCGTCCTCCGCCGCGTAATTGGCGGCGGTGTCGATGTCCACCTCGCCGAAGCCGATCTGCTTGGCGCCCTTGCCGCAGATCTCCTCGTAGCTGACCGTGGATTCGCCCAGATGGCGGCGCGCCAGATCGTCCATATTGTGGCGTTCATGGCTTTCCACCACATAGGACGCCAGCAGGGAATCGTCGACCACGCCGGCCAAGCGGATGCCGTGGTTGGCGAACACATGGCGGTCGTACTTCAGGTTCTGACCGCACTTTTTCTTGCCGGCGTCTTCCAGCCAAGGCTTGAGTTTGGCCAGGCTACGCTCCAGGTCCAACTGCTCGGGCGCGCCGGCGTAATGATGGCCCAGCGGCAGATAGGCGGCTTCGCCGGAGCGCACCGAGAAGCTGACGCCGATGATGCGCGCCTGCATCTGGTCCAGGCTGGTGGTTTCCGTGTCCAGCGACACCACATCCGCCGCGGCCAGCTTGGCCAGCCAGGCGTCCAGCTGCGCGGCCTCCAGAATGGTTTCATAGCGCCGCTCCGCCGCCGTTTCCGGCAGAGCCGGGCTGTCCTGCGCGGCCTCGATGGCGAACAGATCGTCGCCCTGGGTTCCGCCCGCGGTCTGCGCCACCGCCGGCATCTCCTCGCCCTCGGTCACCTCGCGGTAAAAGGTGCGGAAGCCCAGGCCCTGATACAGCTCGGCCAGACGCGGCTTGTCCTTGAGGCCGTGCTGCAGACTGTCTAGGCCATAGGGCATGTCCGCGTTCAGATCCACATCGCACTTGATGGTGATCAGCTCGCGGCCCTTGGGCAGCCAATCCAGCGCCGCGCGCAGGTTCTCGCCCACCTTGCCGCCCACTTCCGCCGCCTGGGCGATGACGGCGTCCAGGCTGCCGTACTGCTCCAGCCACTTGACCGCGGTCTTGGGCCCGCACTTGTCCACGCCCGGCACATTGTCCACCTTGTCGCCGATCAGGGTCAGATAGTCGACGATCAATTCCGGCGGCACGCCGAACTTGTCCTTGACCCCGTCGCGGTCGAAGGTTTCATTGGTCATGGTGTTGACGATGGACACCTGTCCGTCCACCAACTGCGCCATATCCTTGTCGCCGGTGGAGATGACCACCCGCATGCCGGCGGCCGCGCCGGCGCGCGCCAGCGTGCCGATCACATCGTCAGCCTCCACGCCCGGCACCACCAGCATCGGCCAGCCCGAGGCTTGCACCACCTCATGGACCGCCGTAATCTGGGAGGCGAGTTCCTCCGGCATCGACGGGCGATTGGCCTTGTACTCGGGGTAAAGGTCGTCGCGAAATGTCTTGCCTTTGGCGTCGAAAACGCAGGCGCTATAATCGAACTGCACTTCCTTCTCCAGCCGCCTGAGCATGTTCACCATGCCATAGACAGCCCCCACCGGGCGGCCATCCGGAGAACGCAAATCGGGCATCGCGTGAAAGGCGCGGTACAAATAAGAAGAGCCGTCGATCAATAACAGTGTTTTCATAAAAAGAGGCAGAATATGAGCTTGTCCGATAAATTACCGCAAACCAGCGATCGTCACGCGATGATGCAGCGTTTCCGTTCCCGCGAAGCCTGGCATGTGATGAAGATCATGTCGGAGTTTGTCGATTCGGCGGAAGCCTTGCAAGGCATCATGCCGGCGGTGAGCATCTTTGGCAGCGCGCGCACGCCGCGCGACCACAAGTATTACAAATTGACCGAAGAAGTCGCGCGTCTGCTGTCGGACTCCGGCTTCTCCGTTGTTTCCGGGGGCGGCCCCGGCATCATGGAGGCCGCCAATAAAGGGGCATTCTACGGCAGAAGCCCGTCGGTGGCGCTGAATATCGTGCTGCCGCACGAACAAAAACCCAATGAATACCAAGACCTGAGCATCAAGTTCAACCACTTCTTCAGCCGCAAGGTCATGTTCGTCAAACACGCTATCGCCTACGTGGTGATGCCGGGCGGCTTCGGCACCCTGGACGAAATGTTCGAGGCCCTGACGCTGATACAGACCGGCAAGAGCCGCAAGATCCCCATCATCCTGTGCTGCCGCGAGTTCTGGGAGGGCCTGCTGGACTGGGTCAAGGACAGGCTGATCAGCGAAGGCATGATCAATCCCGAAGACATGAATCTGATCCAACTGATCGACGATCCGCGGCAAATCGTCGAAACTATCTTCAAACATTACGAAACCCGCGGGTTTGAAGCGCTGCCGGAAGAGCGCGAACAACTGCTGCACCTTTAAAACTGATGACAATCAAGGACCACGCCATGCGCCGCCTGCTCGCCGCCCTCGCCCTGCTGCCATTGACAGCCGCCTGGGCCGATACGCCCCCTCCCGCCAAGACCCCGGTGCCGCCGCCGCCGACGATCAGCGAACAAAACGCCGCCACAGCGGAACCGGAGGTGCGCATCATCCAGAAGGGCGAGGAGAAGATCGAAGAATACCGGCTCAACGGCCACCTCTATATGGTCAAGGTGACGCCGTCGCACGGCGTGCCCTATTACCTGATGGACGACAACGGCTCCGGCACCATGAAGCAGATCGACCCCGCCAACCGCATCATCATCCCGCGCTGGGTACTGATCCGGTTCTGAGAGGGCCACTATGTCGGTTTACACCACGGTCAGCCATGACCAGATGCAGGAATGGCTCAAGCGCTACACCTTGGGCCAGTTGCTGGACTTGAAGGGCATTGCCTCCGGCATCACCAATACCAATTACTTCCTCACCACCACGCACGGCCGCTATGTGCTGACGCTGTTCGAAGCGCTGAAGCTGCAGGAACTGCCTTATTACCTGACGCTGATGAGCCACCTGGCGCGCCACGGCGTGGCCTGCCCGGCGCCGGTGGCCGACAACACCGACCAGTTCGCCTCGATGCTGGCCGGCAAGCCGGCCTGCCTGGTCAGTTGCCTGGACGGCGCCGACGTCGCGCAGCCCACCCCGGCGCAATGTCGCGCCGTAGGAGAAATGCTGGCGCAAATGCATATCGCCGGCGCCACCTTCCCCGGCAAGATGGCCAATCCGCGCGGTCCGCGCTGGTGGAGCGAAACCGCGCGCCAGGTCTACCCCCGCATGGACGAAGACGCCGCCGCCTTGCTGCGCGAAGAAGTGCAACTCCAGGACAGCCACCGCTTCGATCACCTGCCCTCCGGCGTGATCCATGCGGATCTATTCCGCGACAATGTGCTGCTGGACGGCGACCGCATCGCCGGCTTTATCGACTTTTACTACGCCTGCAACGACGTGCTGCTCTACGACCTGGCCATCGCCGTCAACGACTGGGCCCGCAGGGCGGACCACGGCATAGACGACGAGCGCGCCGCCGCGCTGCTCTCCGGTTATCAATCGGAACGCGAACTCACCACGGAAGAGAAAAAAGCCTGGCCGCTGATGCTGCGCGCCGCCGCGCTGCGCTTCTGGGTGTCGCGGTTGCAGGATCTGCATTTCCCGACAGCGGGCGAGATGACCTACACCAAGGATCCCAAAGTCTTCCAAACCGTGCTGGAGGCGCATCGCTCGCGCAGCGACTGCTGGCTGCGACATTAATGGCACACTCATTCCCGTCGCGTTGACAAAACCCCAGTTGTCACTTTGCAGACTTACAGTCTTGCACTATGCTGATGGCAAGTAGTATTGATTTTATGAAGTTGATAGTTTTCCTGTTTTAAATGTTGCACTTAGATTAACTTCGAAGCACAAATACACAAGGGCACACTATCATGTTGAAGAAAGTCTTTATTCTTGCCTTGGCTGGCCTGCTCTCTGCTCCGGTGTTCGCCGCAGAGGAAGCCGCAGCGACCTCGGCCGCGGGCAGCAGCGCCGCCGGCACCACCTCCGCGGCAGCCGCTGGCGCCGCCGGCACCACCGCCGGCATTGCCGGCCTGAGCGTAGGCACCATCGCCGCCATCGGCGCAGCGGTTGCCGCAGCGGTTGCGGTTTCCAGCAACAGCGACTCCTCTACCTCCCACTCCGCCACCACCCACCATTAAGCCGCCGTGCCTATGCACTGCGGCTTGACCGGACACTGGCCTTCGTCCCAAACAGGCAGCCTGCCTGCTCCCGCAACAGGCTGCCTGTGTTTCTGCCTGCGTCTGACACAGGCGCTGCGTAAGCTTGACGTTCTTTATTGATATTCATTTGTTGTTTGCAAGACCAAATCAATAACTCTAAATAAAGCAATCCATGCGTGGCATTCTGATAAAAGGGATCGTTTTCGGGGGTAGTTGCGGCCTGCTGTTGCCGGTTTACGCGCAACCGTCGCTCAATGGCCAATCCGGCTACATCAATATGCCATCGGCGGATCCTGGCCGCGATGGCTCCTTAAGCTTTGGATTCAGCTTCGACAAGCCATACAACACCTTATGGGTCTCGGCGACGGCGCTTCCCTTTCTGCAGATTTCGGGGCGTTATATCTCTATTTCCGGCATTGCCGGCTTTGACGATCAGCAATACGGCGGCGGCTACGGCAGTTATAAAGACAAAGCCATCGACACCAAATGGCGTCTGCTCGAAGAATCCGACTTTTGGCCCGCGCTCTCCTATGGCCGAACGGATATTTTCGGCACCGCCCTGTGGCGCGGCAATTATCTGGTGGCCAGCAAACAGCTCCGGCCGAATCTGGAAGTTTCGGCGGGCGTCGGCTCCGGCCGGATCGAGGGCCCTTTCGGCGGCCTGCGCTGGACGCCGGAACGCTTCCCCCGCTGGTCGCTGGTCGCGGAATACGACGCCAATCACTACACATCGGATTTCCGCGCCAAAGACACTTCCGCCGCGCAAAGGGAAAAAGGGCCTGCGGCCGGCCTTGAATATCGATGGGGCTGGCTGGGCCTGCAATTGGCCAAGCAAAAAAACCATGCCAGCCTGAACGCCTCTATCGAAATCCCCTTGAATGAGCGCGAATTCGTTCCCAAAATCAGCGAGCCCGCTTATTTCAGCGGCGGCCCCGAAGTACCGCTCCGTCCCACCTTGCGACAATGGCATGCCGATAGCGCCTATGGCCACGGCCTGGTCAGCGCACTGAGCAAACAGGATTTCAAAAACATCCGCATCAGCATGCGTGGCGACGAGTTCGTGCTAGAACTGAGCAATAGCCGCATTTCCAATGTAGGCCGCGCGGTGGGCCGCGCGATTCGCACCGCGTTGTACTTTACCCCGATTGAAACGCGCAGCATCCGCGTGGTCTACACCAAGCTGGAACAGCCGATCGCGACCTATAGCTTTTTCAAGCTACCCACCTTGAACGACTACCTGCTGGGCAAGATCGATCGCCAACGCTTTCTGGAAAGCGTCAGCATCACGCCGGGCAAGAATTTGGAGTTGGAGGAAGTCGACGCGCAGCAGCTTAGCGCCAGC
This sequence comes from Chromobacterium sp. FG89, assembly GCF_057808735.1. Taxonomy (NCBI): domain Bacteria; kingdom Pseudomonadati; phylum Pseudomonadota; class Betaproteobacteria; order Neisseriales; family Chromobacteriaceae; genus Chromobacterium; species Chromobacterium sp. FG89. The sequence goes on along the minus strand of NZ_JBMDIQ010000015.1, from coordinate 67,786 downwards.
ATCAAAGACAGCGTCAACCTGGAGATTTTGGCGGGCAAGGACGGCGACATCGTCCAGCTTAACGCCGAGGACAACGAGGCCAATCGTTTCCGGCTGGTGCCCAAGACCGGGGTTTACTTCAATGACCCCAGCGGCGCCTTCCGCTATGAAATCGCCGCCGCCGCCACCTATACGCGGCGAGTGGGAACCGGCTTGTTTCTGAATAGCGCGCTCAGCGCCAATCTCTACAACACGGTCTCCGGTGTCAAACAGACGTCCAACAGCCTGCTGCCTCATGTTCGCTCCGACGTGGCCGAATACAAGAAAACCAATTCTCCCAAGCTGGACCGCCTGCTGCTGAACCAGTATCTGACCCTGGGGCCGAATACCTATGCCCGCGCCTCCGCCGGCATTTACGAGGAAATGTTCCGCGGCGCCGGCGGCCAGGTCATCTATTACCCCGAAACCCGCCACTGGGCGATAGACCTCGCCGTGGACGCCTTGCAGCAGCGCGACTTCAAGGGCTGGCTCGGCAAGCGCGATTACCAGACCGTCACCGCGCTGGCCTCGCTGCACTATAAATTGCCGATGAACGTCACCGCCACGGTGCGGGCGGGCCGCTTTCTCGCCAAAGACAGCGGCGCCCGTCTGGAGCTGAAACGCCGCTTTCGTTCCGGCATCGAGATCGGCGCCTGGTACACCAGCACCAACGGCAACGACATCACCTCGCCCGGCACGCCCAGCTCGCCCTATAAGGACAAGGGTCTGTTCATTTCCATCCCGCTGAACAGCATGTTGACGCTGGACACCCAGGCGGTGGGCAATTTCGCCCTGTCCCCATGGACGCGAGATGTCGGCCAAATGGTGTTGTCGCCCGGAGATCTCTACGACCAGCTCAACGACCCGCGCAGCGATGTGAACGCCTACGACGGCCTAGGCAATTTCGCCGAACGGCCGGATGAGCAAGACCTGCCTCAAGTCAACCCGCCCACTCCGTCTTTCCATCCCTGGCCATCGGTGCGGCTGCGGCTGAGCGACTCCTCCAAGCAATTCGCATCCACGGAGGACAAGCCAGGCGCCGTGGCCATTGCCGCCGGCATGACCCTGGCGGCGATAGCCCTGGACAAGCCGGTGAACCAGGCGGTGGGCCGGCATCAGGACAACCGCCTGCTCAAGGGCTGGAAGCAAATTGGCAAGACCCTCCCTGTTGCCGCACTAGGTCTGGCGGGCGGCGCTTTCGCGCTGGGCGACGACAGGCTGAGCAACACCGGCTTGATCGCGCTGGAATCCTCGGCGCTGTCCGCCGCCGGCAGCATCGCGCTGAAAGGCTTGGGCAACCGAGCACGGCCAAACGCCAGCGATAACCCTTGGCAACAGCAGCCGGCGGGCAGCTCCCGCTTCCAAAGCAGCTTCACCTCCAATCACGCCGCAGTGCTGTTCGGCGCGCTGACGCCGTTTGCCAAGGAGTACGATCAGCCCTGGCTGTATGGTCTGGCCGCTGTCGGCGCGCTCGGCCGCGTCGCCGGCAAGGATCACTGGTTGTCCGACATCGCCGCCGGCAGCCTGCTCGGCTACGCCTCCGGCTCCTGGCTCTGGCATGCCCAGCGGGACGAGTCCCGTTACCGCACCTCGCTGATGCTGGGCCCCAAGCAGGCCGGCATCCAAGTTTCGAAATCACTGGATTGAGACGACCGCCCATGACCCATTCGCTCGCGACCATGACTGCTTATCCAAGCCTCCGCCGCCAGATGATCCCGCTGCTTATCACCCTGTGCGTCGCCAGTCCCGTCTACGCGGCCGCAAACGCCGCCGGCAATTTCTCCAGCACCATGATGCCCAGCTATGAGCCGGACCCCATGATGTACGGACAACCCAGTATCAACAATCAGGCCCCGCTTGCCCAACCGCAAGCGTGGCCGCCGCAAACACCGCAACCGCAATGGCAGCAGCAGCGCAGATTGCCGACGCCTACCAGCACGAAACCAGGCAAACGCGACCCGTTGCAGAATGAGTTGCAGGAAGAAAAGTTGCCGCCCTTCGTCGAATACGTGAAAGTCGCCACCGGCAACATCCTGCCAGTCTTTGGCGCGGACCTGTTCGACAACCCTCCGTCAACCTTTGCCCCCAGCGGCGCCGCCCAGGTCAATCCGGATTATGTGATCGGCGCCGGCGACCAGATCCAGGTCAAGGGCTGGGGCATGGTCGATATCGACCTGACCCTGACCGTGGAACGCAACGGCACGGTCTATCTGCCCAGAGTCGGCACCATCGCAGTGGCCGGCGTGAAATTCAGGGATTTGCAAGACACGCTGAAAAAAAGCGTCTCGCGCGTATTCCACAACTTCGATCTGAGCGCCAGCCTGCTGCAAACCCGCGCCGTGCAGGTATACGTCGTCGGCAATGCGCGCGCGCCCGGCAGCTATACCCTGGGCGGGATGAGCACCTTGCTGAACGCGCTGTTTGCCGCCGGCGGCCCCAACGACAATGGATCGATGCGTCATATCCAATTGATGCGCGACGGCAAGGCTGTCGGTCAGCTGGATCTCTACAAGATTCTGGTGGATGGGGACAAATCCAGCGATCTGACCCTGCGCGACGGCGATGTGATTCAAATCCGACCGACGGGCAAACGAGTCGCCCTGCAGGGCGATGTCAAACATCCCGCCATCTATGAGTTTACCGACGGCGACAGCGTCGCTGACCTATTGCACTGGGCCGGCGGACTGGAGTCGGCGGCGGAAGGCAAGGCCTGGCAATTGGAGAAAAGCGTAGACAATCGCTTCGAACCGCAATGGCAAACGCCAAACGAAAAAAACGGTCTTGATAACGTCGCCCTAAGACAACTCAAACTGGCGGCTAGCGATATTTTCCGGGTGTTCGCGCCCAATGCCCTACCGGTAAATATCCAGCAAGACGCCGAATACGTCCGCGTCAGCGGAGAAGTCAAGCAAACCGGCACCTTCCTGCTGCAAAAAGGCGAGACCTTGCGCGATTTGGTCATGCGCCTGGGCGGCTCCACGGAAAATGGCTATGTCTTCGCCACCAATTTACAGCGCGAGAACATCAAGAAAGAACAGCAGGCCAAGCTGGATGAGGTGGCCAATCGCTTTGAAAAGGAACTGGAGCAAGCCTCCGCCGCGCGCCTGTCCAAACAGACCGATAAAGACAATGTCGCGGCCATTACCGCGGAAGTCGAGCGTCAGCGCAAACTGGCGGAAAAAATGCGCACCATCAAAGCGGAAGGGCGCGTCGTGCTGGAACTGAGCGGCAGCGGCGCCCAGGTCAAGGACCTGCCCGATCTGCCCCTGCAGAACGGCGACTCCATCACCATCCCGCGCCGGCCCGGCACCGTCAATGTCCTGGGATCGGTTTACCAAAGCAATGCCTTCATCTACAGGCCGCAACGCTCGGTGAAAGACTATCTGGACCTGGCCGGCGGCATCAGCCAGACCGGCGACAAGTCCGCGACCTACGTGATCCGCGCCGATGGCACTGTGGCCAGCAATAATAATGCAGGCTGGTTCAACAGCCTGGGCGGCAAACGCATCAATCCGGGCGACACCATCGTCGTTCCCGACGAGCTCGTCGTCAGCAGCTGGACCCAGTCGCTGAAGGAATGGACCTCGATTCTCTATCAATTCGGGCTGGGCGCCGCCGGCTTGAAGGTCTTGAAATAAGACAAGGCTTCATCACTTAACTCGGGATTCAGACATGTCCACACACGACAGGGCAGAAGCTCAAACCGTACCTTCCGATGATATCGATCTCATCGCCGTGCTGAAAACCTTGCTGAAACACCGGCGCTGGGTCATAGGCAGCGTTATCACGCTGGGCTGCGGCGCCTTGATCCTGAGCCTGACGCTGCCGCCGTTGTATACCTCCACCGCCAAGATCCTACCGCCCCAGCAACAAAGTTCGAGCATGAATATGCTGCTGGGCCAACTGGGCGGACTGGCCGGCGCGGCCGGAGGCATCGCCGGCCTGAAAAATCCGGGCGAACTCTATATCGGCCTGCTGCAAAGCCGCACGGTGGCGGACAATTTAATTCAACAGTTCAAATTGAAACAGCGCTACGCCACGGAAACGATGGACGAAACCAGAAAGGCATTACAGAGCGCCAGCGCCTTCAACAGCGGCAAGGACGGCTTGATCAGCATCAACGTGGAAGACAAGGATCCCCAATTCGCCGCGGCTCTGGCCAACGGCTATATCGCCCAATTGATCCGGCTCAATCAATCCCTAGCGGTCACCGACGCGGCCAAACGCCGGCTGTTTTTCGAGACCCAGCTAAAACAGACCAAGGAGCAATTGGCCTCCGCGGAAACCGCGCTGCGCCAGACCCAGGAGCGCACCGGCATGATCCAGCCGGATGGTCAGGTCCAGGCCATTATGAACACCGTTACCCAGCTGAAAGCCAACATCGCCGCCAAGGAAGTGCAACTAGAGGCCCTGCGCAGCTACGCCACCGAGCAGAACCCGCTCTATCAACGCAGCCGGCAAGAACTGGCCGGTTTGAAAACGCAATTGGCCAAACTGGAAAACGGCGCTGAAATCGCCGGCGACGTGATGGTGCCCACCGGCAAAATGCCACAATCCGGCTTGGAATACCTGAGACGGCTGCGCGAGGTAAAGTACCAAGAGACGATTTTCGAGCTGCTGGCCAAACAATATGAACTGGCCAGAATCGATGAAGCCAAGGATTCGTCCCAAATCCAGATACTGGACAGCGCGGCAATACCCGAGCTCAAGAGCAAGCCCGTCCGTTCTTTGATCACCGCCGCAGGACTATTCAGCGGCTTGGTGCTCGGCATTGCGCTGGCCCTGCTGCGCGAACGTTTCCAGATCGCGCAACAGTCCGGCCGCTTGCATGAGTTGAACTGGGCGCTGAAAGAGCGCTAGCGCGTCACCCGCCGCCTATACCCCATCCGGAACACGAAGCCCAGGACCAGCATCACCATCATGCTGGCCGCCAGACTCAGCGGGCTGGACCAGACCAGCGGCGCGATCAGGCCGGCCACCACGCTAGACATCATGGTCTGGAAGAAGCCCTGCAGCGAGGAAGCGGTGCCGCGCAGCGATGGAAACTGGTCCATCAGGTTTAGGGTGATGGACGGCGCGGCGATCGACATGCCGGTGGTGTACAGCGCCAACGGCAATACCGCCCACGGCATCGCGGCTTCCGATGCCAGCAGGTTGTACAGCAGATTCCAGCCTGCGGCGACGAACATCACCGCGTAGCCGCGCGACACGATGTCCTTCTGCGCCACCCGTCCGGCCATCTTGCCGGACAGATAGGCGCCCAGCATGATGCCGGACACGGCCGGGCCGAACATCCATAGAAACTGTTCCGGCCCCAGGTGCAGATGCTGCATCAGGAAGACCGGCGCCGACGGTATGTAAAGGAAGAAGCCGGCGAAATTGAAGGACACCGCCGCGGTCAGCAACTGGAACTCGCGCTTGCGCCCCACCTGCCAGTAATTGGCCAACAGGTATTTGACCTTCAAGGGCTGCCGCGCGGACTCGTGATGGGTTTCCGGCAAGGCGAACCAGCTCATCAGGAACAGCGCCAGGCCGATCAGCGCCATGAAGACGAAGATGGAATGCCAGCCGAAGGCGCCGAACAGCCAGCCGCCCACCACCGGCGCAATCGCCGGCGACAGCGAGAACAACATGGTCACCTGCGACATCAGCCGCTGAGCGTCGGCGCCGTCCAGCTTGTCGCGGATGATGGCCCGCCCCACCACCAGGCCGGCGCCGCCGCAAAAGCCCTGCAGCGCGCGGAACAACAGCAATTGCCCCAGGCTGTCCGACAGCGCGCAGCCTATCGACGCCAGGCTGAACAGCAAGGTGGTGACCAGCACCACCGGACGGCGGCCCACCGCGTCCGAGATGGAACCGTGCCACAACATCATCACCGCGTAAGACAATAGATATACCGTCAACGCCTGCTGCATCTGCAAGGGCGAGACCGCCAGGCTTTGCCCGATCGCGCTCATCGCCGGCAAGAAGGTGTCGATCGAAAACGGCCCCAGCGTGGACAGGGCCGCCAACAGGATTGCCAGCCCGAAGTGGCTGCGTGTGGTGGGATGCATGGCGGATAAATAACAATGAGAGTCAATGCATGGTAACGGTTGGGCCGGAACTTGCCAAACCGGACTGATGTAAATAAAACGTCATAGCCGGATATCGCTACGCTCAGGCGCGCGCCGCTGGCGCCGGCTTCGATTTCGTGCCACGATCAATCCACTCCACGCCGGCCATAACAAGGAGAGACCAGCATGATTCGCCTGTACCACAACCCGCGCTGTTCCAAATCCAGGGAGGCGCTGAGCCTGCTGGAGAACGCCGGCGCGGAAATCGAAATCGTCGAGTATTTGAAGCACCCGCCCAGCTATGAAGAGCTGGAGCGCCTGTTGACGCTGCTGAATATGGAACCGCGCGATCTGATCCGCCAGAAAGAGGAGGAGTACGCCGAACTCTATCTGGACGACATCACGCTGGAACCCAAGCACCTGATTACCGCCATGATAGACAATCCCAAGCTGATTGAACGTCCTATCGCCGTTTGCGGCGATCGCGCCGTGGTGGGACGTCCGCCGGAGCGGGTGCTGCAGCTGCTGGGCTAGCCTTAGCCGGCATCGCCCATCAGCGCCCAGGGCTTTGGCCTTGGGCGTTTTTGCATGCGCCCGCCCCTGTCCAGCCCATTGCCTTCAAAATTATCACTTGCGGAATAGTAACTTCCGTTACTAAAATAACGGCTATGAATCCAACCAAGTCATTTCAAACGCTTGAGCAGGCCGTCAACCGGATCGAAGCGCGTTTTCCCGGCGTGCCGCGCCAGGAAGTCATTCTGGCGCGCTTGCTGTACCACATCCTGCCGCGGCTGTCCGCCCACCTGTGCGACAAGCTGAAGCATCACGGTCTCAACGAGACGGTGTGGATGGCCTTGCTGGCGCTGTACGCCTGTCCGCAACAGGCGCTCTACCCGTCTGAAATCAGCGACACGCTGGATTCATCGCGCACCAACGCCACGCGCATCGCCGACGAACTGGTCAAAAACGGCTGGGCGGCCCGCTCGCCCAGCGCGGAAGACCGACGCAAGATCCTGCTGGAGTTGACGCCGGGGGGCGTGCAACTCGTCGAATCGCTGCTACCCGTCTCCCGCGAATGTCACCGGGAGCTGTGGTCGGATTTCGACGCCGCGGAAAAGCAGGAGTTCGAACGCTTATTGCGCAAACTGCTCTGCAGCCTGGGCGGCTGAAGCTGGGGAACCGGCTTTTTTTCGTCCTTATAATAACTTGCGTGACTATCACATCATTAATCACTTCATCAATTGCTAATACAGCAAGTGAACACGGGGAGTCCCACAAGGTGAAAAAGACTCAATGGCAGCACGGCGTCAGCGCCCTGCTGCTCAGCGCCCTGTTGGGCGGCTGCGCGAGCTTCGGCCCGGACAGCGCGCCGGCCACGCAGCTCGATGCCGGGCAATTGCGGCTGAGCGACGGCCAGGGCGGGCAGATCGCCAGCGACTGGTGGACCCAGCTGAACGACGCGACGCTGAACCAGTTGGTGGCGCGCGCCCTGCAAGAAGCGCCGTCCTTGAAGCTGGCCGAAGCCCGGCTGCGCCAGGCGCGCGCCGCCGTCGGCATCGTCGAAGGCAATAGCGGCCCCAAACTCGATTTCAGCGCCAATATGACCCAGCTGAACTACGAGTTTCCGGCGCCGATCTCGCGCGACTACGTCAACGCCTACACCGCCATGCTGATGGGCAGCTGGGAGTTCGACTTCTGGGGCAAGCACCGCGGCCAGATCGACGAAGCCGTCGGCCAACAGCAAGCCATCGCCTTCGAAGGCGCTCAGACCCGGCTGACGCTGACTCAGGCCGTCATCGCCCAATACACCCAGTTGCAGCGGCTGCAGGCGCAAAGCGCGGTGCTGGCCAAGCGCATCCAGCTGGCGGAAAGCCGTCAAACGCTGACTCAGGCCCGCATCAACGCCGGCCTGCTGCCGGGCGACAACCAGCGCGGCAACGAAGTCTCGCTGCACCGCCTGCGCCAACAACAAAGCGCCTTGGCCCAGGACAGCGACCGCGCCCGCCACGCGCTGGCGGCGCTGACCGGCCAGGGACCGGACGCCTTGAACGCGCTGCAAGCCGCCAAGAGCGCGGCGCTGCCGCCGCTGGACGCGGACAGCCTGCACGCGGAACTGCTGGGCAAACGCCCGGACATCGCCGCCCAACGCGCGCGGGTGGAAGCCATGGCCGGCGCGGTCAAAGCCGCGCGCGCCGAGTTCTACCCCAATATCAAGCTGACCGCCTTCGCCGGCCAAACCTCGCTGGAACTGAACAAGCTGATGAACGGCAACTCCACCTTCTGGGGCTTCATGCCGGCGATCAGCCTGCCCATTTTCCACTCCGGCGCGATCCAGGCCAATCTGGGCAAGCAAAAGGCCGGCTACGACCTGGCTGTGCACAGCTACAACCAGACCGTGTTGGACGCGATGCGCGACGCCGCCGACGCCGTCAGCGGCTGGCAGCAAAGCGGCAAGCAACTGGAACAGGCGCGCCAGGCGCAGGACAGCAGCGGCCGCGCCGCCGACTCCGCCGCCGCCCGCTTCAAGGCCGGCATCATCAACAAGCTGAACCTGCTGGATGCCCAGGACAGCGCGCTGGCGCAACAGTCGGCGCGCATCGACGCCGAAGCCGGCCGCAAACTGGCTTGGGTCTCCCTGAACACCGCATTGGGCGGCGGCTTCAACGCTGCGCCCGCCACCCACTGAGAACGCATCCATGGACAAGAAAACCAAAACCGCGCAAGGGCGCAAACGCAATCTGATCGTCGCCACCACCCTGTTCGCCGCCATCGCCATCGGCTACGGCGCCTACTGGGCGCTGGTGCTCAGTCATCAGGAAAGCACCGACGACGCCTATGTCAGCGGCCACCTGGTGCAAGTCACCCCGGAAGTGGGCGGCACCGTCGCCAAGGTGCTGGTGGACGACACCCAGCACGTCAAGGCCGGTCAATTGCTGGTCAGCCTGGACAAGAACGACGCGCAGCTGAACTTCGACCGCGCCCGCAATGAATTCGCCCAAGCCGTGCGTCAGACCCGCCAATTGATGAGCAACACCCAGCAGCTGGCGGCCCAGGTCACCCTGCGCGAAACCGAGCTGGCCCGCGCCGACGCCGACCTGAAACGCCGCAAACAGTTGGCCGGCACCGACGCGCTGTCGGCGGAAGAACTGGGCCACGCCAACGACGCCGTCGCCGCCGCCAAGGCCGCGCTGGACGCCGCGCGCGAACAGCAAAAAGCCAGCGCCGCGCTGCTGGGCAAGGACGCGCTGGCGCAGCAGCCTGCGGTCAAGGCCGCCGCCAGCCGGCTGAAGGAAGCCTGGCTCGCGCTGCAGCGCACCGAGATCAAGGCCCCGCTGGACGGCGCCGTCGCCCGCCGCAATGTGCAGGTTGGCCAGCGCCTGGCCGCCGGCACCCCGCTGATGTCGGTGATCCCGCTGCAAAACCTGTGGGTGGACGCCAACTTCAAGGAAGGTCAGTTGGCCAAGATCCGCATCGGCCAGCCGGTGGAACTGAAGTCCGATCTCTACGGCGGCAAGATCGTCTATCACGGCAAAGTGGTCGGCCTGTCCGCCGGCACCGGCAGCGCCTTCTCGCTGCTGCCGGCGCAGAACGCCACCGGCAACTGGATCAAGGTGGTGCAACGCGTGCCGGTGCGCATCCAGCTGGATCCGAAAGACCTGCAATCGCACCCGCTGCGCGTCGGCCTGTCCATGGACGCCGTGGTGGACACCTCCAGCACGGACGGCAAGGCCGTGGCCGAAGCCCAGCCCTTCGTCGCCCACCAGGACGTCTCCGGCCAGCTGCCGGACCTGAAACAGGCCGACGAACTGGTGCGGACGCTGCTGGCGGCCAACGCGGGTGAAGGCAAGGCCGAATAAGGGGTCCGGACCATGAATCATCCACCACTGACCGGCTCCAAGCTGGTCTGGATCACGCTGGCGCTGTCGATGTCGGTGTTCATGCAAGTGCTGGACACCACCATCGCCAACGTGGCCTTGCCCACCATCTCGGGCAACCTCGGCGCGGCCACCAGCCAGGGCACCTGGGTGATCACCTCCTTCGGGGTGGCCAACGCCATCGCGGTGCCGCTGACCGGCTGGCTGGCCAAGCGCCTGGGCGAAGTGAAGCTGTTCACCGCCTCCACCCTGCTCTTCGTGCTCACCTCCTGGCTGTGCGGCATGTCCAGCAGCCTGGAAATGCTGATTTTCTTCCGCGTGCTGCAAGGCGCGGTGGCCGGCCCGATGATTCCGCTGTCGCAGAGCCTGCTCTTGTCCTGCTACCCGCCGGAGAAGAAAGGCATGGCGCTGGCGCTATGGGCGATGACGGTGATCGTCGCGCCGGTGTTCGGCCCGATTCTGGGCGGCGTGATCAGCGACAACTGGCACTGGGGCTGGATCTTCTTCATCAACGTGCCGGTGGGACTGGCGGCGGCCTTCATTTCCTGGCGCATCCTCAAGCCGCGTGAAACCGAAACCGTCGATCTGCCTATCGACCGCATCGGCCTCGCCTTGCTGGTGATCGGCGTAGGCGCGCTGCAAATGGTGCTGGACCGCGGCAAAGAGCTGGACTGGTTCAACTCCACCGAGGTGGTCACCCTGGCGGTGATCGCGGTGCTGGCGCTGGTCTATCTGGTGATCTGGGAGCTGGGCGAGAAACATCCCATCGTCGACCTGAGCCTGTTCAAGCAGCGCAACTTCACCGTCGGCACCGTCGCCATCAGCCTGGGCTTCATGCTCTACTTCGGCACCGTGGTGCTGCTGCCCCTGATGCTGCAGACCCAGATGGGCTACACCGCCACCTGGGCCGGCCTGGCCGCGGCCCCCATCGGGCTGATCCCGGTGGTGCTGTCGCCCATCATCGGCAAGTACGCGCAGCGGCTGGACATGCGCTGGGTGGTGACGGTGAGCTTCAGCGTGTACGCGATCTGCTTCTTCTGGCGCAGCACTTTCAACCCGCAGATGGACTTCGCCTACGTGGTGTGGCCGCAGGTGGTGCAGGGCATAGGCGTGGCCTGCTTCTTCATGCCGCTGACCACGATCACCCTGTCCGGCCTGCATCCCAGCCAGATCGCCAGCGCGTCCAGCCTGTCCAACTTCCTGCGGATTCTGGCCGGCAGCATCGGCACCTCGATCACCACCACGATGTGGGACCGTCGCGAGGCGATGCACCACGCGCGCCTGACCGAGCATGTCAGCCTCTACGATCAGGCGTCCAACGCCTGGTTCCGGCTGCTGGACATGGCCGGCCTGTCCTCCGGACAGCAGGCGGCGCTGACCTCGCTGCAAATCACCAAGCAGGGCTACATCATGGCGGCCAATGAGATTTTCTGGCTGTCCGGCGTGCTGTTCGTGCTGTTGATCGGCCTGGTGTGGTTCGCCAAGCCGCCGTTCACCGCTGCTGGCGGCGACAGCGGCGCGCATTGAGAACCTGTTTACGATCTGCATCGTAAACAGGGTCTAAGCAAGTCCAGTGGACCGGGCGGCGATGGTATCGTCGCCCGGTTTTTCTATTCTCCCCGAAACACCGCCGCGCGCTTGTCCAGGAAAGCCCGCATGCCCTCCTTCTGATCCCGCGACGCGAACAAGAGCTGGTACGCCTTGCGCTCCAGCATCAGCGCCGTCGCCAACGGCGCGTCGGCGCCGGCCAGCACCACTTCCTTGATCTGCGCCACTGCCAGCGGCGGCAGCGCGGCGATCTGCGTCGCCAGCTCCAGCGCGCGCGTTTCCAGCACCTCGTCCGCCGTCACCTCGCTGACCAGGCCCATCGCCAACGCCTCCGCCGCGCCGATGCGCTCGCCGGTCAACAGCAGCTTCATCGCGCGGAACTTGCCCACCGCCCGCAGCAGCCGCTGGGTGCCGCCGGCGCCCGGCATCACCCCCACCTTGACTTCCGGCTGACCGAACAGGGCGGATTCGGCGGCGACGACGATGTCGGCGTGCATCGCCAGCTCGCAGCCGCCGCCCAAGGCATAGCCGGCCACCGCCGCGATCACCGGCCTGGGACAGTCGGCAATCGCCTGCCATAGCTTGTGCAGTTGGCGCTGCATCAGTTCTATGCTGCCGCAGTCTGCCATCTCGGTCAGGTCCGCGCCGGCGGCGAAAGCGCGATGGTCGCCGCACAGCAGAATCGCCCTGACGTCGGCAGCGGCGGCCAGCTCCTGGAAACGCCGCGCCAACTCCCGCCGCAGCGCCGTATTCAAGGCATTGAGCGCCTGCGGGTGGTTCAGGCGCAGCCGCGCCACGCCGGCGGCCGGATAATCCAGCAAGATCAGTTCGTCCATCACGCCTCCTCCACCCGCTCCAGCACCAGGGCCACGCCCTGGCCGACGCCGACGCACATCGCGCACAGCGCCAGCCTATCTCCGCTGGCCTCCAGCTGGCGCAGCGCGGTCAGCGCCAGCCTGGCGCCGGAAGCTCCCAGCGGATGGCCCAGCGCGATCGCGCCGCCGTTGGGGTTGACCCGGGCGTCGTCGTCGGCCAGGCCCAGTTGGCGCATCACCGCCAGCGATTGCGAGGCGAATGCCTCGTTCAGCTCGATCACGTCCATATCCGCCACGCTCAGGCCCAGCCGCCGCAACAGCTTTTCCGCCGCCGGCGCCGGCCCCATGCCCATGATGCGCGGCTCCAGCCCCACCGAGCACATGCCCAGAATCCGCGCCCGCGGACGCAGGCCGTGGCGCTTGAGCCCGGCGCCGCTAGCCAGCAACAGCGCCGCCGCGCCATCGTTGACGCCGGAGGCGTTGCCGGCGGTGACCGAGCCGTCCGCCACCACGCCCTTGAGCCGCGCCAGCTCCGCCAGCGTAGTGGCCGGTCGCGGGTGTTCGTCCCGGATCACCCGCAGCGGCTCGCCCTTGCGCTGCGGCAGCTCCAAGGCCAGGATCTCCGCGTCGAAGAAACCGCGCTCGCGCGCCGCGGCGTAACGCTGCTGGCTGCGCAGCGCGAAGGCGTCCTGATCGGCGCGGGAAACCTTGAACTGGCGCGCGACGTTTTCCGCGGTTTCCGGCATGGAGTCGATGCCGAACTGACGCTGAAACGCCGGGTTGACGAAGCGCCAGCCTATGGTGCTGTCCTCTATCCGCGCATTGCGCGCGAACGGGCTCTCGGCCTTGCCCAGCACGAAGGGCGCGCGCGACATGCTCTCCACGCCGCCGGCCAGCACCAGTTCGGCTTCGCCTGCGGCGATCGCCCGCGCGGCCAGACCCACCGCGTCCAGTCCGGACGCGCACAGGCGGTTGACCGTGATCGCCGGCGCGGACTGCGGCAGACCGGCCAGCAAGGCCGCCATCCGCGCCACATTGCGGTTGTCCTCGCCGGCCTGATTGGCGCAGCCCAGAATCACCTCGTCCAGGCAGGACCAGTCCAGCGGATGGCGCCGCATCAGCACGGCGAGCGGCAGCGCCGCCAGATCGTCGGCGCGCACGCCGGAAAGCGCGCCGCCGTAACGGCCGAACGGGGTGCGAATGCCGTCACAGATATAGGCATGGGGCATGGGAAACCTCCTGGATCAACGGTGTTGGAACTGCGGCGGCCGCTTGTCGAGAAAGGCCTGCATGCCTTCCTTCTGGTCGGCCAGCGAGAAACTGGCGTGAAAGGCGCGCCGTTCGAACAGCAGGCCTTCGGCCAGGCTGGATTCGAAAGCGCGGTTCAAGGACTCCTTGATCAGCATCAGCGCCGGCAGCGAGTAACCCGCCATCCGCGCGGCCAGCGCCTGCGCCGTCGCCAGCACTTCGGCGTCCGCCACCACCCGCGACACCAGGCCGGCGCGCTCGGCTTCGTCGGCGCTATAGAGCTGGCCGCTCAAGCACCATTCCATCGCCTTGGCCTTGCCGATGGCGCGCGGCAGCCGCTGGGTGCCGCCCATGCCGGGCAGGGTGCCCAGCTTGACTTCCGGCTGGCCGAAGCGGGCGGACTCGCCGGCGATGATCACGTCGCACATCATCGCCAGCTCGCAGCCGCCGCCTATCGCCAGGCCGCGCACCGCGGCGATCAGCGGCTTGCGCACGCCGCGCGCGCGCTCCCAGTGCCGGCTTACGTAATCGTCGAGAAAAACTTGCTGATAATCCCATTCGGCCATGCGGCCGATGTCGGCGCCGGCGGCGAAGGCCTGCTCGGTGCCGGACAGCAGAATGACGCTGATGTCGGGATCGCCGTCCGCCGCGTCCAGCGCGGACTCCAGCTCCCGCATCAGCTCGGGGCTCAGCGCATTGAGCTGCGCCGGCCGGTGAATTTCCAGGTGGCAGATCCGCTCAGCGCGGCGCTCCCTCAGATGCTCGCTCATGGTCAGTTCCCTCTCCACATCCGTACACCCCGTGAAGAAACAACTGGCTGACTATCCGCGCCATGCCCTGCCGGTCCACCGCGCCGTCCGCGCGGAACCAGGTGAAGGTCCAGTTCATCATGCCGAACAAGGTCATCGTCACCGGTTTGACCTCCGTCGCCGGCAGCTCCGGCCGCAAGCGGGCGATCAGTTCGGCAAAGGCGGACACCACGCCGGCCTGCTTGGCCTTCACCTTCAGCCGGTCCGCCTCGCCCAGGAATTTGACGTCCTGCACCAAGACCATGTGGTAATGGCGCGAGAACGCGTACTCCTCCATGAAGCGCTCGATCAGCAGCCGCAGATGCGCGTCCGCCGGCAGCGCTTGCCGCGCCGCCTCGTCGACGATGCCCACCAACCTATCCACATAGGTGTCGGCGATGTCGAACAGCAGATGCGATTTGTCGCGGTAGTAGTGATACAGCAGCGGCTTGGACATGCCGCACAGCTCAGCCAGTTGGGCTATCGAAGCACTGGGAAAACTCTGCTCGGCAAACAGGCGGGCAGCGTTCTCCAGTATGTTTTGTTGCTGCGCCTCGTAATTGGGAGATTTTGTTCTGGCCATATCCGCATATCGGTTGAATGAAAAGACCAGACGCGGCACCAGCGAACCTCCCCGATGACTACGAGCCGCCAGGCAGACCCCGGTCAAACCGGGGCTTGCCAGCGGTTCTAGACAAGCAACCGTCAACGCTCATCAAAACTGAGCACCACTTGCTGGGTCCGTGGACGCGCCTGACAGGCGAGCACGAAGCCTTGTTCCACCTCGGCCGCTTCCAGGGCGAAATTCTTGTCCATGGACACGCGGCCGGACAGCACCTTGGCTCGGCAGGTGCAGCATACCCCACCTTGGCAAGAGTAAGGTAGGTCGACCCCGGCCGCGGTAGCCGCTTCCAGGATGCGCTCACCGGCGCTCAGTTCCAGTTGGCGCTGCTGGCCGTCGATGATCAGGGTGACGCTGGCCGCCGGATTGTCCTCGGCCGCCGCTGCCGGTTTGGCCGCACCGCGCCCCGGTACGCCGAAACGTTCGTAATGGATGCGTCCGGCGGCCAGCCCGACGCGCTCCAGGCAGGCACAGGCCTGATCAATCATATCGTTGGGGCCGCAAACGAAGGCTTCGTCCACCGCGCCGTCCGGCAGCAGCGCGGCCAGCGCCCTGTGCAGCCGTTCGCCGTCGAGACGGCCGTGAAACAGCTCCGGCTGCTGCGCTTCGCGGCTGAGAAAGTGATACACCGCCAGGCGCGCCGGATAGCGCGACTTCAGCGCCGCCAGCTCGTCGGCGAACAGAATGCCGCCGCGCCTCCGATTGCCGTACAGCAAGGTGAAACGGCTGTGCGGCTCTCGCCGCAAGGTGGTTTTCAAGGTGGACAACAAGGGGGTGATGCCGCTGCCGGCGACGATGCCCAGATAGTGCTTGCGCTGCTCCGCCGCCAGCGGCGTGAAAAAGCGCCCCTCCGGCGGCATCGCTTCCACCTCCTGCCCAAGCTGCCAATGCCGGTGGACGTGGCTGGAGAACACGCCGCCCTCCACCCGCTTCACCGCCACCCGTAAAATGCCTTCGTCCGCGCCGCAGCACAGCGAATAAGTGCGCCGCTGCTCCACGCCGTCGATATGTTCGCGAAACACCAGGTGCTGGCCCTGGGTGAAGCGGAAGCGCTCCTTAAACTCCGCCGGCGGCTCCAAGGTCAGCGAAATGGCGTCGTCGGTTTCCTGGCGACGTTCGACGACGCGCAGGCGATGGAAAGCTAGTCTCATCCCGGTCTCCTTACTCCGGTCCCTCAGTGGACTCAGATCGGCTTGAAATACTCGAATGGCTCCAGACAGGCCTCGCAGCGGTAAAGCGCCTTGCAGGCGGTGGAGCCGAACTGGCTCAGCCGCCGGCTGCGGACGGAGCCGCATTGCGGACAGGCCGGCGCCGCCGTTTGGAAGCGCAGCGGCTGCCAGTCGTCCTCGGCCGCCCTTGCGCAGGCCGGCGGCGCAATGCCGTAACGGCGCAGCTTTTCGCGGCCGTCGGCGCTGATCCAGTCGCTGCTCCAGGCCGGACTCAGCTGGGTGCGCAACACCACCCGCTCTTCGCCCGCCTGACCCAAGGCCTGCCGCACCGAGGCGGCGATGGCCTCGGTCGCCGGGCAGCCGGAATAAGTGGGGGTCAGCGTGACCTCCAGATCCTCCCCCACCCGCGCCACCTTGCGCACGATGCCCAGATCGCACAGCGACACCGCCGGCACCTCGGGATCCGGCACCTGGTCCAGCACCCGCCAGGCTTGCGCCACGCTCAGCCGCGCGGCGCGCATCACCAGCGCCCTCCGGGATAGGCGCGCTGCAGGAACTGCATCTCCGCCAGCACATGGCCCAAGGATTCGCTGTGTTCGCCGCGCTTGCCGCCGGAACGATATTCGGTGTCCGCCGGCGGCCGCAGCGTGGCTTCCGCCAGCACCGGCAGCATCAGCGCCTCCCATTCCTTCCGCAGAAGAGCCGCTTGCGGCGCGACGCCGTCCAGGCGCCGCTCCAGCGCGTCCTCGTCGAACATCTCGGCCAGATACGGCCACCAATGCGTCAGCGCCCGCTGCATGCGCCGCCTCGATTCGTCGGTGCCGTCGCCCAGCCGCACCACCCATTCCGCCGCGTAGCGCAGGTGGTAGCGGCTTTCCGCCAGCGCCTTGCCGGCGATCGCCGCCAGCCCCGCTTCGCCGCCGCCGCGCAAGGCCCGCCACACAGCCACTTGGTAGGCGCTGAACAGGGCGATGCGCAGCACGGTCTGGCCGAAGTCGCCGTTGGGCAGCTCCAGCAAGGTCAGGTTGCGGAACGCCGGCGCGTCGCGCAGATAGGCCAGCGCGTCCTCGTCCCGGCCCCGTCCCTCCCATTCGCCGGCCAGACTCAGCAGCAAGCGCGACTGGCCTATCAGATCCAGCGCGATATTGCTCAGCGCGATATCGTCCTCCAGCTCCGGCGCGTGGCCGCACCATTCGCCCAGGCGCTGGCCCAGCAACAAGGTGTTGTCGCCCAGCCGCAGCGCGTATTCGATCAGGTCCGCCGTCGCCGGCGGCTGCGTTTGCACAGCTATCTGCACAGACATCGCGCACTCCTCACATATGGTTCACGGCTTCCGGCAACTGGAAGAAGGTGGGCAAGCGATAAGTCTTGCTGGCCATCGGTTCGAACAGCATCTCGCGTTCGTCCGGCTCGTTGCAGCTCAGCGCCGCGCTGGGCAGCGCCCAGACCGCGCCGGGCGGGAACTCGCCGAAGGCCCGCTCCGCCCGCTCCAAGGCCTGCGATGCCGACGCTGCCAGCAGGCTGGCGACGTGCAGATGATCCAGACCCGGCTTGAGCTGCAAAAACACTTCGTACTGTTGCGGCGCCTCGGCCTCTGTCGCAGACGGCGGCTCGCCGTTCTCGCTTAGGCGGGCGCTGGGCGCCACCCACAGGCTGATGCCCTCTTGGCGGCGGAAATAGATGTCTCTGGCCAGCAGCAGCGCATGGCGCGCATCGGCGGCATGCAGGCTGCTGGAGTGCTTGTATTGCAAGGCGTTGCGGCCGAGGACAAAAACCTCGAAACGCGGCCAGGCGTTAGGCTCGGACATGATGGCTCCTGATCAGGCGGCGGCGCGCGCCGCCTGTTTGTCGGCATAGGCTCGGGCCGCGGCGCGCACCCAGGCCCCCTCTTCATGCGCGCGGACGCGCGCGGCCATGCGTTCGCGGTTGCAGGGGCCGTCGCCCGCCAGCACCCGCTTGAACTCCGTCCAATCCGGCTCGCCGAAGTCGTAATGACCGCGCGCCTCGTTCCAGACCAGCGCCGGGTCCGGCAGCGTGATGCCCAGCACTTCGGCCTGGGGCACGATGGCGTCGACGAACTTCTGCCGCAAATCGTCGTTGGAAATGCGCTTGATGCCCCATTGCATGCTGCTGGCGCTGTGCACCGAATCCCGGTCCGGCGGGCCGAACATCATCAGCACCGGCCACCACCAGCGGTTCACCGACTCCTGCACCATGGCCCGCTGCTCCGCGCTGCCGCCCATCATCGTCAGCAGCAGATCGTAGCCCTGGCGCTGGTGAAAGCTTTCTTCCTTGCAGATGCGCACCATGGCGCGGGCGTACGGGCCGTAGGAACAGCGGCACAGCGGAATCTGGTTCATGATCGCCGCGCCGTCCACCAGCCAGCCTATGGTGCCGATGTCGGCCCAGGACACAGTGGGGTAATTGAAGATGCTGGAGTACTTGGCGCGGCCAGACAGCAAGGTCGCCACCATTTCGTCGCGCGGGCTGCCCAGGGTTTCCGCCGCCGCGTACAGATAAAGGCCGTGCCCGCCCTCGTCCTGCACCTTGGCCAGCAGAATGGCCTTGCGCTTGAGCGTGGGCGCGCGGCCGATCCAGTTGCCTTCCGGCAGCATGCCCACCACTTCGGAATGCGCATGCTGGGAGATCTGCCGCAACAAGGTTTTGCGGTAGGCGAGCGGCATCCAGTCGCGCGCTTCTATCTTGTCCTCCGCCTGCAGCTTGGCGTCGAAGGCCTGCTGCTGAAGCGACGGCTCAGCCGCCGCCGCCGCGATGTCCGGCTGATCCAGGGCTTGGGTGTACATGGCGCATCCTCCTAGGTGAGCATCGCCGGAAACGGATGTCCGGCGCGCTGAAACAGCATATTAATTAATTTACCGGTCGTTCAATTAAAATACAAGCATTAACGCAACCTGCCCCTCGTCGCCTAGTCGCGCGGCCGCTTGTCCACCACCCGCCGCGCCTTGCCCACCGAGCGTTCTATCGTCATCGGCTCCACCACCTGCACTGTGGTCGTTACGCCGACATGGCTCTTGATGCTGTGCTGCAACTGCCGCGCCGCCAGCTGTTTGGCGTCGTCGCGCGCCGGCCCGCTGGGCTCGCGCTCGACGAAGACCGCCAGGCTGTCCAGGTGACCGTCTTTGTCGACCTCCAGATAGAAGTGCGGCGCCAGCCCCGTTTGCCGCAGAATCACTTCCTCGATCTGGGTGGGAAACACATTGACGCCGCGGATGATCAACATATCGTCGGACCGGCCGACGATCTTGCCGATGCGCCGCATCGAACGGCTGCTGGGCGGCAGCAGCCGGGTCAGGTCGCGGGTGCGGTAGCGGATCACCGGCATCGCTTCCTTGGTCAGCGAGGTCAGCACCAATTCGCCCTCCTCCCCGTCCGGCAGCACTTCGCCGCTGTGCGGATCGATGATTTCCGGGTAGAAGAAATCCTCCCAGATCACCGGGCCGTCCTTGCTTTCCACGCACTCGCTGGCCACGCCCGGCCCCATCACCTCGGACAGGCCGTAAATGTCCACCGCGTCTATGCCGGCGCGGCGCTCGATCTCCTGCCGCATCTGCCCGGTCCACGGCTCGGCGCCGAAGATGCCCACCTGCAAGGAGCAGGCCGCCGCATCCATGCCCCGGCGCTCCATTTCATCAAGGATGTTCAACATATAGGACGGCGTGACCATGATGATGTCCGGGCGGAAATCCTGGATCAGCTGCACCTGGCGCTCGGTCTGACCGCCGGACATCGGCACCACGGTGCAGCCCAGGCGTTCCGCGCCGTAGTGCGCGCCCAGCCCGCCGGTGAACAGGCCGTAACCGTAAGCGATGTGCACCATGCTGCCGCGCCGGCCGCCGGCGGCGCGGATGGAGCGCGCCACCACCGTGGCCCAGGCCTCGATATCGTTGCGGGTGTATCCCACCACCGTGGGCTGGCCGGTGGTGCCGCTGCTGGCGTGGATGCGCGACACCTGGTCTCGCGGCACCGCGAACAGGCCGAACGGGTAGTTGTCGCGCAAATCCGCCTTGCTGGTGAACGGGAAGCGGCTCAGATCCTCCAGCCGCCGCAATTGCCGGGGATGGACGTCGGCTTGCTCGCACTTGGCGCGAAAGGGCGCGACATTGTCGTAAGTGTGTTGCAGCGTCCATTGCAGACGCTGCAGCTGCAAGGCGGACAGTTCGTCGCGGCTGGCGGTTTCCATCGCGTCCAGCTCGCTGGACATAGGGCGGGTGACGGGCATGGTGCTTCTCCTGTGTGGGTTCGGGGCTGGCTCTGCGGCCAATTGCTGCTGGCTGGACAAGACGGCGGGCTTGCGCTCCTTGGACGGGCGTTGAGAAACAAAAAACGGCATGCGGCCTTTTACTCGGCCCGCTCTCCGCTCCGATGCGAGCGGCCGCGCAGCAGGGCCAGGGTTTCGCCGCGCTGATTGCTGATCCGCACATCGTAAAGACCTTGCCGAGCCCCCTGATGCAGGCACTCGGCCTCCGCCAGCAGGCAGTCCCCGCCGCGGGCCGGCAGCAGATACTCCACGCTGACGGCCGCGCCGACCGTCCTCGGCCCCCAGCTATTGCAGGCGACGGCGAAAGCGGTGTCCGCCAGCGCGCACAGCAGGCCGCCGTGACATAGCTGGAAGCCGTTGAGCATGTCGTCGCGCACGCGCATGCGTAGCCGGGCCCGGCCCGGCGCCACGTCCAGCAGCTCCATGCCCAGGCTGGCCGACGCCCGATCCTGGCTCAGCATCGCCAGCGCGCTGTTCTCGGCAAGTTGCCGAGCGGCTTCTGTCTCAGTCATGGAAGCGTCCTCCGGACAAGGCCAGCCGCCGCAGCAGCGGTGAGACGCGATAACGATCGTCGCCGTAGTGCGCGTGCAAAGCGTCCAATGTCTGCGCCAGATAGTCCGCACCGAGCTTATCGGCCCAGGCCAGCGGACCGCGGGGATAAGCGGCGCCCAGGCACATCGCCTGATCCACGCTGTCCGCCGCGGCCACGCCCTGCCCCACCGCGTCGGCCGCCTCGTTGGCCAGCATCGCCACGGTGCGCAGCACCGCCATGCCGGCGGCGTCGTCCATCCGCGACACCAGCAGGCCGGCCGCCTGCAACACGCCCTCCGCCCGCGCCGCCGCCTCCGGCGCGGCCTGGTCCGCCACGGCCAGCGCCAGCCGCGGCGCGCTGGCGTAATCCAGAGCCAGATCGAACACCGCCCAGCCGGCGTGGCCGCTGTCCGCGGCGCGGCGGGTGGCGCTGCGGCCGTCGGACAGGGCCAGCCGCAAACCGTCCCAGTCCAGCCAGCCCTGCTCCGGCCCCGGCTCGCGTTCCACACGCACGCCGCCGGCCCGCAAGCGCGCCAGCAAGGGTTCGGCCGCGCCCAAGCCGCCATGCACGCGCAGCGCCGCGGGCGCCGCTTGCGGCGGCGCGGCGTCTGGCGCCGGCAAGGCCTGGCCGTAATCGTAAAAGCCGCGACCGCTCTTGCGGCCCAGGCGGCCGGCCGTGACCAACTCCTGCTGCAGCGGCGACGGCCGGAAACGCGGGTCCTGCTGCATCGCCTGATACACCGACTGCGTCACCGCGAAATTCACGTCATGGCCGATCAGGTCCATCAACTCCAAGGGCCCCATCGCGAAGCCGCCGGCTTCGCGCAGCAAGGCGTCCAATGTGGATGGCTCGCAAGCGCCTTCTTGCAGCAGCCGCAAAGCCTCGGCGTAGAAAGGCCGCGCCACCCGGTTGACGATGAAGCCGGGAGTGGACGCGGCCGGCGCCGGCGTCTTGCCCCAAGCGCGCATCCACTGGCACAGACGCTCCGACAAAGCCGGTGCGGTCTCCAGTCCGCTCACCACTTCCACCAGCTTCATCCGCGTGGCCGGATTGAAGAAATGCAGACCGATCACCCGCTCGGGATGACGCAGACCCGCCGCCAGCGCGGTGATGGACAGAGAGGAGGTGTTGCTGGCCAGGATGGCGGCGGCCGGCAACAGGGCGTCCAACTGACGCAGCAGCGCCTGCTTGGCGTCCAGACGTTCGACGATGGCCTCTATCGCCAAGGCGGCGTCGGCCAGCTCCTCCAGACAGGAGGCCGGCCGCAGCCGGCGGCGCGCGGCGTCCAGTTGCGACTGGCTCCATTTGCCGCGCCGGACCAGGCCGGCCCAGTCCGCGGCGATCGCATCCGGCGCCGCAGCCGCCGCAGCCGCGTCCTGATCGTAGAGATAGACCTCATGCCCCGCCGCAGCGGCCACCGCGGCGATGCCGCGCCCCATCGCGCCGGCGCCTATCACCGCCACGCGCTGTTCCTTGTCCGGTTTCATGGTCATCGTCCTCCAAAGCGCGGCGGCCGCTTGCCCAGAAAAGCCGCCACGCCTTCGCGGTAATCGGCGCTGAAGCCCAGCTCCCGCTGCGTGTCGCGCTCCAATTGCAGTTGCCGCTCCAGACTGTTGCCCTCGGCCGCCTGCAGCGCCTGCTTGATCCGCGCGTAGGCCAGCGTCGGCCCGCTGGCCAGTTGCTCGGCAAGCTGCCGCACCGCGGCGGGAAAATCCTCGTCGTCTACGCAGCGCCAGATCAAGCCCCATTGCTCGGCACGCTCGGCCGGCAAGGGCTCGGCCAGCAGCGCCAGCCCCATCGCCCGCGCCTGGCCCAGCAAACGCGGCAGCCAGTAGCTGCCGCCGGCGTCCGGCAGCAGACCGATCTTGCTGAAGGCCTGGATGAAACTCGCCGAGCGGGCGGCGATCACCAGATCGCAAGCCAGGGCGATATTCGCTCCGGCCCCGGCCGCCACGCCGTTGACCGCGGCGATCACCGGCTTGGGCATATCGCGCAGCCGCCGCACCAGCGGCGCGTAGTAAGCCTCGATGGACAAGCCCAGATCCGCCGGCGGCTGCCCCGGCTCCGGCGCCCGGTCGCTCAGATCCTGGCCGGCGCAGAAGGCGCGGCCGGCGCCGGTCAGCACCAGCGCCCGGACCTCGACGTCGTCGCGCAGGCGGTCCAAGGCCGCCGCCAAGGCCTGGTGCATGGCGGGGTTGAAGCTGTTCAGCCGTTGCGGCCGGTTCAGCGTCACGGTCGCCACTCCGGCCTCCAGATTCACCTCAATACTCGTTTCCGCTGCCTGCATGCTCGCCTCCCCTTTGGGCGCGGCCTTGGCTCACTGGCCAAACCGCCACTTCGGCAAACGCTATCATTGACCGACCGGAAAATCAATTATAAGCTGACCCACATCAATGACAGTGCGCTGAAACTGTTGTTACCGTGCCCGGCTTGCCGCTGACATGACGCAGGCCGGCCTCTCATCCCTCCGCCCGAGGAGAACGTCCATGTCTCACCCTCTGTTCCAGCAGCATCAAGCCACCTTGGACCAGGCCCTGCAGGCCTTGAGCGAGCGCCAGTACTGGTCCCCGCACCCGGAAATGCCCAGCCCCAGAACTTATGGCGAAACCGCCGCCGCGGACGGCCAGGCGGCGTTTGAGGCTTTATTGCAACAAGACTTCCAGCTGGACGGCCTGCCGGCCGGGCAGGGCTGGGTGGGCAGCGAACGCTCTCCCTATCGCGGCGCTTTGCGCATCCGCTATCCGCGCCATGACGCCGACGCCTTGCTGAACGCCTCCACCGCGGCGCTGCAATCGTGGCGGCAAGCCGGCCCGCAGGCCTGGGTGGGCGTCTGCCTGGAAATCATTCAGCGGCTGAACCGCCGCAGCTTCGAGATCGCCCACGCGGTGATGCACACCACCGGCCAGGCCTTCATGATGGCCTTCCAGGCCGGCGGCCCGCATGCGCAGGACCGCGCCTTGGAGGCCGTGACCTACGCCTGGCGCGAGATGTCGGCCATTCCCGGACACTGCCGCTGGAGCAAGCCGCAGGGCAAACATGAGCCGCTGGTGCTGGAGAAAAGCTGGAAGGTGATCCCGCGCGGCGTCGGCCTGGTGATAGGCTGCAGCACCTTTCCCACCTGGAACGGCTATCCGGGGCTGTTCGCCAGCCTGGCCACCGGCAACAGCGTCATCGTCAAGCCGCATCCCGGCGCGGTGCTGCCGCTGGCCCTGACAGTGCGCATCGCCCGCGAAGTGCTGGCCGAGGCCGGTTTCGATCCCAATACCGTGCTGCTGGCGGCGAACCAGCACGGCGAGCCGCTGGCCAGCCTGTTGGCGCAGCGGCCGGAGGTGAAGCTGATCGACTTCACCGGCAGCAGCGCTCACGGCGAGTGGCTGGAGAGCCAGTGCCGCCACACTCAGGTCTATACCGAGAAGGCCGGCGTCAACTGCGTGGTGCTGGACTCCACCGCCGATTTCCCCGGCCTGTGCCGCAACCTCGCGCTGTCGCTGGCGCTGTACAGCGGCCAGATGTGCACCGCGCCGCAGAATATTTTCATCCCGGCCGACGGCATCCACACGCCCGAAGGCAAGCTGTCCTACCAGCAAACGGTGGAAGGCCTGTGCGCGGCGCTGGAAGCGCTGTGCGCGGAGCCGGCCAAGGCGGTGGAACTGCTGGGCGCGCTTCAGAACCCCGGCGTGGTCCAAAGGCTGGAGGCGGCGCGCGCGCTGGGCCGGCCGGCGCTGGACAGCCGGAGGCTGAGCCACCCGCAATACCCGGAAGCCGAGGTGCGCACCCCGCTGTTGCGCCAGTTGACGATGGAGGACCGCGCCGTTTACGAGCAGGAACACTTCGGGCCGATCAGCTTCCTGATTCAGACGCCGGACAGCGCCGCCGCGCTGCGCCAGGCGGAAGACAGCATGCGCCGCCACGGCGCCCTGAGCTTCTCGGTCTACAGCACGGACCAGCAGGTGCAGGCGCTGGCCCGGCAGGCGGCGGAAAACGCCTGCGTGTCGCTGGCGCTCAATTTCACCGGCGCGGTGATGGTCAATCAGTCCGCCGCCTTCAGCGACTTCCACGGCAGCGGCGGCAATCCGGCGGCCAACGCCAGCTTGTCCGACAGCGCCTTCGTCGCCAACCGCTTCCGCGTGGCGCAAACCCGCAGCTTCGTCTGAGCCCCGGCCCCGGTCTCGGCCGGGGCGCCACCCGCCATCGTCAAAAGCGCGTTTACGATCCGGCAAGCCGGAGCGAGACAAGGCCTTGCCGCGGAAGAACAGGAATGTGCCGGCGATACGCCGGCGTTCTTGCGCGGCGCTCGCCGGCTAACGCTCCACGCCGCGCAGTTGATCGTAAGCCGCTGGTTAAGGAGCCGCGCCATGAGCCCGCAACAACAGCAAGCGATTCTGAATCATCCCGCCTTTCAACAACTGGCCCGCGGCAAAGCGCGGCTGGGCTGGAGCCTGACCGCCGTCATGCTGCTGCTCTATTACGGCTTCATCCTGGTGCTGGCCTTCGCACCGCAGTGGCTGGCCCGGCCCATAGGCGCCGGCGTCACCACCGTGGGCATGCCGGTGGGCGTCGCCATCATCCTGGCCGCCTTCGCGCTGACCGGGATCTACGTGCGCCAGGCCAACAAGCGGCTGGACCCGCTGAACGAACAAGTGCTGAAGGAGTGCCGGCCATGAGAATCCCTGTCGCCATGCTGGCGCTGACGCTGGCCGGCCCCGCCTGGGCCCAGTCCGGCGCGCAACGGCCCTTGAACTGGAACGCCATCCTGATGTTCCTGCTGTTTGTGGCGCTGACCCTGTTCATCACCGCTTGGGCCGCCCGTCGCACCCGTTCCGCCTCGGACTTCTATACCGCCGGCGGCGGCGTCACTCCCCTGCAAAACGGCCTGGCCATCGCCGGCGACATGATCTCCGCCGCCTCCTTCCTCGGCATCTCCGCGATGATGTTCAGCAAGGGCTACGACGGCCTGATCTATGCGCTGGGGGTGTTGGCCGGCTGGCCCATCATCATGTTCCTGATCGCCGAGCGCTTGCGCAATCTGGGCCGCTTCACCTTCGCCGACGTGGTGTCCTACCGGCTGAGCCAGACCCCGGTGCGCATCACCGCCGCCTGCGGCACTCTGACGGTGGCGCTGCTCTATCTGGTGGCGCAGATGGTGGGCGCCGGCAAGCTGATCGAACTGCTGTTCGGCGCCAGCTACCTGAGCGCCGTGATCATCGTCGGCGCGCTGATGGTCTTGTACGTGATGTTCGGCGGCATGCTGGCCACCACCTGGGTGCAGATCGTCAAGGCGGTGCTGCTGCTGTCCGCCACCAGCTTCATGGCCTTCATGGTCTGGCGGCGCTTCGGCTATAGCAGCGAGGCCGTGTTCGCCGCCGCCGCCGAGCTCCGCGGCCAGGCCATCCTGGCGCCGGGCGGCCTGGTGTCCAATCCGGTGGACGCCGTCTCTCTGGGGCTGGGCATGATGTTCGGCACCGCCGGCCTGCCGCATGTGCTGATGCGCTTCTTCACCGTGGCCGACGCCCGCGCCGCGCGCCAATCGGTGTTCTACGCCACCGGCTTCATCGGTTATTTCTATCTGCTGCTGATCCTGGTGGGCTTTGGCGCCATCCTCATCGTCGGCGGCGACGCCGGCTTTCGCGACGCAGACGGCGGCATTGTCGGCGGCGCCAATATGGTGGCGGTGCACCTGGCCCAGGCGGTGGGCGGCAATCTGTTCCTCGGCCTGGTGTCGGCGGTGGCCTTCGCCACCATTCTCGCCGTGGTGGCCGGCCTGGCCCTGTCGGCCGCGTCGGCGGTGTCCCACGACCTGTACGCGGTGGCGCTGCGCAAAGGCAAGGTGAGCAGCGCCGAGGAAATGCGAGTGTCGCGGCTGGCCACGCTGGTCATCGGACTGCTGGCCATTCTGCTGGGCTTGTTGTTCGAGAAGCAGAACATCGCCTTCCTGTCCGGCCTGGTGCTGGCGATTGCCGCCTCGGTGAATTTCCCGGTGCTGTTCCTGGCGATGTTCTGGCCCCGGCTCACCACCCGCGGCGCGGTGGCCGGCAGCCTGGCCGGCCTGGCGTCCGCCATCGCGCTCTTGGCGCTGGGGCCCATGGTGTGGGTGGATATCCTGGGCCATCCACGGCCGATCTTCCCCTACGCCAACCCGGCGCTGTTTTCCATGAGCGCGGCCTTCGCCTGCGCCTGGTTATTGTCGATCTGCGATCGTTCGTCCCAGGGCCAATTGGAACGCAGCCGCTTCCCGGCGCAATACATCCGCGCGCTGACCGGACTGGGCACCGGCGCCAAGCCCTGATGGGGTTCAGGCCAGCAGCGCCGCCATCGTCATGTTCTGGAACGCGGCCATGCCGCGGGTCAGCGTCTTGTCGCGGTGCTGCACCTGATACAAGGTGCGCGTCAGCACCGGCAGGCCGGCGTTCAGCTCCACCACCGCGCCGGTCTGCAACAGATCGGCCACCACCCGCCGCGACAGGCAGCTGACCCCCAGGCCGGCGGCCACCGCGTGCTTGATCGCTTCGGAATGGCCCAACTCCATGCTGACGTTGAGCATGGCCAGGTGCGGCAGCAATAGCCGATCCACCTCCTCGCGCGTGCCGGAGCCGGCTTCGCGCAGAATCCATTCCGCTTGCGCCAGGTCCTGGCGCGCCGCCGCCCCTCGCGCCAGCGGGTGATCCGCGGCGGCGAACACCACCAGCTCATCCTGTCTCCAGGGCTGGGCGACCAGATCCGGGTGATGGCAAGGCCCTTCGATGAAACCGAAGTCCACCCGCAAGGCCGCCACCGCGTCGACGATGTCGCGGGTATTGGCCACGTCCAGCTCCAAGCGCGCCAGCGGCCAGGCGGCGCGGAAGGCCGCCAGCTGCTGCGGCAACAGATAGTTGGCCACTGTGCTGCTGGCGCCTATCTTCAAGGACATCGCCCCGGCGTTGAACAGACTCTGCATGTCCTGGGCCGCGTCCAGCATGGCCCGCGCCTTGGGCCACAGCAGCCGGCCATGCTCGTTCAGGCTCAGCCGTTTGCCGATGCGGTCGAACAAGCGCACGTCTAGGCCGGTTTCCAGCTTGTCCAGCGCCTGGCTGGCGGCGGACTGGGTCAGCGCCACCTGTTGGGCCGCCTGAGTGACGGTGCCGTATTCGGCCACCGCGACGAAGACCTCCAGCTCGCGCAAGGTCAGCTTCAAGGCCATACCCCCTCCTTATATTGATTTTGCTACTGACATATATCCATTTTATCCGTTTCTCTACTGAAAACGAGGGGCGTATCGTTAGCCTCATCCGCCATAGACCAAACAGGCATTTACTTATGACAAACCTTCGCCAAATCATGCCGGGCCTGGCGTTGGCCATCGCCCTCGCCGTCGCCGCGCTCTACGCCGCGGATTTGCCGGCGATGAAACATCTGGGCTTCTCCGCCCTCACCCTCGCCATCCTGGGCGGCATGCTGATAGGCAACACCGTCTACCGCTACTTCGCCGGCGCCAGCCACCATGGCATCCAGTTCTCCAAACAGAAGCTGCTGCGCCTGGGCATCATCCTCTTCGGCTTCAAGCTGACCTTCCAGGACATCGCCGCCGTCGGCTTCGCCGGCGTGCTGATCGACACCCTGGTGCTGTGCACCACCTTCCTGCTGGCCTTCCGCATCGGCCGCAAGTATTTGGGCATGGACGAGCAAAGCGTGATCCTGATCGGCGCCGGCAGCTCCATCTGCGGCGCGGCCGCGATCCTGGCCACCGAACCGGTGCTCAAGGCCCACGCGGAAAAAGTGGCGGTGGCCGTCGCCACCGTGGTGGTGTTCGGCACCGTGGCGATGTTCCTGTGGCCGATGCTGTATCAGTGGACCAGCCATCTGGGCATTTCCGAGTTCAGCTACGGCGTGTTCGCCGGCTCCACCATCCATGAAGTGGCGCAGGCGGTTGCCGCCGGCAAATCGGTCAGCGAGGCGGCGATGACCACCGCGGTGATCACCAAGATGATACGGGTGATGATGTTGGCGCCCTTCCTGATCGCCCTGTCCAGCTGGCTGGCCGCCAAGCCGCACGGCAGCCGTCAGCAGAAGGGCCGCATCGCCATCCCCTGGTTCGCCGTCGCCTTCCTGGGCGTGGCCGCCTTCAACTCCTTCAATCTGCTGCCGGCCGCATGGGTCAACGCCATCGTCTCCCTGGACAATCTGCTGCTGGCCGCCGCGATGGGCGCGTTGGGCATCACCACCCATTTCTCCGCCATCCGTCAGGCCGGCGCCAAACCGATGTTGCTGGCGTCCATCCTGTTTGGCTGGCTGATCGTCGGCGGCGGCCTGATCAACTTCGGCGTCAGCCATCTGCTGCACTAAACGCCGCTCGCGCAAAATCAAAACCGCCCGGTTTGCGCCGGGCGGTTTTTTTTCACTGAGCAGCCATCATGGTTTAGAACAAGCCACGGAAAGGGTTCCACCCCTTATAGCCTTTGACCTTCTTTTGGTAATACAGATAATTCACCGACATGCCAGCCAGCGCGCTAAAGCCGAAACCAAGCCCGCGGGTGATCGACTCAGGCACATCCAGCAAGACGAGGAACAGGTTGATCAGCAGCGCCACACCCAACAAGGACAGCATGTTCTTCCACAAGCCCAGCACCAGGTAATAGATTGGCCAGAAGAAAAAAGCGATGAAATTCATCTGCACCTTAAGGCGGTCGCCAAACGACAAGGCTTTGAACGCCCCCTTGTAACTGGCGCTATTTGGCGCGCCGTGCAGGTCGAAGAAGGCAAAGCGCATCTGCCATTTGTCACTGTAAGCGGTGTAAGCGGAAGGTTCTGACATGGCTTTTCCACATGTGGTTAATAATGACATTATTTTGCGACATGCCAAAGGATAGGACAATGAAATCGCGGTCGGAGCCCATCCCAAGCCAAAACAAAACCGCCCGGCTTACGCGCGGGCGGTGGCAGTGGCTTGTATTACGACCAGGCCTCAGCTCTGCTCCTGTTCAGCCTCCTTCCAACGCACTCCCTATCACTCCCATGCCTGCTCGCGTGACTGCCCCTGCATAACCTTCTGCTGGCTTTTAACCAAGGCCGTCGTGAACTGTCTCTTGAAGTTGTCCGCCGGGCGCCAGCCTTTGCCGTCCCGGACAAAGCTGAACTCGCCTTCCAATAACAAACGGCCCTTCTTGCCGATCATCGTCATGAATGGGTCGCGATACTGAACCATCAACTTGCAGTTCCAGACGCCGCCTGCGCCTTGCACGCAGTCGCTCAAGGGCAGTACTTCACCGAGCGCAAATTCCGGCTTCCCCAACGCACCCAGCGCACGGGTCAAAGGGTCGACACCTGGCCCACCCAGCTTGCGAAAATCGAGCACGCCTTGTTGCAGCGCCTGCCTCACGCCCAGCCGGCCCAAAGGCTTGCCCAACTCCGGCAACATACCATCCGCGTCCAACTGAGCATAACGTGTGCGCAGCACACGTTCATCGCTTCCCTTTACATGGATAGCGTCGTCTTTTCCCTGTACCTCGTAGGCGATGGGCGCGCGCTGCTGCTCATCCGCCACCAGAACCGCCACGCAGCCACGGGCGCGCTCCATCTTGATGTATCCCAGCTCCTTGACCTGCTCCAACTTGAGATTTCGCAGATTGATGGTTTCCGGCGCACTCGCGCTGAGCTTTGACGATATCTGGTGCAACTTCTCAGACATCAAAGAGGCCCGTATGCTTTTCTTCACCATGGACGCTTCGCATCTCGGCACCAGCGGCGGTGTCAGAAAGTACCAGCCGGCCGCGCCGAGCAAGGCCGCGCTCCCCAAGCCCCAAGCCAGCTTCCCGCGCCATGTCGTCGCCTTTTGTCGCTGGAGCAGCGCCAATTCCAGCTCCAGATCCTGGTTGTATTCATCCACCGCCTGCCTGCGCACCGCATTGGACGTGAAACCTTCGTCCGCATCCGCCTTGGCTTCGATTTCAATCATTTGCTCAAAGCTCAGCACTTCCTCCTCTTCCAACCAGTCCAGGCCTCCGCCCAAGGTGGAGAAGGGCTCCGCGTCCTGCTCGCGCAGTTTGTCGCGCGCGGCTTCGTAAATCGCCTGGTCAATCACTCCGCCCGCCAGCAGACGGTCAAGAATCGGGCTTGCAAACGTGGAATCGCTCATATCGTCCATCAACGGCGCGCATTTCGCATACGCAGCCGGGCTAGTGGAAAGGGCGCTCAGCATAACCCACGCCTAAAACTCAAGCCAATTTGGATTTAAAATCCACAAAAAAATGCCAAAAAAATAGAAACACAATTTCCACGGAGCGCGCCCGCGCATGCAATGAAAAACGCCCGGCCAAGCCGGGCGCTATCAAGTATGACTAACCGTTAGAACTCAGCACGGACACTTCTTCATGCTCTTGCCGCCATAGCGTTCATCCTGACAACGGCGGAAGAAAGCCTCGCGGCTCATCACCTCCGCCTTGGGATCGAAGCGGCGGCGGCTGGCGACGTAAGCGTCGTAATCCTTGACCCCCACCATCAGCCGGGCGGTTTTCGCCCATTGTTGCCATAGCTTGCCCATCACGCGCCCTCCTCCCGGAACATGGCCGGCACCTCCTTGGCGGTGGACCATTTCACCGCCAGGGACTTGCGCATCACGTTCAGCGCAAACGCCAGCATGGCGATCACCACCGCCATGAACAGCGCCGTCAAGGTGGCGTCCACATAGTCATTGAAGATGATCTGATGCATTTGCGCCATATTCTTGGCCGGCGCCAGCACCTCGCCCTTGGCCGCGGCGGCGGAGAATTTGTCCGCGTGGGCCAGGAAGCTGATCTTGGGACTGGCGTGGAACAGCTTCTGCCAGCCGGCGGTCAGCGTCACCACCAGCAGCCACAGCGTGGGCACGGCGGTGACCCAGATGTAGCGGGTTTTCTGCATTTTGATCAGCACCGCGGTGGCCAGAATCAGCGCGATGCCGGCCAGCATCTGGTTGGCGATGCCGAACAGCGGCCACAAGGTGTTGATGCCGCCCAACGGATCCACCACGCCCTGGTAGAGGAAGTAGCCCCAGCCGGTCACCGCCAGGCCGGTGGCGATCAGGTTGGCCGCCCAGGATTCCGTGTTGGCCATAGGCTTGACCACCAGGCCCAGCAGATCCTGGATCATGAAGCGCAGCACGCGGGTGCCGGCGTCGATGGTGGTCAGGATGAACAGGGCTTCGAACAGAATGGCGAAGTGATACCAGAAGGCCATCATCGCCGGCCCGCCTATCACATTGGACAGAATGTGCGCCATGCCCACCGCCAAGGTCGGCGCGCCGCCGGCGCGGGACAGGATGGTGCTCTCTCCCACGTCCTTGGCCATCTGGGTCAACATGTCCGGCGTGATGAGGAAGCCCCAGCTGGAAATCACCTGGGCGGCTTCCTCCGCGGTCTTGCCTATCACCGCCGCCGGGCTGTTCATCGCGAAGTACACGCCCGGATCCAGCACGCAGGCGGCGATCAACGCCATGATGGCGACGAAGCTTTCCATCAGCATGGAGCCGTAGCCTATCATGCGGGCGTGGGTTTCGTTCTCCAGCATCTTGGGCGTGGTGCCCGAAGCCACCAGCGCGTGGAAGCCGGACACCGCGCCGCAGGCGATAGTGATGAACAGGAAGGGGAACAGATTGCCGGCGAACACCGGGCCGCTGCCGTCGATGAATTTGGTCACCGCAGGCATGTGCATATTGGGCGCCACGATCATGATGCCGATGGCCAGGCCGACAATGGTGCCGATTTTCAGGAAGGTGGACAGGTAGTCCCTCGGCGCCAGCAACAGCCATACCGGCAGCACCGAGGCGACGAAGCCGTAGCCGATCAGCGTCCAGGCCAGCGTGGTGCCGCTCAGGGTGAACAAGGGCGCCAGGGTTTCGTTCTTGGCGATGTCGCCGCCGTAAACAATGGCCAGCATCAGCAGGATGAAGCCGATGACGGAGATCTCGCCGATCTTGCCCGGCCGGATGTAGCGGGTGTAAACGCCCATGAACAGCGCGATCGGTATCGTGGCGGCAATGGTGAAGGTGCCCCACGGGCTGCCGGTCAGCGCCTTGACCACCACCAGCGCCAGTACCGCCAGCAGGATGACCATGATCATCAGGATGCCGATGGAGGCGATGACGCCGGGGATGGCGCCCAGTTCGGTGCGGATGATCTCGCCCAGCGATTTGCCGTCGCGGCGCACCGACAGGAACAGGATCAGGAAATCCTGCACCGCGCCGGCCAGCATCACGCCGACCAGAATCCACAGCGTGCCCGGCAGATAACCCATCTGCGCGGCCAGCACCGGTCCCACCAGCGGCCCGGCGCCGGCGATGGCGGCGAAGTGGTGGCCGAACAACACCCATTTATTGGTGGGCACGTAGTCCAGGCCGTCATTGTATTTTTCCGCCGGGGTCAGCCGGCGAGCGTCCAGTTCCAGCACTTTGTGGGCGATGAAGCGGCCGTAAAAGCGATAGGCGATGGAGTAGACAGACACCGCCGCCACGATCAGCCAGACCGCGTTGACCGGCTCGCCGCGATTGAGGGCCACCACGGCGAAGGCCGCCGCGCCCGCCAGGGCGACGGCCAGCCACACGGCCCATTCTCTTATCTGTTGCATATGGCAAGTTCCTATTCTCTTTATCCCGTTTTAATTTATCGGTCCCTGGCGGCAACGGCGGCCACGGCCGGCTTTTTGTGCCTGACCGATTCTGGATTGATAGCGCCGGAAAATCAAGCAGGCCAAATCATTTGCAAAAACTATCGATAGTTTATGACGAATAGCAGTCACGATAATGCTAAAGTCGCCGGCAAACCTCGCGTGCTAATATTTTGATTTGAACCACCGAAATCCCGTCGACGGACATGAACAGCGATACCCCCCATATTCTCATCGTCGAAGACGACGTGAGACTAGCCGAATTGATAGGCGCTTATCTGAGCAAGCACGGCTATCGCATCTCCCAGCACGGCCGCGGCGACACCGCGCCGGCCATCATCCTGGAAGAAAAGCCGGACCTGGTGATCCTGGACATCATGCTGCCGGGCAAGGAAGGCTTCGACGTCTGCCGTGAAATCCGCCCGCGCTATAACGGCCGAGTGCTGATCATGACGGCGCGCGACGAGGACGTGGACGAAATCCTGGGGCTGGAACTGGGGGCCGACGACTACCTGGCCAAGCCGGTGGAGCCGCGCCGCTTGCTGGCGCGGGTGCGCGCGCTGCTGCGCCGCGGCGGGCCGGGGGCGCAGGCCGACGGCGAGGCCGGCGACGAAGACAGCTTCACCTTTGGCCAGTTCTGCATCAGCCAGGCCACGCGCGAGGCCACGCTGAACGGGGAGCTGATCGATCTGACCACCGCCGAATTCGACCTGCTGTGGCTGTTGTCCTCCCACGCCGGCCAGGTGCTGTCCCGCGACGACATCATGAGCGAGCTGCGCGGCATCGGCTTCGACGGCTTGGACCGCTCCATCGACGCGCGCATTTCGCGGCTGCGCCGCAAGCTGGGCGACAATCCCGACGCGCCGGCCCGAATCAAGACCGTGCGCGGCAAAGGCTATCTGTTCTCGCGCAGCGACTGGGAATAAGGCATGAGCACTCGTCGTTTGCGCGGCTGGCTCAAGCCGTCGCTGGGCACCCTGTTCGCCCGTTATTTCTTCGCCACCATGCTGGTGGAGCTGATCATCATCATCGGCTTCGGCTTCCTGGTCACCAAGCTGTACGAGAACAGCGACCGCGACGGCAAGCTGCAATTCATGAACGGCACCGTGAGCCTGATCCGCGAGCAGCTGGCTCAGACGCCGCATCGGGACTGGGACCGCAAGCTCGCCGACATCGCCCGCGCCTTCAGCTATCCGGTCAAACTGATCGCCCATCCTCCCGACGATTTCGAACCGGAAGGCCATGCCGCGCTGCAAGGCGGCCGCCCCTATCTGGATTTCGACAACCAGTTGCTCTACGTGCCGCTGCCCCATGATCCGCGTCTCTTGCTGCTGGGCCCGCTGGAAGCCCCGGCCAGCAACAGCAGCTGGATCAGCGAAGACATGGAGATCCTGCTGTTGTGGATTCTGCTGACCGGCTCCACGCTGGGCACCCTGATCTACTTCAGCCTGCGCCCGCTGTGGAAGGACTTGCTGGAAGTGCGCCGCAAGGCGGAGGTGTTCGCCGACGGCGACTTCAGCGCCCGCGCCCAACCGTCCAAAAGCCGGCTGCTGGCCCCCCTGTCCCTGGCCTTCAACAGCATGGCCGCGCGGCTGGAGCGGCAGATGGAAACCCGCCAGGCCTTGTCCCACGCCATCGCCCACGAGATCCGCACCCCGATCGCGCGGCTGCGCTTCGGTCTGACCATGCTGGAGGAAGAAGAGGACGAACAGGAATGGCGGCGCTACCGCGAAGGCATGGAGCGCGATATGCAGGAGCTGGAGGAGCTGTTCAACACCAGCATGGAGTTCGCCAAGCTCAACCGCAACGAAGTGCCGCTGCACTGGGAAACCGTGGACCTCTACGACTGGTTCGACGATCTGGTCGACCTGGTGACGCCGCTGAAACCGCCGGGCATCGCACTGGAGCTTGACTGCGCGCTGGGCAACGGCGCGTTCGACCGCAAGCTGATGTATGTGGCCAGCCGCAACCTGCTGCTCAACGCCTTCAAATACGCCAACGCTCAGGTCCGGCTGACCGTGTGTCACAACGCTTCCGGCCAGCTGCTGATTCATGTCGACGACGACGGCTGCGGCATTCCCGAGGCTGAACGCGACAAGGTGTTCGAACCCTTCCTGCGGCTGGACCGCAGCCGCGACCGCGCCACCGGCGGCTATGGCCTGGGGCTGTCCTTCGTCAAGCTGATCACAGAGCACCACGGCGGCCAGGCCAGCGTGAGCGCCAGTGAACTGGGCGGCGCGCGCTTTACTCTGCGCATCATGCAACCACAGCAATAAGACCCGCTAAGCCAACCCCTGATCCTGCGCTGCGCGGTTTAGTTAGCGGCTCTATGAGCGGCTCAGAGCCCGCTTGCGATCCGCGGGGCCTCACGCGGCGAACACGGCTTCAGAACGCGCATCGACCGCTTCTCCGCTTCTTCCTTGTCCCGCTCTTGCCCGCGAGACTTTGAAGGGACAGCCAAGAACGCCGGCGCCGGCGAAAAGTAAAGCCGCAGTTTGTTAAGCAATCTGAATGGGGTCACGCGCCGTCACAAAGCGGGGACAGGAAGCCAACAGACCCCAAGCCGCCGCGTCGGGATAATGCCAGCATCTCAACTTGGATTCGGGTATTTCCCATGGTTTCTTCACGACCGGCCGCCCTGCTGGTACACGGTCTGGGCGGCAGCGCATACGACCTTGGCGCGCTTGGACGCACGCTGGAGGAGGCGGACATCGTCACGCACACCCCGCTGTTGCCGGGACATGGCGGCGAGCCGGAAGATCTGCTGTCCGTCCGCTGGCAGGACTGGGTGGAAACCATACGCAAGGAATACCTGGAACTGAAGACGCGCCACAAGGTGGTGCATCTGGCCGGCGTTTGCCTGGGCGGCCTGGTGGCGCTGGAAGTGGCGCGGCTGGAAAACCATCAGGACGGCCTCGCCTTGTACGCGCCGCCGCTGTTCCTGGACGGCTGGAGCCTGCCCAAGCTGACCTGGGCACGCCACATCGTCTACCGCATTCCCGGCCTGGCCAAGAAGATGCGCGTGCCGGAAGTCGAACCCTTCGGCATCAAGAACGCCCGCATCCGCAAGGCCATCCAGCAGCGCTTCGAACGCGGCGAACGCTTCCACTACGCCTACATCCCGCTGGCCTGCATCCGCCAGGTGGATGGGCTACGCCGCCAGCTGATGTCGCGGCTGGAAGAGATCACCTGCCCGACGCTGATCGTGCATGCCGACGAGGACGACATCACCAGCCCGCGCTCGGCCCGCTACCTGCAGCGCTATCTGGGCGGCAAGGTCGACTTCATGCCCTTGTCCAATAGCTACCACATGGTGATGGTGGACAATGAACGCGGCGAGGTGCTCAAGCGCAGCCTGAAGTTTTTCAACCAGCGCGCCCAAGCCCGGGCCGCCGCCGCTGAACACGCCGACTGGGCCGTCTTCGCCGCCGCCTGAACACCGCGTCGCCGCCATCAGGGCAAGCCTCAGGCTTGCCTTTTTTCTTGCCTGCGCCAGCCGCGCCCGTCCCTTCTTCAACTAAAGTTGCAAGCAATCACAACTAAACATTGAATTTAACAGCTACGCAAACTTCCCGGCCGCCCCGTCATCAACCGTCATCAAGCCAGAACACAGCGACAATGGAAGACGAGGACCGGCTGAAGCAAACTGTTTGCACGAGCCGGATCGGCCCCCCGCCGGTCTTGCAACGGTTCCGTTCTCTTTTCCCTTTGTGTGACTTTGCGTGCCCGCCGGCTCCGGCGGGCATCTTTTCTTTTCCCTGCCCGTCCCGCTTTGTTACAGATCGTTACACAAGCCCTCCATCGATCACACAAAGAGCGTTTACAAGCTCAACAGACTGACTTGGTTCCTGTTCGCACAATATCGCAGTTATCAACAAAGCAAACAGTCGCAAAAATGAAAAAACTGATTACCGCTTCCGTGCTGAGCCTGGCAGCTCTGACCGCACACGCCGCCGACCCGGGCTTCTACGTCTTCGGCAACACCGGTTACAACTTCTCCAAGCCGGAGTCCGGCAACCGCAACATCGTCCTGAAAGACGCCAAGGCCGCCGGCACGGTATGGGAACTGGGCGCCGGTTACCGCTTCAACCAATACCTGGCCACCGAGCTGTCCTACGCTGACTTCGGCAAATCCACGGCCAACGGCTCCTTCAGCGGCCGCACCGGCAACGGCTCCGTCGCCACCAAGGCCGAGCGCATCGCCGTGCTGGGCATCCTGCCGGTGACCCAGGATTTGGAAGTTTTCGGCAAGGCCAGCCTGAACAACGTGCACACCAAGCTCAAGATCGACCGAGTTGCCAACAAAACTTTCAACGACACCCGCTTGGGTCTTGGTTTCGGCGCGCAGTATCAGCTGCACAAAAACCTGTCCTTGCGTGGCGAATACGAATACATCGCCGGCACTGACTTCCAGATGGCGGGCCAAAGCGTGGTCAAGACTTCCGGCACCAGCGTGCTGAAGGCCGGCATCAGCTACCACTTCTAATCTCAGCCTTGCCACGCCC
The DNA here is from genome assembly GCF_057808735.1 of Chromobacterium sp. FG89. Lineage (NCBI taxonomy): Bacteria > Pseudomonadati > Pseudomonadota > Betaproteobacteria > Neisseriales > Chromobacteriaceae > Chromobacterium > Chromobacterium sp. FG89. Next base: position 29,722 of record NZ_JBMDIQ010000015.1, on the reverse strand, counting down.
TTCCATCGCCAGCCGCGGCCCCTGTGTCCGCGGCTGGTTTTGCGTTTCAGGCCGCCGGCACCGCCATGCCGCGCCGCACCGCCGGCCGCTCGCCGACGCGTTGGAACCAATCGCTTACCCGCGGAAACGCCGCCAGATCCACCTGATGCCAATCATGACGCGCCGCCCACGGATAGAGCGCGATATCGGCGACGCCGTACTCGCCGGCGACGTAATCCCGCCCGGCCAACTGCCGGTCCAGCACGCCGTACAGACGCAAGGCCTCGTCGTGGTAGCGCTTCTGCGCATAGGGAAGGCTTTCCGGCGCATAGCGCAGGAAATGGTGGGCCTGCCCCAACATCGGTCCGAAGCCGCCCATCTGGAACATCAGCCATTGCAGCGCCTCGTAGCGCGCCGCGCCCGCCGCCGGCAGCAGGCGGCCGTGCTTTTCCGCCAAATATTGCAAAATGGCGCCGGACTCGAACATCGCCAGCGGCCGACCATCCGGCCCCTCGCTGTCGACGATGGCCGGAATCTTGTTATTGGGACTGATGGCCAGAAAGGACTCGGCGAACTGCTCGCCCTTGCCGATATCCACGGTGTGCACGGCGTATGGCAGCTCCAGTTCTTCCAGCATGATGGAAATCTTGCGCCCATTGGGCGTGCCCCAGGTATACAGATCAATCACGATGCGCGTCTCCCATGTTCAAAGCCCGGGCGGCGCGCCTGCGCGCGCCGCCCCGTCTGCTACAATGCAGCCCATTTCAAGCCTTCAGGATACTGCGATGAGCCAGCCGCGCGTCAATGATGTCAAAGCCTTTCTCTTGGACCTGCAAGACCGCATTTGCGCGGCGCTGGAGCAGGCCGACGGCGGCGCTCAATTCGTCGAGGACGCCTGGCAGCGTCCGGGCGGCGGCGGCGGACGCAGCCGGGTCCTGACCAAGGGCGCGCTGTTCGAGCAGGCCGGCGTCAACTTCTCCCATGTCCACGGCGACGCGCTGCCCGCCTCCGCCACCGCCCACCGGCCGGAGCTGGCCGGCCGTGGCTTCCAGGCCATGGGCGTGTCGCTGGTGATCCATCCGGAAAACCCGCACATTCCCACCAGCCACGCCAATGTCCGCTTCTTCATCGCGGAAAAAGAAGGGGAAACGCCGGTATGGTGGTTCGGCGGCGGTTTCGACCTGACCCCGTTCTACCCTGTGGAGGCCGACGTGGTGCACTGGCATCGCGTGGCCCGCGATGTGTGCCTGCCTTTCGGCGAGCAGGTGTATCCGGACTACAAGCGCTGGTGCGACGAGTACTTCTTCCTGAAGCACCGCCAAGAGGCGCGCGGCGTCGGCGGCCTGTTCTTCGACGATCTGAACGCCTGGGGCTTCGATTCCTGTTTCCGCTTCATGCAGGCGGTGGGCAAGGGCTTCACCGACGCCTACCTGCCCATCGTCGAGCGCCGCAAAGGCAATAGCTGGGGCCACCGCGAACGTCAGTTCCAGCTTTATCGCCGCGGCCGCTATGTTGAATTCAATCTGGTTTGGGACCGCGGCACCCTGTTCGGCCTGCAGTCCGGGGGACGCACCGAATCCATCCTGATGTCGATGCCGCCGCTGGCGCGCTGGGAGTACGATTATCAGCCGGAGCCGGGCAGCCCGGAAGCAGCGCTGACCGAGCGCTTTCTGGCCCCGCGCGACTGGCTGGCCTAAGCGCCGCGGCCAAGCCGGATGCCGCCGCTTTCTCCAGCCCGCACATGAGTTTAGCCAATCACAAGGGCGGCGAAATCGGGTATCCTTGCGCAGCTGTCCATAATAATCCAATGACTATCCGTTCCGCATGAATCAACCCCATTTTTCGGCCGGGCTCTCCGGCCCCGCCGCCCGTCCCTGGCTGGAGCCGGCGCTGTGGCTGCTGTTCGCCGTCGTCTGGTTCGGCTCCCTCGGCTACCGCGGGCTGATTCACGCCGACGAGGGCCGCTACGCCACGCTGTCGCTGTTCATGTTGCACAGCGGCGACTGGATCACGCCGCGGCTGAACGGCCTGCTGTATTTCGAAAAGCCGGCGCTGCAATATTGGATGGGCGCGCTGAGTTTCGCCGCCTTCGGCGTCAACGAGTTCGCCGCCCGCTTCTGGCCCGGCCTGACCGGCTTTCTGACGGTGGCGATGTGCGGCTTCACCGCGCGCCGGCTGTGGGGCGTCGACGCCGGCCGCTACGCGGCGCTGGCCGCCGGCAGCTGCGCCTGGATAGTGGCCAACAGTCATTTCCTGTCTCTGGACATGGGCGTCAGCTTTTTCCTGACCGTGGCGCTGTGCGGCTTCCTGCTGGCCCAGCGCGACGACGCCGGCCCGCGCGAAACGCGCCACTGGATGTGGCTGACCTGGGCGGCGATGGCCGCCGCCACGCTGAGCAAGGGCTTGATCGGCCTGCTGATCCCCGGCGCCACCCTGGTCTTGTACAGCCTGCTCAACTGGCAATGGGGCTTCTGGAAACGCATGCACTGGCTGAGCGGCCTGGCGCTGTTCCTGCTCCTGACCGCGCCCTGGTTCATCCTGGTGTCCCAGCGCAATCCCGACTTCGCGCATTTCTTCTTCATCCGCGAGCACCTGGAGCGCTTCCTCACCACCGAGCACAAGCGCACCGGCGCGCCGTGGTATTTCGTGCCCTATCTGCTGCTGGGCCTGCTGCCCTGGACCAGCCTGCTGCCGGCCTTGTGCCGGGACGGCTGGCGCGAGCCGGGCGCGCGGCTGCGCGTCGGCCGCCTGCTGCTGATCTGGTCGGTCTTCATCTTCGCCTTCTTCAGCAAGTCCAGCTCCAAGCTGCCGTCCTACATCCTGCCGCTGTTCCCGGCGCTGGCGCTGCTGCTGGCGCCCACGCTGCAGCGCATGCCGGCCGCCGCGCTGAAGAAGCACCTGCTGCCGGCGCTGCTGCTGTGGCTGGCGGCGCTTGGTCTTTACCCCTTCGTCGACCGTTTCGCGTCCGAGGACATCCCCCTCGACGTGCTGCACGGCTTCGCCCATTTCGTCGTCGCCGCCGCGCTGCTGTTCCTGATCTGCGCCGTCGTCGCCTGGCGTTTGCTGGGCCGCGAGCGCAAGCTGGCCGCGCTATGCTGGCTGGCCTTCGGCAGCCTGCTCGCCGTCAGCGTCGCCGCCGCCGGCCACGACAGCTACGGCCGGCTGAAGGGCAGCAAGGAAATCGTGCGCCAGATTCAGCCCTATCTGGGGCAGGACACCCCGGTGTTCTCGGTGCGCTATTACGATCAGACCTTCCCCTTCTACCTGGGCCGCCCGGTCACCCTGGTGCAGTTCGTCGACGAGTTCGAGTTCGGCGAGGGTCAGGAGCCGCAGCGCTGGATGCCGCGGCTGGAACAATTCGTCGCCGCCTGGAAGGCTGCGCCGCGCGCGCTGGCGATGACCGACCCCGCCACCTATCAGGAACTGCAAGCCCAGGGCCTGCCGATGCGGGTGGTCTACCAAGATCCGCGCCGCCTCGTCGTGGCCAAGCCGTGAAACCGCCAACCTTTGGACCCCTTCTAATATGAAGTTGATCGAATTCGGCCTGATTCTGCTCGGCGTGCTGCTCAACGCCGCCGCCCAGCTATGCTTGAAGGCCGGCGTGCGCCAAATCGGCCACTTTGACTTTTCCGCCGCCAACGTGTTGCCGATAGGCTGGTCGCTGGCCACCAATCTGCCCATCGTCGGCGGCCTGTCCTGCTACGTGGTCAGCGTGGTGGTCTGGATCATGGCGCTGTCGCGGGTAGAGGTCAGCATCGCTTATCCCATGCTGTCCATCGGCTACGTGGTCAACGCGCTGCTGGCCTATTGGCTGTTCGGCGAGGCCTTGAGCGCGCAGAAACTGATCGGCATCGGCGTCATCATCATCGGCGTGGTGCTGGTGGCACGTAGTTAAGGCTTATATTTGCCACGGAAACACACGGAATGACACGGAAAATAAAACGCCCGCTCAGCAGCCGACAAGATTCAATGGCGCAAAACGAATTTGAATGACTGTTTTTGTCCGTGCATCTCCGTGTGCTTCCGTGGCTAATTTTCAGGGTTTGAATATGGATTTTCTACCGTTTACCCGCCCGGACATCGACGAAGCCACCATCGCCGCCGTCGGCGAGGTGCTGCGCTCCGGCTGGATCACCACCGGTCCCAAGTCCCGCCAGCTGGAAGCCGAGTTGTCCGCCCATGTCGGCGGCCGCCCGGTGCGGGTGGTGGCCTCCGCCACCGCCGCGCTGGAAATGGCCTTGCAGGTGGCCGGCGTCGGCCCCGGCGACGAGGTGATCACCTGCCCGCTGAGCTGGGTGGCCACCGCCAACGTCATTCTCAAGGTGGGCGCCAAGCCGGTGTTCGTCGACGCCGACCGCGCCAGCCGCAATATCGATCTGGACCTGGCGGAACGGGCGATCACGCTGCGCACCCGCGCCATCATCCCGGTGGACTTGGCCGGCCTGCCGGTGGATCGCGACCGCCTGTACGACATCGCCAAGCGCCACCGTCTGCGCGTGGTGGAGGACGCCGCCCAGTCCATGGGCGCCAACTGGCGCGGCCGCCGCATCGGCAGCGACGGCGATCTGGTGTCCTTCAGCTTCCACGCCAACAAGAACATGACCAGCGGCGAAGGCGGCTGCCTGGTGCTGAACGACGAGAACGAGGCGCGCCTGTTCGAGAAGCTGCGCCTGCAGGGCGTGACCCGCCACGCCGACGGCGGCATGGACGTGGACGTGCTGGGCGGCAAGTCCAATATGACCGACATCGCCGCCGCCATCGGCCTGGGCCAACTGCCGCGGCTGGAAGGCTTCAACGCCCGCCGCCGCGAACTGGCCGCGCTGTATTTCCGCCATTTCGACCGCGAGCTGGGCTGCGAGCTGCCGCTGGAGGACATGGCCCAGAGCAACTGGCATATGTTCCAGCCGCTGCTGCCGCTGGATCGGATGAGCATGGACCGCGGCGAATTCATCGCCCGGATGAAAGACCTGGGCATAGGCGTGGGCGTGCACTACCCCGCCATGCATTTGTTCACCCTGTTCCGCGAGATGGGCTTCCAGCCGGGCGACTTCCCGGTGGCGGAAGACATCGGCCGCCGCACCGTCACCCTGCCGCTGTTCCCGGCTATGGCCGACGAGGACGTGGAACGCGTGTGCGCCGCCGTGAGCGGCGTGCTGAAGCCCGTGCTGAGCGTATAAAACATTATGAAAAGCGTAATCGATCTTTCCGTCGTCATCCCGGTATACAACGAGCAGGACGTGCTTCCGGCGCTGTTCGACCGCCTCTACCCGGCGCTGGACGCGCTGGGCGTGCGTTATGAAGTCGTCTTCGTCAACGACGGCAGCCGCGACAAGAGCCCGGCCATGCTCGCCGCGCAGTTCGACCTGCGCCCGGACGTGACCCGGGTGGTGCTGTTCAACGGCAATTTCGGCCAGCATCGCGCCATCCTGGCCGGCTTCGAATACAGCCGCGGCGAGCGGGTGGTGACGCTGGACGCCGACCTGCAGAACCCGCCGGAGGACATCAAGCTGCTGCTGGCGGAAATGGACAAGGGACACGACTACGTCGGCTCCATCCGCCGCCAGCGCAACGACAGCCTGTGGCGCCATCTGGCCAGCCGCGCGATGAACCGCCTGCGCGAGAAGCTGACCCGCATCAAGATGACCGACCAGGGCTGCATGATGCGCGCCTACAGCCGCCGCATCATCGACACCATCAATCAGTGCAACGAACTGCACACCTTCATCCCGGCGCTGGCCTATCAGTTCGCGCAGAACCCGACCGAAGTCACCGTCGGCCATGAAGAGCGCTTCGCCGGCGAATCCAAGTATTCGCTGTACAGCCTGATCCGCCTGAACTTCGACCTGATGACCGGCTTCTCCATCGTGCCGCTGCAGCTGTTCTCGCTGCTGGGCATGCTGGTTTCCGCCGGCTCCGGCGTGCTGGTGGTCTATCTGGTGCTGCGCCGCCTCATCGTCGGACCGGAAGTGGGCGGCCTGTTCACCCTGTTCGCCATCGCCTTCCTGCTGATCGGCATCGCGCTGTTCGGCATCGGCCTGCTTGGCGAATACATCGGCCGCATCTACCAGGAAGTGCGGGACAGGCCGCGCTATGTGATCGGCGCGGTGCTGGAGCAAAAGGACAAGCCATGAAAGCCGTGGTCTTCGCTTATCACAATGTCGGCGTGCGCTGCCTGAAGGCGCTGATCGGCGGCGGCGTGGAAGTGGCGCTGGTGGTCACCCACCGCGACAATCCCAAGGAAAACATCTGGTTCGCCAGCGTGGAGCAAGTCGCCCGCGACTACGGCATTCCGGTGATCACCCCGGACGACCCGAACACGCCGGAAACGCTGGCCCAAGTGCAGGCCGCGCGGCCGGACTTCCTGTTCTCTTTTTATTACCGCCACATGCTGAAGGCCCCGCTGCTGGAATCCGCGGCGCGCGGCGCCTTCAATATGCACGGCTCGCTGCTGCCCAAATACCGCGGCCGGGTGCCGATCAACTGGGCCATCATCCACGGCGAAACCGAAACCGGCGCCAGCTTGCACGTGATGAACGTCAAACCGGACAACGGCCCCGTCGTCGACCAGATGGCGGTGCCCATTCTGCCGGACGACAACGCCGACGAAGTGTTCGCCAAGGTCACTGTGGCCGCGGAAATGGTGCTGGCCCGCAGCCTGCCGGGCCTGCTCGCCGGCCAGACCGAGTTCCGCCGGCAGGACTTGAGCCAGGGCGGCTATTTCGGCGGCCGCAAGCCGGAAGACGGCCGCATCGACCCGCGGGCCGGCGCCGCCCAGCTGCACAACTTCGTGCGTGCGCTGACCCACCCGTTCCCGGGCGCCTTCGCCGACACCGAAGGCGGACGGCTGGTGATCTGGAAAACCCTGCGCGCCGGCGGCCACAAGCAGCAATTGCAAGCGGCCCGGCTACACTCAGAACACGGCGCGCTGTGGCTGGACGCCGTGGACGGCGGCCGCCTGAAGGTTCTGTCCGCCACGCTGGACGGCGCGGCGCTGGATCCGGCGACGGCGGTGGCGCTGACGCTGGCCTGAGGCGGCGGACTCACGGAATACACATGCAAATCACAGCTCCCTTCCGGGGGGCGATGAAGGAAATCTCAATGAAAAAAGTACTGATCCTCGGCGTCAACGGCTTCATCGGCCACCACCTGACCAAGCGCATCATCGAAACCACCGACTGGCACATCTACGGCATGGACATGCACGATGACCGCGTGGCCGAGTGGAAAGACCATCCGCGCTTCCACTTCTTCGAAGGCGACATCACCATCAACAAGGAGTGGATCGAGTACCACGTGAAGAAGTGCGACGTGGTGCTGCCGCTGGTGGCCATCGCCACCCCGTCCACCTATGTGAACAATCCGCTGCGCGTGTTCGAGCTGGACTTCGAAGCCAACCTGCCCATCGTGCGCCAGTGCGTGCAGTACAAGAAACATCTGGTGTTCCCGTCCACCTCGGAAGTCTACGGCATGTGCCATGACGAAGAGTTCGACCCGGAAAACTCCGAGCTGATCTGTGGCCCGATCAACAAGCCGCGCTGGATTTACTCCTGCTCCAAACAGCTGATGGACCGCGTGATCCACGCCTACGGCATGCAGGAAGGCCTGAACTACACCCTGTTCCGTCCGTTCAACTGGATCGGCGGAGGCCTGGACAACATCAACACGCCGAAGGAAGGCTCCAGCCGCGTGATCACCCAGTTCCTGGGCCACATCGTGCGCGGCGAGACCATCAAGCTGGTGGACGGCGGCCATCAAAAGCGCGCCTTCACCTATGTGGACGACGGCATCAGCGCGCTGATGAAGATCATCGAAAACCAGGACGGCAAGGCTTCCGGTCAGATCTACAATATCGGCAACCCGGCCAACAACTACTCCATCCGCGAACTGTCCGCGATGATGCTGGACCTGGCCCGCGTCTACCCGGAATACCAGCTGAACGCCGACAAGGTGAAGATCGAGGAAACCACCTCCGGCGCTTACTACGGCAAAGGCTATCAGGACGTGCAGAACCGCGTGCCCAAGATCGCCAACACCATGGCGGACCTGGACTGGAAACCGAGCGTGACCATGGCCGACGCGCTGCGCGGCATCTACGACTACTACCGCGACCAAGTAGCCGCCAGCCGCGACCTGTCCGAGTAAGCGGCTCCCGGCGCCAGGCGAGATAGAAAGCCCGGCGCCGGTTTCAGAGATACCCCATGAAAAAACTCGCCCTTAAAATCGACGTCGATACCTGGCGCGGCACCCGCGACGGCGTGCCGCGGCTGATGCACATGCTGCAGCAGCATCACGCCAAGGCCACGTTTTTGTTCAGCCTGGGCCCGGACCATACCGGCCGCGCGATCAAGCGGGTGTTCCGTCCCGGCTTCCTGTCCAAGGTGTCGCGCACCTCGGTGGTGGAGCACTACGGCATCCGCACCCTGCTCTACGGCACCGTGCTGCCCGGCCCGGACATCGGCAAGCGCGAGGCGGAACTGATGCGCGAAGTGCGCGCGCAGGGCTTCGAGGTCGGCATTCACACCTGGGACCACATCAAGTGGCAGGATTACGTCGCCGGCAAGGACGCCGCCTGGACCCGCGCCGAAATGCGCAAGGCGGCCGAGCGCTTCGAACAGATCTTCGGCGAGCCGGCGCGCACCCACGGCGCGGCCGGCTGGCAGATCAACGACGCGGCGCTGGCCTATGAGCGCGAACTGGGCATGCTTTACGCGTCCGACGGCCGCGGCAGCCACCCCTTCCTGCCGGTGGACGCCGCCGGCCAGCCCCTGGGCGTGCCGCAATTGCCCACCACGCTGCCGACGCTGGACGAATTGATAGGCCTGGACGGCCTCACCGCCGACAACGTCCATCACCATATCCTGGCGCTGACCGAAGAAGCGCCGGCCACCGGCCATGTGTACACCCTGCACGCCGAGCTGGAAGGCCTGCGTCTGGGCTATACCTTCGAGCATCTGCTGGTGGGCTGGCAAGCCCAGGGCTATCAGCTGTGCAGCTGCATCGAGCTGTTCAGCAGCCTGGACGCGGCCGCGCTGCCCGCCGGCCGCGTGGTGATGGGAGAGATTCCCGGCCGCAGCGGCACGCTGGCGCTGCAAGCCTAAGAACCAGTGCTCTATCTTTTAGGGCTGAAACGATAGCCCACCCAGCCGCCGCCCGGTTTCATTTCCCGGCCGGCGGCGTCTGCGCGGCCAGTTGGTCCAGCATCGCGCGCAAAGCATCCATGCGTTCGTCCAAGCCTTCCGCGCCGCCCTGCAACAGCATGCCCTCCAGTTCCCGCGCCAATTCCGCCAACTCGCGCTGCTCCATAGTCAAGGCCGCGCCGGAGATCCGGTGCAGATGCTGGCTGGCCGTGGACCAGTGAGCATGCTGGACCGCCCGCACCGCCTGGCGGTAATCGCGCTCGTTATGCTCGATGAACATCTGCCATAGACCGCTGACCTGGGGCGGAGATTCGACGGCCTCGGAGACCGGCGCCGCGTCCGGCAGCCACATGAGCAAGATATGCTGCAAATCCCTGAGCCGCAGGGGCTTGACCAGCACGCCGTTCATGCCGCTGTCCATGCACCGTTCCCGGTGCAGATCGTCATTGGCCGCGGAAATCGCCACGATGGGCAGCAAGGCGCCGCCCTCCTCGCGCTCCCATGCGCGGATGCGCCGCGTCGCCTCGTAGCCGCTGATGTCCGGCAGGCTGCAGTCCATCAGGATCAAGCGCACCTCCGGGTGTTCCTTCAGGATGGACAAGCTGCTCATGCCGGTGCTGGCCACCGTGGCGCGGCAGCCCAATTGGCGCAGCTGCTCGCAAATCATCAGCTGATTGGCCGGATGGTCTTCCACCACCAGCACCAGCTGCCCCTGCCCCACCGCCTGCGGCGGGCCGGAGGCTTCTTCCTCCGCAGCCTCCTTGACCAGCGCCGGCCCCAAACGCACCGGCAGCTTGATGGTGAGAATGGTCCCGGACGCGCCGTCGCTGTCCAGCGTGATGCGCCCCTGCATCAACTCCACCAAGCGCTTGCAGATGCTCAGCCCCAGCCCCGAACCGCCGAACTTGCGGGTGGCGACGGAGTCCGCCTGCACAAAAGCGTCGAAAATATTCTTCTGCGCCGCCAGCGGCACGCCTATGCCGGTGTCTATCACCTGGCACACCAGCACGCCGCGCTTGCGGCTTGATTTTCCGCGGCGCAAGTCCGCCTTCAACGTGACCGTGCCCTTGTCGGTGAACTTGATCGCGTTGGACATCAGATTGTGCAGCACCCGCTGCAAATGCGAAGCGTCCAGCCAGAAGGCGCGCTCCGGCAGTGCATGGACGTAGCGCAGCTCCAGTCCCTTCATCTTGGCCGCCAAGGCGTACAGCCTGACCTGGTCTTCCAGAATGGAGCCGACGTTGACGAAGGACGGGTCCAGGCTTTCCTGGCCCGCGTCCAGCCGCGAGGCGTTGAGAATATTGTTGAGCAGTTGCAGCAGGCTGCTGGCCGCCAGATTGGATTGCAGCACCAGCTCCCGCTGTTTCTCGCCCAAGGACATGGTCTGCAGCAGTTCGCCGGCGGCGATGATGGCGTTCATCGGCGTGCGGATTTCATGACTGACCACCGCCAGAAACTCGCTCTTGGCCGCTTCGCCCGTCCTCGCCTTGCGCAGCAGCAAGGTGGTGGTGCGTATCACCAGCAGCAGGACGAAGAACAGCAGCACCAGCAGGGTGCCTTCGCCGGCGTAACTCCTGAACACGCTGGAGACGGACGGCCGCGGCGCCACTTGCTCCTCCCAGGCGGAGCGGGCGGCGTCGACGTCGTCGGCCGACATCGTGTCCAGGCTGCGCCGCAGGATGGCGTAGAGCAAGGGCTGGTGCTTGCTGACCCCCATCCGGTAAATGGCGTAATAGCCGGGCAGCGCGCCGGAGCTGCTCAGATCGGGGAAACGATAATTCAGCAGGAAGCGCGCATAGCTTTCCGGCACCAGGCCGATGTCCGCCCTCCGGTCCTGGATCGCCAGCAAGGCCTGAGTGGGCGTCTCCGCCGCCACCAGGTCCGGGTTGGCGTGATCGCCCAGCAGCCAGGAGCGCGAGTTGTCGTTGAAGATGAAGGCGAGCTTGCGCCCGTGCAGATTGTCGTGGTCGAACACCACCGGGTAGTCGCGGCGCGTGATCGCCATCAAGGGCTGCGAGGAATACGGCTGGGTGAAGTAGTAATTCTTGTTCAGGTTCAGTTCGCCGATCGCGTCCTGATTGATGCTGGCCAGCATCATCGCCCGCCCATTGCCGCTGGCCTCGATCAGGGCTTGCGCCGAATGCACTTGCACGATATTGAAGCGCAAACCGCTTTTCTCGCTGACGTACTGCAGGAAAAAAGCCTCGACCCCCTTGTAATGGACGTTGCTGTTCTTGCGCTTGGCCGCCGGTTTGGACCTGAGCACGTACACGTCCACCACCGGATTCCGGCTGGCCCAGACCTCTTCCTCCCGGCTCAGCGGGATCTTGCTGCCCTGGTCGGCGCAAGCGGACAAAACGCCGCACAGGACGAGCAGGCCGCTCAAATGTTGAAATCGCACCGCTACTCCAATTTGGAGTTCAATAAAAACAACTCCCTGTCCGTATTGATGCCCAGTTTCTGGAAAGCCGCTTTTTTCTGAGTGCTGACCGTCTTGATGCTGCGCGAGAACTTCTCCGCGATCTGGCTGGTGCTCATGCCGTCCAGACAGCAGCGCACCACCTCGCGCTCCCGCGGCGACAAACGCGCATACGGGTCCAGCGTCCGCCCCTCCTCCAGCTTGATGTCGCCCGACAGCAAGAGATTCATCTCGCTCATCATCTTGACGGTCAGATACACCCGCCCGGCATAAACGCTGTGGATGGCGCCCGCCAGCGCGTCCACCGGCTGCGACTTGCTGAAAAAACCCCTGGCGCCCGCGCGCAGCATCAGATTGACCGTTCCTACCAGGTCCACCGACGACAGCACCAGGACCTTGCACTCCGGATAACGGACATTGATGGACTGAATCAGGTTCAGCCCGTCCACCTCGTTGCTGCCCAGGGAGAAATCCATCAACAAGACATCCGGCAGCCGCTTGCGGAAAACCGCCAGCAACTGGGTGCTCTGCGCGAAACTGCCGACAATCTCGAACTCCGGGTATTGCTTGAGCTTGGCCTCCAGCCCCACCCTGACCACGTCATGGTCATCCAGAATCATCAGCGATATTCTTTTTCTCATGCCGTTCTCGTTAAAGTTGACCAATTCGCTTCCCGCCGCATCCCCTGTCCCGGCGGAACGCCTTGGGGCCGCGCCTAATCGCCCGCGCCGCGCGCGCTCCACTCCTCCGGCGCCTGCCGCGCCAGCTCTATATAACGCGACGGCGCCATCGGGCGGTACAGGCCGAAGCCCTGGCCGGTCTCGCAGCCCATCTCCCGCAAGGCCTTGACGTGGCGTGTGCTCTCCACGCCCTCGGCCACCACCTGCAGATTCAACTCCTTGCCCAGCAGGATGGAGGAGCGGACGATTTCATAATGCCGCGAGCTCTCCAGCATCGAGGCGACGAATAATTGATCAAGCTTCAAGGACGAAAACGGCATGGCGGACAACATCTTCAGCGAGGAGATGCCTATGCCGTAATCGTCGCAGGCAATGTCGAAACCATTGGCGCGCAGCTGGTTCAGCGCCACCATCAAATCGAGTCCGATTTCCGGCTCCAGGTTTTCCGTCAGCTCGATCACCAGCAGCGAGCGTTCCAGCTTGGTCTTGTCCCAGCGCATGGTGATCTCGCGCACGAGATTGGGCGACGCCAGGGTGGCCGCCGACGCGTTGATGGAAATCGGCAAGCGCACGCCCTTCGCGTTCAGCGCCTGCTGGGTGGAGATCACCCCGCTGAGCACATGGAAGAACAGCAGCAGATCCAGGCCCAGCTTGCTCACCACCGGCAGAAACACCGATGGCCGGATATTGCCCCGCGTCGGGTGCATGCAGCGCGCCAGCGCCTCGGCGCCGACCACTACCCCGTCGCTCAAGCGCACCTGCGGTTGCAGGTCTATCGAGATATTGCCTTTGGAGCACAAGGCCTCGATCACCTCCTGCTCGCTGAAAGGCCGGGTTCCCAAGCGCCCCGGCACGCCGTTGACTCTGGCCGCCTCGGCCATGGCCGCGCGCGCCAGTTCAACCTGGCGCAAAAACTGCGCGCATTCGCCGTCGTCCATGGTCGGATGCGCCGCCCAGACGTAGTTGAAGCCGGCCTCGCGCGCCAGCCTGACGTGCGACTCCTGCAACAGCTTGCCCGCGGCGCTGTGCCACAACAGCATGGGCGCGTCGGCCAGTTCGCCGCGACGCACGCCAGCATGCACCTTGGCGATCAATTCGGCGCCGCCGCCGTCCGGCATCTGAATATCGCACACCAGCAAATCCACCGGCTCGCGCAGCAATTGCTGTTCCGCCTCACGAATATGGCCGCAATGGCGAATATTGCGAATGCCGGCCTGCGACAGCATGCGCTGAAGGCGCTCATTGTCCCGCGATGATCCGGACACCACCATGACATTAAGATTTTCCATGGATTCCCTACCATTTGGAATACCGACAGCTGAATATCCGCCACGCCCGCGTTGGCGCGCTGTCACGTTTCAACATCCCAAAAAGCATACGATTGATCAGCTTAATTTCCGGACTTGCTTTAGCTAATTCGATAATGACAATGTGGCGGCACATTGCCGGAAGGACGCGGCCAAGGTCAATGAATCTAAAAAAATCATTCAAGGCCGAAAACCCGGTCCGGCAAGCTTCTCCGCCCTCGCCCGGCAGCGGCGGGAAACCACGCTGCCGCTGCCCGCTTAATTGACATCGCCAAGCAAGAGCCGTCATTCAATGAGCCGGCCATATCGGTTCAATTCACAGCGCGCAGCACACCCGCGCGTCCTATGGTCATCGTTCCGGAGACGCCTGCTCGGGTGTGGAATCAAACTGAATCACGCCGTTCTATTTAGGGCTTGTAGACGCCATGATAAGAAAATCCGCTGAAATCAAATATAGGATTTATCTTAAAAACAAATCCAATTGTCATTTTTGTTTTTTAAATATATTTACAATATAAAAACAGGAATCAATTAAACATTAAAAACCGGCATCATCACGAATGGAAAGCGTCAAACACACACGCGGACTCCAAGCGGCATGGACAAACGCGGCCGGCAATGGATTGAGAAAGGGAAACAATAAGCGCCGGGGAGCGAGCGCGAGACCAGGCCTTATGGCGCAGCAAGCGGAATCGCAAAGAGAGAATGGGCATGGCTAAGCTGAACTCGCCGTACAAGGCTTTATCCGCGCAGCGGACTTTGAACAGCTTAGAGCAGGACCAGGCGGCAACGCCCCCTGGCCTGAAATCTGGCGGACGGTTTCGCGCCGGGCCTCTAAGCCGGCGCGGCAAGACTCCGCGGGCGGTCAGCCGCGCTTGTTCAGGCGCAGGGTCAGGGTCAACTCGCCCTCGCCGTCGTTCTGCGACTGGATATTCTTCAACGTGATGCCCGTGGGCAGCAGCACGCTGATGCCGTGGCCGACGCCGTACTTGGACAGGGTTTTTTCCAGCTGCCGCGCCATGCCCTTGGCCGGCAGCTTCGCCTCCTCGTCCAGCGCGAAGCCGTAGGATTCGGCGGCGGAGCCCATGGCCTGGTCCACCTGCTCGCGCGGCACGAACTTCTCGGCGGCGCTGGCCAGTTGGCGGGCCGACACGTCTTCCTCGCTGCTCACCAGATTGAGGAATTCATCCTTGAAGCGCGCCTGTTGCAGCGGGTCCTCTATCTCCTCCGACAGCTGCTCCACCACGCTGGCCATCATCTTGCTGCTGGACGCCTTGTCCGGCACCCGCATCGCTTTCAGGAAATCGTCCAGCCAGAACTTGGCCTCGCGGCTGAGCCGGTCCACCGCGTAGACCGTGGGGCCGTGCTCCAGGATCAGCGCGCCCTTGTCGATCAAGCGCGGATTGATGCCCGAGGCGTGGCTGATGTCGAACACATCGCCGGACTCCACCACGGTGAGGAAGTCGTCGCGGATTTCGGACTTGAACACCCCCAGCGCGCGCAGTTCGCGATCGCCGTCGTTGAGACCGGAAAACAGGATCACCAGCAAATCGCCGGCGTTGATGTTGGGGTGCTGCGAACGCGCGTACAAATGCTTGGCGATGCGCTGGGACACCGCCAGGAAATCCAGCTCGCCGCGGAAGAACTGCCGGGTGTAATGGTAGATTTCGTTCAGATTCAGGTCGGACTCATGGAAAAACTGATGCTGGCGCTTGTCCGACACAATGTTCTTCAGATAACCGCCCAGCAACAGCGAGGACACTTCCTCGTCCACGGAGCTGGCCCGCTCGGACAGGCGCGCGCCCTCGCCGCGCGCGGCATTGCCCACCCGGTGCACCACCAGCCGCTCCACCCTGCATTCGCCAATCGCCAACATTTCCGCGCTCCCGCCTAAAAATCGAATGCGCGATTATTGCCACTGCGCCCGGGCTTGGCAACCGCGAAAGCGGCCGGCTATTCCGGCAAGGCCAGCGGATCGTCGGTCAGGGAGTCCGCCAGAAAGTCCATCAGCAGCCGAACCTTGGGCGACAGCTGGCGGTTATGCGGCGTCAAAGCCCAGATGCCCTCTTCCGGCTCGCGGTAATCGGCCAGCACCTCGATCAGCTCGCCGCTGCTCAAATAGGCGGCGACGTAGTAATCCGGCAATTGCGCCAGCCCCAGGCCCAGCCGCGCCGCGTGCGCCAGCGCGTGGCCGCTGTTGCAGCGCAAGCTGCCCTTGATCCGCACCTGCCGCCTGCGGCCGCCGTCCAGCAGATGCCAGTGCTCGCCGCTCAAAGACAGGCAGTTGTGGCGCTCCAGGTCCGCCGGTTCCAAGGGCGCGCCGCAGCGCTCCAGATAGGCCGGCGCCGCGCAGACATGGTGCCGGCGCGAGGCCAGCCGCCGCGCCATCAGCGTGGAGTCGCTCAGATGGCCGATGCGGATCGCCAGATCGTAACCGTCCTGCACCAGGTCCAGCACCTCGTTGGACAGGTTCAAGCTCGCCTCCAGCTGCGGATGGCGTTGCAGGAAACGGGTCAACAGCGGCGCGATATGGCTTTGGCCGTAAGCCAGCGGCGCGGTCAGCTTGAGCTTGCCCTGCGGCTGCGCCTGATGGCGCGAGATCGCCTGTTCCGCCTCCTCCAGCGAATCCAGCAGCTGCCGGCAGTGGCGCAGATACAACGCGCCGATCTCGGTCAGCGCCTGATGGCGGGTGGTCCGGTACAGCAATTTGGCGCCCAAGCGCTGCTCCAGCTGCGTGACCTGGCGGCTGACCTGGGCGACGGAAATGCCCAGCGCCAGGGCCGCCTTGGTGAAACTGCCCTGTTCCGCCACGCTGACGAATTCGCAGATGCCTTCCCAACCCAACATTATTCCACCTCGGAAAAAATCATTTACCAATTGCCACGATTATCTATTCAAACCCGAGAAATACAATCAAAGTTTTGCCGTCGCCCGGCCTATGGCCCGCGGCGGCGATCCAACACCAAGGAGGGCTCATGAGCCAGGACATCATCAAGTGCAAGGCCGCCGTGGCCTGGGCCGCCGGCCAGCCGCTGAGCATAGAAGAAGTGGAAGTGCAGCCGCCGCGCGCCGGCGAGGTGCGGGTGAAGATGGTGGCCACCGGCGTCTGCCACACCGACGCCTTCACCCTGTCCGGCGAAGACCCGGAAGGCGTGTTCCCCTGCATCCTGGGCCATGAAGGCGGCGGCGTCGTCGAATCCGTCGGCCCCGGCGTCAGCAGCGTGGCGGTGGGCGATCACGTGATCCCGCTGTACACCCCGGAATGCCGCGAGTGCAAATTCTGTCTGTCCGGCAAGACCAATCTGTGCCAGAAGATCCGCGCCACCCAGGGCAAGGGCCTGATGCCGGACGGCAGCACCCGCTTCTCCAAGGACGGCAAGCCCATCTATCACTATATGGGCACGTCCACCTTCGCCGAATACACGGTGCTGCCGGAAATCTCGCTGGCCAAGGTCAATCCGGCCGCGCCGCTGGAAGAGGTCTGCCTGCTGGGCTGCGGCGTCACCACCGGCATGGGCGCGGTGATCAACACCGCCAAGGTCAAGGCCGGCGACAGCGTGGCCATCTTCGGCCTGGGCGGCATCGGCCTGTCCGCCATCATCGGCGCGCGCATGGCCGGCGCCGGCCGCATCATCGGCATCGACATCAACGAGAGCAAGTTCGAGCTGGCCAAAAAGCTGGGCGCCAGCGATTGCGTCAACCCCAACGATTTCGACAAGCCCATCCAGGACGTGATCGTGGACATGACCGACGGCGGCGTCGACTTCTCCTTCGAATGCATAGGCAACGTCAAGGTGATGCGCGCGGCGCTGGAGTGCTGCCACAAGGGCTGGGGCGAATCGGTGATCATAGGCGTGGCCGGCGCCGGGCAGGAAATCTCCACCCGCCCGTTCCAGCTGGTCACCGGCCGGGTATGGCGCGGCTCCGCCTTTGGCGGCGTGCGCGGCCGCAGCGAGCTGCCGGACTACGTGGAGCGTTATCTGAAGGGCGAATTCCGCCTGGACGACTTCATCACCCACACCATGCCGCTGGAGCGCGTCAACGAAGCCTTCGATCTGATGCACGAGGGCAAGAGCATCCGTTCCGTGATCCATTACTGAGCCGGAGAGCCGCGTGAACCTGGAAAACATCAGCGCCAACAAATCGTTTGGCGGCTGGCATCGGCAGTATCTGCATGATTCGACGACGCTGGGCTGCCGGATGCGCTTCGCCGTCTACTTGCCGCCGCAGGCCGGCGCCAACCGGCGCGTGCCGGTGCTGTACTGGCTGTCCGGCCTGACCTGCACCGACGAGAACTTCATGCAAAAGGCCGGCGCGCAGCGCGTGGCCGCGGAACTGGGAATGGCCATCGTCGCGCCGGACACCAGCCCGCGCGGCGCGGAGGCGGCGGACGACGAAGCTTTCGATCTGGGCCAGGGCGCCGGCTTCTACCTGAACGCCACCCAGGCGCCGTGGGACCGTCACTACCGGATGTACGACTACGTCAGCCGGGAACTGCCGGCGCTGATCGAGGCCAACTTCCCCGTCACCGGGCTGCGCGCGGTGGCCGGCCACTCCATGGGCGGCCACGGCGCGCTGATCTGCGCGCTGAAGCGTCCGCAGGACTATGTCTCGGCATCGGCGTTCAGCCCCATCTGCCACCCGGTCAACGCGCCCTGGGGGCAGAAGGCCTTCGCCGCCTATCTGGGCGAAGACCGCGCCGCCTGGGAAGCCTGGGACGCCAGCCTGCTGCTCAAGCACGCGCCGCGGCAACTGCCCCTGCGCGTGGACATTGGTCTGGCCGACAGCTTTCTGGACGTACAATTGCAACCTGAGGCGCTGGAGAAGGCGGCGCGGGACTGCGGCTACCCGCTGGAACTGCACCGCCACGCCGAGTACGACCACAGCTATTACTTCGTCGCCAGCCTGATCGAGGAGCAGTTGCGCTTCCACGCGCACCACCTCGGCTTGTGAGACGGCGGAACGCAAAAAAGCCAGGCAGAGCCTGGCTTTTTTGTTGAATCTGGTGGAGGGAGAAGGATTCGAACCTTCGAAGGCAGAGCCGTCAGATTTACAGTCTGATCCCTTTGACCGCTCGGGAACCCCTCCAGAGAGAGGCGGATAATATAGCTCCGCGGCGACGGCGTCAATCACCTGCGCGCAATCCCCTCCGCCGACGCGCCGTCTCCAGCCGCGGATTTGGCAAATCTGCGCGCGCGGACGCTCAAGCGCGCCAAGAAAGCGCGCCGTGCCATTGGCATGATCTCGCCATCGGGGACACGCCCCGACATACGGAGACAAGCCATGCAGACCCTTTCTCTCGCCGCCCTGTGCCTGAGCCTGGCCGCCGCCTTGCTGGCGCAGCCGGCGCTGGCCGCGCCCAAGCTGCAAAAAGCACCGCACCAGGCGCAAGCCCGGCCGAAACAAGCGCCGCCGCCGCGGCAATGGCAACAGCGTCCGCCAAGCGACGCTCAATCCCGCTACCAGTTGCCGGACGACCGCACGGTGATCGGCAAGCCCAAAAGCAAGCTGATCCGACGCGCCGCCGTCGCGCAATGCCCGGATGTCGGCGCCATGGCCGGCTACAGCGGCGCGGCCTTGGCCAACTACCTGGCCGGCCTGCCCGACTACACCTGCACCTACGGCCTGTTCTCGCTGGACAACAAGCTGGCCGCCACGCTTTACAGCGCGGCCAATCTCAACGCCGTCGCCGGTCGCTTCGCTCAGGAGGCCGCCGCCTACAACGCCGGCTCCATGGCCCTGGTCAACCTCACCCTCTACCTGCGCGCCGGCTACTACCTGGCCAGCGGCGGCGCCTTGCCGGCGCTGGACCCCAATCTGCTCTCCGTGCTGCGTCCCGGCATCAAGCAACTGGCCGACGGCAACGCGCTGTTCTCCGCCAACGCCCAGGCCTCCACCACCGCCGGAGAGGTGATGAAGCTGATCACCAATATGGCGGACGAGGCCTATTATCTGCCCAGCATGCGCGCCATCGTGCAGCGCTACACCAATAGCGCCAGCCAGCCCAACGCCGCCCAGTCCCTGCGAGAAACCACCGCCAACCAGGGCTTCACCGGCGCGCTGACCGTGTTCTTCTACGCCCACGGCCGCGCCAACGCCGCGCCGCTGCTGCAGAACGACGGCAGCTATTCGGCGGCGCTGACCCGCTTCGCCCTGGCCAACAAGAGCAGCCTGCTCGGCACCGAAAGCGCCTTCCAGCTGGGCGACGCCACCCGCGAAGGGCTGCGCTTCATGCAATACCCGGCGCTGAAGCCGGCGATCAAGCCGCAAGCCCAGGCCATACTGTCCGGCAGCAGCATGAGCGGCAACGACAATGAGCTGTGGCTGGCCGCCGCCGAAGCGGTCAAGTATTACGACGCCGCCAACTGCGCCGACTACGGCACCTGCAATTTCGAAACCCGGCTCGCCGACGCCATCCTGGTCAACCGCTACACCTGCAGCGCCAGCATCCGCATCCGCGCCCAGGAAATGAGCGCCGAGCAACTGCAGTCCTCCTGCGCGCTGCTGCAAAAAGAAGAGTCCTATTTCCATCAGATGCTGCAGACCCGCAAGCAGCCGGTGGCCAACGACAACAACAGCTCGCTGGAAGTGGTGGTGTTCGACGACTACAACAACTACGCCAAATACGCCTCCATCATCTACGGCATCAGCACCGACAACGGCGGCATGTATCTGGAAGGCGACCCGGCCGCGGCCGGCAACCAGGCGCGCTTCATCGCCCACGAAGCCTCCTGGCTGCGCCCCGCCTTCAAAGTCTGGAACCTGGAGCACGAATACATCCACTACCTGGACGGCCGCTTCGACATGTACGGCGACTTCGGCGCCAGCACCCGTCTGCCCACGGTCTGGTGGATTGAAGGGCTGGCCGAATACCTGTCGCTGGGCAACGGCAACCAGCCGGCCATCGACGCCGCCCGCAGCGGCAACTACACCTTGAGCCAGATCTTCGGCAACACCTACGACATGACGGACTACGTGACCCGCGCCTATCGCTGGGGTTATATGGCCACCCGCTTCATGATGGAGCGCCATCGCGGCGACGTGGACGGCTTCCTCGCCCGCTTCCGCAGCGGCGATTACAACGGCTACCGCAGCCAGGTCCAGCTGATAGGCAGCCGCTACGACGCCGAGTTCGCCAGCTGGGCGCAAAGCGCCACCACCGCCGGCCAGCCGCCCTTGCCGTCCGAGCCCGGCCTGCCGCCGTGCAAGGAGGCTTCGCCCAGCTATCTAGGCAAGAACTGCTCCATCGGCGGCCTTTCCGCCTCCGCGTCCGGCGCGGCCTACGCCACCATCCTGCTGCCGGCCGGCGCGCGCAACCTCAAGCTGTGGACCAGCGGCGGCAGCGGCGACGTCGATCTCTACGTGGCGCTGGACCGCTACCCGACGCCCGGCAATTACGACTACGCGTCCGCCGTCGCCGGCAACGAGGAAAGCGTGGCCATCGCCGCGCCGCAAACCGGCCGCTGGTACTACCTGACGCTGCAGGCGCGTCAGCCCTTCGCCAACGTCACGGTCAGCGCCAGCTACGACTAAGAGTCCGTTTACGATCTGCGGCGCGCCGCGGGGCCTTACGCGGCGAGTACGGCTTTGAAACGCTCATGTGCCGTTTGCACATCCCGCTTTCTCGGCGGTTCTCGCCTTGCCCCGCCCTCGCTCGCGAGACCGTGAGCAGGCTCCCAGGCCGGTTCAAAGCCCGGCGCCCGCCTCGCCAAACCAAGCCGCCGCGGCCCGTCCGCGGCGGACTTGCAAAATGGGTTGAATTAATGCATTTTGTTTTCAAACAATGCTTAATGAATGACATCAAGATTGGATAGCCCGGTCCGCCTCAGGCGGCCGGCTGTTTCCTTGGAGCGCAACACACCGTAAACCGCTTAAAAGGCCGCCCGCCATGTCCATGCCGCCGCAACGCCCCTACATCGTCAGCGATCTGAACGCCATGCAGGCGATGGCGGCCTTGTTCGATCAGTTGCCCGACGTGGTGTTCGCGGTCAAGGACCTGGACAGCCGCTACCTGGCCTTGAGCGAGGGCTGCGTCGGCCGTTGCGCGCTGCGCAACAAATGGCAGGCGGAAGGCAAGACCGCGCACGAATTGTTTCCCAGCGCCATGGCCAACCGCTACCGCAGCCAGGATTTGCAGGTGTTCTCTGAACGGCGGCCGGTGCGCAACCGGCTGGACCTCACCGTCTACCACGACCGCGCGCCCGGCTGGTGCCTGACCAACAAGCAATCGCTGCACGACCCGGACGGCCGCCTGCTCGGACTCGTCTGCATCTCCAAAGACCTGACCGAACTGACCCGCGAAAAACTGCTGGACGAGCGCTTCGCCGCCTGCGTCGATCACATCCAGACCCATTTCGACCGCCCCTTGCACCTGGAGGAGCTGTGCGATCTGTCCGGCCTCAGCGTCGGCCAGATGGACCGCCGCATGAAGCGGGTGTTCCAGGCCAGCGTCGGCGAATTCATCCGCCGCACCCGGATGGAAGCCGCCTGCCACGCCATCCAGCACAGCGGCCGGCCGCTGGCCGACATCGCCGCCAGCTGCGGCTTTTCCGATCAAAGCGCGCTGAACCGGCTGTGCCGGCAAATGTTCGGCCTCAGTCCGCGCCAATTGCGGCTGCGGACGCCGCCCGCCGCGGCGACCATGGGCGCGGCCGCCTGGGCCGCCAGCCCCTGACCAGGCCGTCGCGCGACGGACTTCGCACGGATTTCCGGAACGTGTTTACGGTCTCGCGAGCTAAGGCGGGACAAGGCGAAAACCGCTAAAGGAGCGGAGTGCGCATACGGCGCGTAAGCATTTCGTAGCCGGTTTCAACGCCCTTTATCTATTCATCCCGCCAACGCGCAGCAGACATCGAACGGCTTCTCAGGCCCCGCCCCGCCAGGCCGCCACCGTCGCCACGCTCTGCCAGGCCGCGCGCAGAATGCGCTCGCAGGCCGCAAACGGCGCCTTGCCGCCGTCCAGCATCCCGTACATGCCCTCGAACAAGCGCACCAGGAACTCCGCGGCGATGCCCACCTCGATATCCCGCGGCAGCTCGCCCTGGGCGATGGCACGCCGCAGCTGGCGGCGCACATAGTGCATGGTGGCGCGGTCCATCAGTTCGCGGCGGCGCAGGATGCCGCGGTTCTCCCGGTTGCGCTCGCACTTGTGGTACAGAAACTCCGTCACCCGCTGCGCCGGCCCCGGTTCGTGGAACTGGCGCAGGTAATACATGCCCACCGCCACCAGGGTCTCGCCCGCCGACGCCCGCTCCGCCGGGAAACGCAGCGCGTCCAGTTCAAACACGCGGTCCACCATGGCCCGGCACACTTCCATCTTGTTGTCGTAATGCCCGTAGACCGCGCCGCGCGACACCCCCGCCTCGTCGGCGATTTGCGCCATGGTGGCGTTGGCCACGCCCTGCCGCAGAAACACCCGCTCCGCGCCGTCCAGGATCGCGTCCCGGGTTTTTTGCGATTCTTCCTTGGTTTTCCTGGCCATATCCGCCTCTGAACTTTTCCCCGAATGCTACCTCAAAGGATTAATTAATCAAGCGTGATTGATTAATTAAACGGACGACACTCGACGCGCTCAAGGCAAGGCGCGCCGGCCTGGCGTCCCTCGATCTTTTGAAACTCTTCTTAGGCACTACCCATGTCACACACAACGACAAACCACCGCGATCTGGACACGTTGCCGGTGTCCAAACTGTTCTGGCAATACACCATTCCCTCCCTCGCCGGCATGCTGGCCACCGGCCTTTACGTGGTCATAGACGGGATCTTCGTCGGCCACTTCGTCGGCAGCCACGGCCTGGCGGCCATCTCGCTGGCCTACCCGCTGGTGATGATGCAAGTGGGCCTGGGCGCCATGCTGAGCATGGGCGCCGCCACCCGCATCGCCATTTTGCAAGGCGGCGGCGACTATGATCGCGCGCGCTCCACCCTGCTGGCGGCGCTGGCGCTGCTGGCCCTGATCAGCCTGGCCATCCCGCTGCTGGGCCTTACTTATCTGGACACCCTGCTGCAATGGCTGCAAGCCGACAAGCAGCCTATCGTGATGGCGGAAGCGCGCAACTACCTGCAATGGATGCTGGGCGGCGCGCTGTTCACCATGGGCCAGATGGTGGCCACCTATCTGCTGCGCAACGACGGCCGCCCGCGGCTGGCCACGCTGCTGATGGTGATAGGCTCGCTGTTGAACGTGGTGTTCAATTACCTGTTCGTCGGCGTGTTCAAGCTGGGTCTGGCCGGCTCGGCCCAGGCCACCTTGCTGTCCGAATCGGTGGTGATGCTGGGCGGCCTCGGCTATTTCTTCACCCGCCACGCGCGGCTGCGCCTGCGCTTGACGCACCTGCGGCTGGACTGGCGCTGCTGCGGCCCCGTCCTGGCGCTGGGCCTGTCCAGCCTGCTGATGGAGTTCAATCTGGCCTTGCTGATGTTCGCCCACAACTTCCAGCTGCTGCGCTGGGGCACGGACCTGAGCGTGGCCGCCTACGCCACCGCCGGCTACAGCGAGGCCTTGTTCACCCTGGTGGTGCACGGGCTGGCGGTGGGCCTGCAGCCGCTGCTCAGCCACTCCACCGGCGCCGGCCGGCCGGAACGCACCCGCGAAGCGCTGCGCTACGGCCTGCGCGTCACCCTGCTGCTGGGGTTCACCGCGCTGGCGGCGGTGCAGCTGTTCCCCACCCTGATCGTGCGGATGTACAACAGCGAAGACCTGGCGCTGATCGCCGCCGGCAGCCACGCGCTGCGCCTGCACTTGCTGGCCATGCCCTTCGACGGCCTGGTGATCATCGGCATTCTCGCGCTGCAGGCGATGGCGATGACGCGGGCGGCGCTGCTGCTGACCATAGGCAAGACCCTGTTGCTGCTGCCGGCCTTGTGGCTGTTGCCGCTGTGGCTGGCGCTGGACGGCGTCTGGCTGGCGATGCCGCTGGTCAATCTGCTGCTGGGCACGGCCGCCGCACTGGCCTTGTGGAGCGCCTTGCGCCGGCTGAAACGCGAAGAGAAGCCGGCGACCGCGGCCTGATCGCTTCCGTTCTCAACCAATGGCCGGATTTCCGGCCATTTTTTTTAGACATTGGCGAACCGGTTCCAATTGCCATTGTCTATATCCTTCGCGCGCACGTCGCGCCTCCTTGCTCTTGCCCCCCGCTTCGGCCCCCGGCCGCGCCCCGCCGCGCTTAAAGCCTGCTCCACGTCTCAGACAAGGCGTTGAACAGCGTCTTAAGGCGTGTTTACGATCTCGCGAGCTAAGGCGAGACCAGACCTTGCGGCTGAGAAAGCGGAATGTATAGGGGGGTACACGAGCATTTCGAAGGCGCACTCGCCGTGTGACGTCTCACGACGCTCAGCAGATCGTAAACAGGTTCTTAGGGGTCGCGGGATCCCGGGCCGATTCGTATAGTGATAGCACCCGTCTGTCGGCGCCCGCGCCGCGGCTTGACTCCAACCCGTCAATAACAAGGAAAACAATGTCTCTGACCACCATTCCCCGCTGGACCGTCGCCGCCCCGCTTGTCGCCTGGGCCGCAATCGTGGCAGCGCCCACCTTTGCCGCCTCCGCGCTGTTCACCGCCTTGCTGGCCGTCTTGCTGGCCGGCACCGTCTTCGCCGCCGTCCATCACGCAGAAGTGGTGGCGCACAAGGTGGGCGAACCGTTCGGCACGCTGATCCTGGCGCTGGCGGTGACGGTGATCGAAGTGGCGCTGATCGTCTCCTTCATGCTGGCCGGCGGCGAAAGCAAGCTGGCGCTGGCGCGCGACACCATTTTTTCCGCCATCATGATCACCTGCAACGGCATCGTCGGCATCTGCCTGCTGCTGGGCGGCCTGCGCCATCGCGAACAGAACTTCCAGCTCAGCGGCGCCAAGGTGGCGCTGACCGTGCTGGCCGCCATCTCCGTGCTGGCGCTGGTCTTGCCCAATTACGGCACCAGCGAGCCCGGCCCGCTGCTGTCCTCCTCGCAACTGGCCTTCACCGGCGTGGTGTCGCTGGTGCTGTACGGCGCCTTCGTCTTTGTGCAGACCATACGCCACCGCGACTACTTCCTGCTGGAAGGCAGCCGCAGCGAGGACGAACACGCGCCGCCGCCGTCCGTCAAAGTCACGCTGACCAGCCTGGCGCTGCTGCTGGTCTGCCTGGTGGGCGTGGTCAGCCTGGCCAAGCTGCTGTCGCCGTCGATCGAAGGCTTCGTGGCCGCCGCCGGCGCGCCGGCCGCCGTGGTGGGCATCATCATCGCCGCCCTGGTGCTGCTGCCGGAAGGCCTGGCCGCCGCCAACGCCGCGCGCGCGGACCGGGTGCAGACCAGCCTCAACCTGGCGCTGGGCTCGGCGCTGGCCTCCATCGGCCTGACCATTCCCACCGTGGCGATGATCTTCGTGGCGATGGGCGAGCCGCTGATCCTGGGCCTGGAAAACAAGGAAACCATCTTCCTGGTGCTGACCCTGCTGGTCAGCTCGATGTCGCTGGCGGTGGGCCGCACCACCATTTTGCAGGGCATCGTCCACCTGGTGATCTTCGCGTCCTTCGTGTTCTTCGCCATCAGCCCCTGAGCGCCTGCTGTACGCAAAACAAAACCGCCAACCGTTGCCGGCTGGCGGTTTTTTCATTGGCGGACCTGGTTCTCAGAACCGGTTCATGATCTCGCGAGCTAAGGCGAGACAAGGCGAAAACGGCTGAGAAAGCGGAGTGTACACACGGTACATGAGCATTTCGAAGCCGGTACTCACCGTGTGACGCCTCACGACGCGCAGCAGATCATAAACAGGTTCTCAGGCCCGCATCGCTTCCAGCACCTTGGCGCTGTCCACAATCTGCACGAACTTGACGATCTGGCCGTCCCGCAGCGTGTAAATGTGGGCGAAAGAGGCGACGAAGCCCTTGCCGGTGGCGCGGTAAACGCCGTGGTAGAAGCCCTGGGCGATCACATGCTCGCCGGCGTCGTAGAAGCTGTCCACCGCCGCGCGGTAGCCTTCCCACTCGCGGCCCAGCCGCTCGTGCACGTTCTTGACGATGGACTCCGCGCCGACATAGGTGCCGGCGTAAGGGAAGCCGGCGGCTTCGGTCCATTCCGCGTCCGGCGCCAGCGCGGCCAAGAGATTGCGGCCGTTGGCCTCGGAATCGCCTTCATAGGTGGCGCGGACGATGTCCACATTGCTCAGGTGGCCCTGGCCCGGGGTTTGATTAGCGTTCATGGTGTTCCATCCAAAAATCGGTTTGCTCATGCCCTTCCTTCATTGCGGCAACACACAGCTGTCCGGCCCGCAAGCCAGCGTCTCCGCCGCGGCCGGCGCCGCGCTGGACGCGGCCTGGCTCAGGCGGGCGCGCCAAGCGTCCGGCCGGCCCAGATAAGCGCCCAGGTCCAGCACCGTCAGCCGGCCGTTTTCCTCCAGCGCCAGCGTGGGGAAGCCCTGGCCGCCCACTTGGGCCAACAGCCGGCGGCTTTCCTCGAAGTGGGCGTCGGTGGCCGAGCCTTCCAGGCGATGGTAAGCCGCGGCGAAAGCCTCCGCGTCCAGGCCGATGTCGGCGGCCAGTTCGGCCAGCACCGGGAATTCCGCGATACGGCGGCCTTCCACGAAGTGGGCGCGCTGGATGCGATGCAGCAGTGCCAGCCCGCCGCCGGCCGCTTCCTCCGCCGCCAGCACGGCGGTGGTGGGCGGCGCGGAATCCATCACCGCGCCGTGGTCCTTGAGCAGGCCGTCGAAATACGCTTCGCCGAAAGGCTGGCCGGAGACTTCCGCGATGCGGCGGTCGTGCGGCAGCACGAATTGGCGCCACTCAGGGCTGACCCGGCGGCGATTGGCGCCCACCATCATGCCGCCACCGTGCAGCGCCACCGTCAGGCCCGGCACGCCGCGCGCGGCTTCCAGCAAGGGCGCGGCGCCGTAGCACCAGCCGCAGAGCGGATCGAAAATAGTGTGCAAAATAATGCCGGACATGGCGGTTTCCTTTCTTGCGCCGCCCGCGACGCGGGCGGCCATACATTCAAATCATCAGACGTAGAAAGCATCAAGGGCGGCAAACGAATCCTGAGGCAAGGCGCGCCGACGCCGGCTGTACATGGAGTACGGCAAGTCGGCGCCGCGCAGCATCAGGACTTTCGCTGGCTGCCCTCAGAGCCTTATTGCGGCCACTTCATCTCGCCCTTGAGCACCTTGGCGCTCAGTTCCAGATCCGCCACGCCGTCCAGCTTCGGATAACGCTGCTTCATCGCCGTCACCAGCTCGGCCGAGTTCTTGGCCTTGGGCAGTTCCGCTTCCAGCGTTTTCAGGTAGTCGCTGGTGAACTTCACCGAAGCCAGGGTATGCGGCGCGTTGTTCAGGAAATGACCGGGCACCACGACCTTGGGCTTCAACGCCTGCAGGTTTTTCAGCGACTTCTGCCAGTCGGCGCGGTCTTTCGGGGTTTGGGTGTCCGCGGTCCAGACATGCATATTGCCGTAGGTCAGCACGCCGCCCATCGCGGTCTTGATCGACGGCGCCCAGATATAGGTGCGGTCCGGAGTCGGGCCTTTCAGACCCATGACCTGCAGTTTCTGGCCGTCCACTTTCAGGGTGTCGCCCTGGATGGGTTCCGGCACGATCACGGTCTTGGGCGCGTTGTCCTTCAGGATCGGGCCCCAGTAGGCCATCTTGCCGTCCTTGGAAGCCTTGATCGCTTCAATGGTGGCGGCGGTGGCCAGCACCTTGGCGTCCGGAAAAGCGGCCTTGATCACATCCAGGCCAAAGTAGAAGTCCGGGTCCGGATGGGAAATGAACACCGTGGTCAGCTTCTTGCCGCTGGCCTTGACCTTGGCCACCAGGGCCTCGGCGTCGTTGCGCTGGAACTGGGCGTCGATCAGCACGGCCTCGCTCTTGCCGGTGACCAATTCCGAGGACACCGGGAACAGGCTCTTGGCGCCGGGGTTGTAGACATCGACTTTCAAAGCGTCGGCCTGGGCGAAGGCGGCGGACATCAACAGGGCGCCTGCTACAAAGCTGCCGGAAATGCGGTGTTGGATCATGATGGTTTCCATTTGGTGAATTTGAGATCGGTCGGCTTGGTAGCAAGCCTGATGTGAATCATAGATTGCTATTTTCGAATCAAAAACCGGATAATAAGCAATGGTTAGTTGCATGAATCGAGCGAATCATGGATAGGATCACCGCGGCGCAAGTGTTTGTGACCATTACCGAACGCGGCAGCCTGGTGGCCGCGGCGGATACGCTGGACATGTCGCGGGCGATGATCACCCGCTATCTGGCGGAAATGGAGGAATGGGCCGGCACCCGGCTCCTGCACCGCACCACGCGGCGGCTGAGCCTGACTCCGGCCGGGGAGGAGACGCTGGCGCGTTGCCGGCAGATGTTGGAAATCGCCGGGCAGATGCCGGCGGCCAACAGCGCGGACCCCGGTCAGCCGCAGGGCCTGCTGCGCATCAGCTGCGCGCAGTCTCTGGCTCAGGACGCGCTGGCGGCGGCGGTGACCGAGTTTCTGCGCCGCTATCCGCAAACCGCCATCGATCTGCAGATCAGCAACCGCGCGGTCAATCTGGTGGAAGAAAGAATCGATCTGGCCATCCGCATCACCAATGCGCTGGACCCCAGTCTGATCGCGCGGCCGCTGGCCAGTTGCGCGTCGGTGATCTGCGCCTCTCCCGCCTATCTGGCCGCCCACGGCGCGCCCAAGCGGCTGGAGGATTTGTCTCTGCACAACTGTCTGACCTATTCCTATTTCGGCAAGAGCTTGTGGCGTTTCCAGCGTCACGGCGAGCAGTTGGCGGTGCCGGTCAGCGGCAATCTGAGCGCCAATGAGTCCATGGTCTTGTTGTCCGCCACCGCGGCCGGCGCGGGCATCGCCTTGCAGCCCTTGTATTCCGCCGCGCCGCTGATCGCCAGCGGTCAGTTGGTGGCTTTGTTGCCGGAGTACCAGCCGCAGGAGTTGGGCATTTACGGTATTTACGCTTCGCGCCGGCAGATGCCGGCCACCTTGCGGGCGATGCTGGATTTTCTGGTGGAGCGGTTCGCCAGCGATCCGGCCTGGCAGGCGCGTACCGCTGGCGGCTGAGTGGGGGACTGTGAACGCTTCGCTGAGCCGAATATGGCAGGTGCAGCGTTTTTTAATGATTAATCTGTTGAATCCGCTACGCGGATATTGATTTAGGTGCCGCTTTCCGCGCGGCAAACGGGGAGGGGGCGGGCCGCCGCCCCCTTCCAGCCCCCCTCGTCCCCCAGGACG
>NZ_JBMDIQ010000014.1:0-140033 GCF_057808735.1 Chromobacterium sp. FG89 | reverse complement strand
CGCAACCTTGCCAAGGTTGAGGTCGCGAGTTCGAGCCTCGTTTCCCGCTCCAAATTAAAATCATCAGCCATGGCTGGTGGTTCGCCGGCAACGGCGGGGTAGCAAAGTGGTTATGCAGCGGATTGCAAATCCGTCTACGCCGGTTCGATTCCGACCCCCGCCTCCAGTTAAAGCCCCGTAAGTCAAAGACTTGCGGGGCTTTTGCTTTGTTTGGCCCCAGCGGTCAACCACCGAAATTCTAGCTTTTCCCCGTCCATTTCGGTCCTTAACCACTCGCTCAGAGCAGCGAACCACGCGTAGACTGTAGTTTTTGCCGACTACGCGAGTTTGCATGGCCACAAAACATCAGTACCTCGGGGCACTGTCTGTTGCAAAGGCTTACTGTCGAGCGTTGCGTCCATTGTCTTCTAGCGAGGAGGGGGGGGGGCAGTGAGGGGACGGCGCTCTTCTGGAGTACGGCATTGTGTCACCTTGGCTGTTCAGCGAGAAACTAGAGTCGTCCTATATTTTGTGGGGGCGTTGATGTGGGGCGGACCGGCGCAGTCTGCTCAGCAAAGTATCGGTGATAGCCTGCTTCGGCCTTGAATGTATCGATTGTTTCGGCCAGTAATGTTTTCCGAAGACTTGATGCTAGCTCTGTTAGGTGCTTCAAATGACGTTTGAATTTTCAGGGAGGCCTCGGCCGCTGCGATGAATTGAGGTACCCTTCCGTTCTGGTTGCTATGTGAGTACCGATGTTCCCGTGCGTCGGGTACGAGGTCCCTCCCCGTTGGGTAGCTGACCCGTAGCCAACAAGGTAGTACGTACGGACCGATCGCAATGTCTGCTGAGGACGTCGTCTTGCTGGGTAGAAACATGGGGCGAACTCCGAGGCTCACTGCTCGTTTGGGCGTTTGGTATTGAATTGCTGCATATGTACTATGAGTGCGGCGTGCCGTATGATTCCTATCAGCGGTAATGCGGTCAAATAGACTGGGGCCAAACCAATATTCGGATTTGGCAAGCTATAGATTAATGCTTGGGTAAGTACTTATCGCTGCTTAAGTCTGTTTGTTTTGTGTACTTGCCGATAAAATTTATTAGCAGTTATTTGAGGTGTGGATTGACGTTTCTCCCTGGGTAGCGTGTACTCCTAAAAATCTCTGGTTAATCCTTGGGAAGTCACCAGATAGAGTATATCCAAGGGGTAATCATTTCTGTAAGAATAGATGGTTGACGTGAAAAATCAATTCTCAAACAAAGCAGGGTCGAAAAAGCTACTGTCTAACTCGGCCGGATACCATTGAAAAAAATCATCAAAGGATAATAGATTGTGAATGCACAAGAGAAAATTACGTTAACGATTTTGAATAAAATAACGGAGTCTGCAGAGTCAATTAAACAGCAGTGGTTCAATCCTGAAGGGACGGAAACAAGGCACTTTGTTATTGATGAGCTTCTAGAGCCAGAATTATGTGCCCAGATTTATAATGCATTTCCTAGAGATGGTAATGGTTTTTTTGATCGGGAATCCTTTCGAGAGAAGAAGAAAACATCTGCAGATCTTAGTAGTTATGACAAAGTGTTGTCTGATATTACCTATGCGCTACAAGACAAAAGAGTCGTTGATTTGTTGTCTGAGCTTGTCGGCTTTGCTGAGATTGATCCGGATCCCAATTTGTATGCCGGTGGCCTGTCGATGATGTTTCCCGGAGATTTTCTAAATCCTCATATAGACAATAGCCATGATGGGGATCGTCTGCGTTATAGAAGATTAAATCTGCTCTACTATGTGTCGCCAGAGTGGAGGATTGAGAACGGTGGAAATCTAGAGCTATGGAATAAAGATAAAACAATTCCAAAAACTATTGCAGCTCTGACAAATAGGTTGGCAGTAATGGAAACTAACAAAACAAGCTGGCACTCAGTGAGTCCCGTTGTTGCTAATTGCCCACGTTGCTGCGTATCAAACTACTACTTCTCAAAACAGTCTCCTGACCATACAGAATACTTTCACGTTACTTCTTTTACTGGCAGGCCTGATGAAAGCATCAAACGCTTTGTAGGAACAGCCGACAATGCGCTTCGAAATTTTGTATCTAAGGTGTTGAAAACAGGGCGAGGAAAGTCTCTTATAAATAAGAGGGTTAAAAATGATTAAGAGGTGCTAGCAAAAAAATTATAAGCGGCAGGCTAGCCAACTAGCTAGTAAGCTTCAGCGAAGAAGAGGGCGTATCCCGCTTTCGGTGTACCGCCTACCGAATCTGGCCAGGTTGATACTTGGATGACAAGTTGACCTCTTTTAGCAATATCAAGTCTGGTCGCCAGCTTGTTATATTGATTTTTGTTAGTTGTTTGTTTAAGTGGTTGAGGGAGGTTGGGCCTTAGAGTGCATGATGGATTGAAAATCTGCCTATGCCGTTCAACTCCGGCTCTGCTTCCTATAGAGTGGCTCTTTGTCTGGCCCGGAGCCATCCCTGTTTGCCAGCGGCCCGGCTCTGGGATAGAATCGCCGTCTCTTTGCTCGCCCCGGTGGTGAAATTGGTAGACACAAGGGACTTAAAATCCCTCGACTTCGGTCGTGCCGGTTCGATTCCGGCCCGGGGCACCACTACGGCAAAACCGTCCACGAGACGAAAACAACCCGCACAGCCTGGCGCTGGGCGGGTTTTTTATCGGCTTCTCTTAAAGTTGCGCCTCGAATTCATAGAGATCGCTGCGGCACAAAACTTCGCTGAACTCCAATACCTGTTCCGCCGCGTTCAAGCTGGTCTGCCGGATGCGCAGCAGCGGCGTGCCGGTCTGCACATGCAATAGGGCGGCGCTGTCCTGATCCGCCGCGCAGGAGGCCAGACGGAAGGTCTTGCGGCCGATCTCGACGCCATGGCGTTCCCACCATTGGTATAGCGAGTATTCCAGACGCTCCGGTTCGGGCAGGTAGGCCAGCGGGATATAGGTGGTTTCCAGCGCCGCCGGCGTGCCGTCCATCAGCCGCAGGCGGCGCAGCTTGGCGATGTCCGCGCCGACAGGCAGGCGCAGCAGGCTGGCGATGGCGGCCGGCGCGCTTTCCCGTCGCCGCAACAGCCACTGATTGGCCACGCTGCCGCCGCTGCGCAGCACCTGCTCGGTGAAACCTCCGCTGTCGTTGAGCGAATAGCGAAAGGCTTGGGCGACGCGAGTGCCCTGGCCTTGCTGACGGGTGATCAGCCGCTTGCGTTCCAGTTCCGCCATCGCCTTGCTGATGGTGACGCGCGACAGTCCCAGTTTTTCCGCCATCTGCCGCTCGGTCGGCAAGAATGCTCCTTCGGGCAACTGGTGCTGGCGGATGGCCTGTTCCAGCGCGTCGGCGATCAGCAGATAGCGCGGCGTTGCGCCGGGCTGCCGCAGGCTGGCGGACAGGCATTCCAGAATCTCGCTCATATCGTGTGAAAGCTCCTGTGCGTGCGGGCTTCAGTCTAAATCAATGCCGACGGCAATGGGGTGGGCTGAGCTCTGTGGCATGCTTTCCTGATCAATAGTATGGTTATGTACTATTGGATTTGTATTGGACTTATCATACGATGCCAATCGAAGTCCATGGTTCCTGTTTACGCTCGCGTTGCGCGAAGGCGGGGCAAGGCGAAACAGCCGGGAAAGCGGAATGCGCCAGTGAGGCATGAGCGTTTCGCAGGCGGCTCCTGGTTTCCTTGACGCGTGGCGGATCATAAACGGGTTCTGGCGGTCGATGGGCATCCTGGCGGAGAGGCAGGGTTTGACGATGATCAGCAAGGGCTACCAGTCCATTCTCGGGGCCCTGTACGGGCAGGCGGCGGGGGATGCCATGGGCATGCCTTCGGAGCTGTGGCCGCAGCGGCAGGTACGGGCGTTTTTTGGTTGGATAGACGATTTTCTGCCGGGCCCGGCCGAGAATTTCGCCGCTTCCGAGTTCGCCGCCGGAGAGTTCACCGACGACACCCAGCAGGCCATCGCCTTGATGGACGCGTTGATCGCCGCGGACGGCGCGGTGGAGCCGGAGCGCATCGCGGACAACATCATCGCCTGGGCCGAGCGCATCGACGCCTTCAACAAGAATATTCTGGGGCCCAGTTCTAAGGCCGCGCTCAGGGCTATTTTGTCCGGCCAGTCGATTGATTCTCTGGGCGCCAACGGCGTGACCAACGGCGCGGCGATGCGGGTGGCGCCGCTGGGTTGCCTGCTGTCCAGCCAGGACCGCGCGGCTTTCGTGCAGGCGGTGAGGCTGAGTTGTAGCCCCACGCATCAGTCCGATATCGCGGTGGCCGGCGCGGCGACCATCGCCTGGGCGGTGTCGCGGGCGGTGGAGGGCGCGGCCTGGTCCGACATCAAGGCCGAGCTGCCCGCCATTGCCGATCTGGCGCAGCTGGAGCGGGTGACGACGTTCAGCCCCTTGCTGAGCCGGCGCCTGGCCTGGGGCTTCGAGCTGGCGGAAGGCTTGCGGGGCCAAGACGATGCGGCCGTGGTGGCCGAGCTGTACCAGACCTTGGGCGCCGGCATGGACACCATAGAGTCGGTGCCCGCCGCCTTGGCCCTGGTGGACTGCGCGCAAGGCGATCCGCGCCGCTGCGCGGTCTTGGCGGCGAATCTGGGCGGAGACACCGACACCATAGGCGCGATGGCGACCGCGGTATGCGGCGCCTTGCAGGGGGCGGACGCCTTGCCGGCCGCATGGCGGGAACGCATCCGGGACGTGAATGGCGTTGATTTCGAATCTTACGCGCGGGCTTTGTGCGCATTGCGGTTTAGGGGGTGAGGGGATGAGCGATGTACAAGCGGTAGACGGCTGGCGGCTGGAGAGCGCGGGCATAGATCTGGTGCCGGAGCATGAGTGCAAGGGCCGGCCGGTGGAGTTGTTCTGGGTATGGCTGGCCGCCAATATCGGCATCCTGGGCGTGGTGTACGGCGGCATCGTCACCAGCTTCGGGCTGTCGTTCTACCAGTCCTTGCTGGCCGCGGCGGTCGGGGTGGCCAGTTTCGCGCTAGTGGGGGTGACCAGCATCGCCGGCCAGCGCGGCCGCACTTCCACGCTGACCTTGTCGCGGGCCATTTTCGGCCTGCGCGGCAACGCCGCGCCCACCGCCTTCAGCTGGTTCAACCTGATGGGCTGGGAGGCGGTCAATGTGGTGACCGGCGCCTTGACGCTGGCGGCCTTGTGCCAGTCGCTGGGCATGGCGGAAAGCCGTCCGCTGACCGCGGTCTGCTTGTTCCTGTTCATCGGTCTGACCATCGTGGTCAGCCTGCTGGGCCAGGCCACCGTGGTCTGGATGCAAAGCTGGCTGAGCCGGATCTTCGGCAGTATGACCCTGGTGGTGATTCTGTACGTGGCGACGACCGCGAACTGGGGCGCCATCTTGGCGCGGCCGGACGGCGACTGGCTGACCGGTTTCTGGCCGGCGGTATCGGTGATCGCCGCGGGCACCGGCATCAGCTGGGCCATCGCCGGCGCCGATTACAGCCGTTACCAGCGGAGCGGAGCGTCCGGCGGCAGCATTTTCGGTGCGGTGATGGTGGGGGCGTTGCTGCCGCTGATGCTGCTGATCTTCACCGGTGTGCTGTTGTCGGCGCAGATCCCGGATCTGGCCAGCGCGGCCAATCCCATCGCCAAGATCGGCGCGGTGCTGCCGGCCTGGATGGCGGTGCCCTATCTGCTGACCGCTACCGCCGGCATCGTCACCATGGCCGTGCTCAGCCTGTATTCGGCCAGCCTCAATCTGCTGACCATAGGCGTCAAGGTTCGTCAGGCGCAGGCGGTGTCCATCAATGCGCTGATCGTGCTGGCCATCGCCGCTTACGTCTTGTTCGTGTCCAGCGACTTCCTGGGACCCTTCATCGCGTTTCTATTGTTTTGCGGCGTGTTTCTGGCGGCCTGGGAGGCGGTGTTCGTGCTGGATTACCTCTTGTTGCGTCACCGCCAAGGCTATGAGGCCGCGGCCCTGTCCGGCGACGGGCGGCAGGCCTTCCGCGGCGGTCCGCTGCTGTGCTGGCTGCTGGGCGCCGCTTGCGGCCTGCTGGTGAGCAAGACCGGCTTCATCGACGGCCCGCTGGCGGTGGGCGTTTTCGCAGATTCCAGCCTGGGACTGTTTGTATCCTTTGGGACCAGTTTGCTGGCTTATGGATTGTATTTGTTGCTGAAGGAGCGACGCGCATGACCATTCCGTGTCCAAACTATCATCCGACCAGAGCCATCCTGGCTTTGGGCGGCGCCGTGGGCGACGTGGTGTTGACCCTCCCGGCCTTGCCGCGCAGCGGCGCCGACGTGGAGGCGTTGCAGCAGGAACGCGAGATCGGCGGCTGCGCCTTCAATGTGGCGCGAGCGTTGCGCCAGTTGAACGCTCCCGTGATCAACGGCATGCCGGTGGGCAACGGCCCTTGGGGCGCGGCGATAGACGCGGCCATGCGGGAGCTGGGCTTGCCGGTGCTGCTGCGCAACGCGGATCGCGACAACGGCTGGTGCGTGGCCATGGTGGAGCCCAGCGGCGAGCGCAGCTTCATTTCGATCTCCGGTTGCGAGACGGAATGGACGCGCGAGCAGTTGGACGCGTTGCCCTTGCCCGCCGACGGCCTGGTGTACGCCAACGGCTATGAACTGGCCGGAGAGGGCGGAAAGGCGTTGCGCGCCTGGCTGCTGGCCTTGCCGGCGGAACAGTTGCGGGTGATAGACCCCGGTCCGCGCGTCGTCTTGCTGGAGCCGGCGTTTCTGTCCGCCCTGAGCGGCACCGAGACCTTGCTGACGCTGAACCGGGACGAGATCGCCCTGTTGTGCGGCGACGGCGATCCGGTGGCGGCGGCGCAGCGTTTCGCCAAGGATTACCGGCTGACGCTGATCTGCCGGCTGGGGCAGGACGGCGCCTGGGTGTGCCCGGGCACCGACGCGCCGTGGCACCTGCCCGGCTACCAGGTTTCGGTGGTGGACACCATAGGCGCCGGCGACGCGCATTGCGCCGGCTTGTTGGCCGGCCTGTCCAGCGGCTGGCCGCTGCATTACGCGGTGGATCTGGGCAACCGGCTGGCGGCCTGCGTGGTGGCCAGCGCCGGCCCTGACGCGGCGACGGACTGGGACAGCTTGAATCGCCGCTTTCCCGTCGCCTGCCTGTAAGCTGCCGGCTCACGCTTGAGAAAGTGGCAAAAGAAAGACGGGATAAGGGCGGAAAGGGCGCAATCGGCGTCTAATGCTGGACATCAAGGGGCATTACTTAGTACTCTCCCTCCCTCGTAAGCGCCAGCCCGAGCGAGGGAACGCCCGGAGCGTTCCGTCTGGTGTTTTCGCCCATGACCGCCAAGTCGGCTCCTCCGCCGACAAACAGCGGCGGTCGATGGGGGCGGGCGCCTGGTCTTCGGACCGGCCGCGCCGCTTGGGCCCGGTTCCAGGCCTTCGCCATGTTCGGCGATTTTTTACGGCGCGCCGGCGTCTTGTCGGAGCGCCTTGGTCAAACCGCATTACGATGTCGTCATTTTTTCACCGGCTGTCAAGCTGGCCGGGCGGCGGGTTGCGGCGCTTCGCTTGATTGGGCAGCATGCGCTGCTTTTGCATCAATGGATCTAGATAGAAGTTCATGAAGCCAAATACTGAAACGGCACTCGGTGCTGCACTTAAGTCCGCTGTACAAAGTCTGTCCAAGAAAAAGCAGACCGAGATGATCGCGGATCATGTCTACAGCAAGTTCGACGTTTTCCGCCAGTTTCGTCCGCTGGCCTTGGGCATCCATGAGAGCCTGATCGCGGCTTTGCCGCAGTTCGACTCTACGCTGATCTCCCGCGTGGTGGCCAATCACTGTCGCAAGCCGCGCTACGTGAAGTCTCTGGCGCGCGGCGGCAAGCGGTTCGATCTGGCCAACAAGCCGGTGGGCGAAGTCAGCGCCGAGGAGAAAAAGGCGGCGGAACAGATGTCCGCGCCCAAGCCGGCCGCGGCGGCCCCTGCCCCGGCTCCGGCCGAACCCGCAGGCGACGCGGCGGAATAAGCGTGCCGCGGCCGCGTGGCATGAACGTAAAACAGCCTGACAGACCCGTTTGTCAGGCTGTTTTGCATTGGCGGGACGGAACATTGGCGTGGGCGG
The DNA here is from genome assembly GCF_057808735.1 of Chromobacterium sp. FG89. Classification (NCBI taxonomy): domain Bacteria; kingdom Pseudomonadati; phylum Pseudomonadota; class Betaproteobacteria; order Neisseriales; family Chromobacteriaceae; genus Chromobacterium; species Chromobacterium sp. FG89. The sequence continues at coordinate 131,985 of NZ_JBMDIQ010000014.1, read as the reverse complement.
GGCGGTCGCAGCAGAACGCGCCGCGTGGCGGCGCCGAATCAGGACAGGAGTAGAATTCCCGGCATGAAACGTTATTTCTTGTGGGCCGCGATGGCCCTGAGCTTGTCCGCCTGCAGCGCGCTGCAGCAATTGGGCGCGCCCATCAGCTCGCATCCTTCCTCGCCGGTCAAGGGCCGGCCGCAGACGGCGCCGGCGCCCAGCGCCAAATCGGACGCCTTGCTGCGGGAAGCCAACCGCCTGGCCGACAAGGTCAAGAGCGGCGAGTTGACCCGGCTGGCCGCCGCGGATCAACTGGGCGCGTTCCGGCTCAAGGCGGTGGGCTCCAATCCCATCGACGACAACACCTTCGCCATGTACCGCTATCTGACGGTGGAGCGCGAGGCGGGCCGCATCGACCAGGAAACGTTTCGCGCCAAGATGGACGAGCGTCTGCGGGAATGGATGCGACGCTGGCCCAAGATGAATCCGAAACCGGCCGAGCCTGCCTTCACCAACTTCCTGCTCAAGCTGTACGGCTTGCCGGCCCTGGGGGCTTGAGCATGGGCAAGAAAGCCAAGCCGGACGCGGCCGGCTGTCCCTGCGGGCTGGGCGGCGCTTACGCGGCCTGTTGCGGCCGTTACCTGGGGGCGGACGGCGCGCCCGCGCCCACGGCGGAAGCCTTGATGCGCTCGCGCTACACCGCTTACGCGCGCGGCGACGAGGCGTATCTGCTGGCGAGCTGGCATCCCAGCACCCGGCCGCAGGCGCTGGATCTGGCCGCGGACGCCGGCTTGGTCAAATGGCTGGGCCTGGAGGTGTTGGCGACCGAGGCCGGCGGCGCGGCCGACGCCGAGGGCGTGGTGGAGTTCTCCGCGCGCTACAAGGTGGGCGGCAAGGCCGAACGCATGCGCGAGCGCAGCCGTTTCCTGCGCGAGGACGGCCGCTGGTTCTATCTGTCCGGCGAACTGAGCTGAGCTGTCGCTAGAGAATCTAGTGCTTCTGCGTTCGCAGCAGGCTTTCGATGGCGCGCTCCAGCGCCGCCGGCTTGACGTAGGGGGCGAAACGCTTGCGGATGCGCCCTTCGCCGTCCACCAGGAATTTGGTGAAATTCCATTTGATGCGCCGGCTGCCCAGCAAGCCGGGCTTGGCGGCGACGAGATGACGCCAGAGCGGATGCGCGTCGGTGCCGTTGACGTCGATCTTGGCGGATAGCGGGAAGCTGACCCCGAAATTCTTCTGACAGAACTGGCCGATGGCGGCGGCGTCCCCAGGCTCCTGGCCGCCGAACTGATTGCAGGGGAAACCGATGATCTCCAGGCCTTGCTCGCGGTAGCGCTGGTACAGCTGTTCCAGGCCGCCCAATTGCGCGGTGAAGCCGCACTCGCTGGCGGTGTTGACCAGCAATAGCACTTTGCCGCGATAGCCCGCCAGCGGCAGGGTCTGCCCGTTTAAAGACTCAATGGAAAAATCATATATGTCCGGCATATTTCCGCCTTTCGCCAAAGCGAAGATCATGGCAAGAAACCGGAGGCAGGGCAATGGGATCGGCGGATAAAAAAAGGGGCGCAACGGCAAGGGGGAACCGCTACGCCCCAAGAAGAAATCAATTGCTGTACAAGGGCCGACCAACCGGGAAAGTCAGCTAACCCTCTGTTTATCCTAGAACATTAAGGTGAAATTGCGAGGACGGATTTGGCGGGATTTAAATGACAAAGGGATGGCTAAGCCATCCCTTTTTTGCTGGCGGGAAGCGTTTCAGGGGCGCGGCAGGGTCACGCCCACCTGGCCCATGTATTTGCCGGCGCGGTCGCTGTAGGACACGTCGCAAATTTCATCGGATTCGAAGAACAAGACCTGGGCCACGCCCTCGTTGGCGTAGATCTTGGCCGGCAGCGGCGTGGTGTTGGAGAACTCCAGCGTCACATAGCCTTCCCATTCCGGTTCGAACGGGGTGACGTTGACGATGATGCCGCAGCGGGCGTAAGTGGATTTGCCCAGGCAGACGGTCAGCACCGAGCGGGGAATACGGAAGTATTCCACGGTGCGGGCCAGCGCGAAGCTATTGGGCGGGATGATGCAATAGCCCTTGCCGGAGACTTCCACGAAGGAATTGGGGTCGAAGTTTTTCGGGTCGACGATGGTGCTGTTGATATTGGTGAACACCTTGAATTCGTCGGCGCAGCGGATATCGTAGCCGTAGCTGGACGTGCCGTAGGAGATCACCTTCTGGCCGTCCACCATCTTGATCTGGTTGGGCTCGAAGGGTTCGATCATTTTGTACTCGTCCGCCATCCGGCGAATCCACTTGTCCGATTTGATGCTCATTGTCTTGGGCCCGTAGCTTGTCGATTGATTGTCCGCGATTTTAACCGCAAGCGCAGTGGCCGGCTATCGATAATCCATCGTCGATCCGGATAGGACAATGCTATTGATGCAGGTCAAGCAGGGCGGGAATTGCCGCGGTTTGCCGATATTCGACGGGGTTCGGCTGGATATACTAATGCAAACCATTCTCGTTCTTGATCGGATCATCATGTTGACTTTGGATGCATTCCCCGCCGGACGCCACGGCGTGGTCGACAGCCTGGAGCTAGCCGAAGAGGCCATGCGCCGCGTCGCCGCCTTTGGCCTGGAGCCGGGCTGCCGGTTTTATCTGCGTCGGGCGGCGCCCTTGGGCGGGCCATTATTGCTGGACATCGGCGCCACGCGCTTCCTGCTGCGCCGCAGCCTGGCGCGCCTCATCGTGGCGAGGGTGGCGGTATGAAGCGTTTCGCCCTGATCGGCCTGCCCAATACCGGCAAGTCCACCTTGTTCAACCGTCTGACCGGCATGTCGCAGCGCGTCGGCAACTGGCCGGGCCTGACCATAGAGTTGAGCAGCGCGCGCCTGTTGCTGGGCGGCCACATGGTGGAGTTGGTGGATTTGCCCGGCGTCAATGATTTGACCGGCTATTCCGACGACGAGGCGGTGGTGCGCGACGTGCTGCTGGCCAGCGCCTTCGACGGCGCCGTCCTGGTGCTCAACGCCAGCCAGCTGGACCGGCAACTGCCGCTGGCCTTGCAGGTGCTGGCCAGCGGCCTCAACTGCCTGGTGGTGCTGAATATGGCCGACGAGGCCAAGGCCCTGGGCGTGAGCGTGGATGTGGAGCGCTTGTCGGAGCGCCTGGGCGCGCCGGTGTTTCTGGCCTCGGCCCGGCATATGCAAGGCTGGCCGCCGCTGATGGCGGGCTTGAACCGGCTGGCCAACGACGGCGGCCCGGCGACGCGCGCCAGGCTGGACGCGGTGCCGGACACCCGGGAGGCGATGGCGGAGGCCAAGCGGCGGCTGGCTGGGTGCTGGGCCTTGCCGCCCGTGCTGCCGACGGGGCTGACGGAGAAGATGGACCATTGGCTGATGCATCCATGGCTAGGCCTGCCGCTGTTCTTCGCGCTGATGGCGCTGCTGTTCAATCTGACGTATCAGATCGGCACCCCATTGCAGGAGCTGGCCGGCGCCGGTCTGGACTGGATCAAGGAGCAGGCGCTGACGCCCTTGCTCGCGCCCTTGCCCGAGATTGTGCAGAGCCTGGCGCTGGACGGCATCTGGCAGGGGGTGTCGACGGTGCTGACCTTCGCGCCCATTTTGCTGGTGTTTTTCGTATTGATGGCGATGGTGGAGGATTCCGGTTATCTGGCGCGCGCCGCCTATCTGACCGACGCCTTCATGGCCAAGCTGGGGCTGGACGGCCGCGGCTTCGTGATGCAGCTGATGGGCTTTGGCTGCAATGTGCCGGCCATCATGGGCACCCGGGTGATGCGTGAGCGCAAGCAGCGGCTGCTGACCATGCTGGTGATCCCGTTTTCGCTGTGTTCGGCGAGGCTGCAAGTGGTGGTGTTCTTCGCCGGGCTGTTGTTCACGCCGACGCAGGCGCCGTGGGTGTTGATGGGCCTTTATCTGATGAGCTTCGCCGTCGCGGTGTTTACCGCCTGGGTGTTCAAGCGCCGTTACGCCGGCGGCGAGGCCTTCTTGCTGGAAGTGCCGCCGTACCGGCTGCCCGGCTTGAGCCATTTGCTGAGCCGGGCGGTGGGGGAGGTGCGCGCCTTTCTGCAACTGGCCTCCAGTTTCATCCTGCTGGGCGTGGTGCTGGTCTGGCTGCTGACCCATGTGCCGGCGGGCGAGGGCAAAACCCTGGCCGACGCTCTGGGCAGCCTGCTGGCCCCGGTGCTGGACCCGATAGGCATCCGCCACGAACTGGCGGCGGCCTTGCTGTTCGGCTTCATCGCCAAGGAAATCCTGCTGGGCAGCCTGGCGGTGATCTACGGGGTGCCGGAAGCCGGCCTGGGCGCGGCCTTGCTGCAACATCTGGATTGGCGCTCGGCGATGAGCTTCCTGATCTTCACCTTGATCTACGTGCCCTGCCTGTCCACGGTGGCGGCGATGTACCGCGAGTCGCGCAGCAAGGCCTACACCGCGATGTCGGTGGCGTGGTCGGTGGGACTGGCCTGGTTGTTGTCGTTCGCGTTTTATCAAGCCGGCGTGCAACTGTGGCCCTGAGGGCTTAGAATGAATGGTTCGCGAATTCCGTTCGCGCCGGCGGCGCGCCCGCCGGCGTTATTGAACTACAACAACAAGAGGTCGTTTTATGCAAGGTGATCCCAAAACCATCGAGTTGCTGAACGAACTGCTGGCGGAAGAACTGTCCGCCGCGGACCAGTATTTCATTCATGCCGAGATGTACAAGGACTTCGGTCTGCACAAGCTGTTCGAGCGCATCGATCACGAGCGCGAGGACGAGTTGTCGCACGCGCGGGTGCTGATCGCGCGCACCTTGTTCCTGCAAGGCAAGCCGAACGTGGCCAAGCGCGTGCCCATCGTGGTGGGCGAGAACGTGCGGGCGATGCTGGCCAGCGATCTGGAAGTGGAATACCGCGTCGGCAACTTGCTGAAAAAAGTGGTGGCCCACTGTGAGAGCGTGAAGGACTACGTGACGCGCCAGGAACTGATGGTGCTGCTGGAAGAGACCGAGAACGACCACGCCCACTGGCTGGAGCAGCAACTGCGCCTGATCGATATGGTGGGCGAGCAGAACTATATCCAGTCCCAAATGTAAGCTCCGGGGATTTCGGCGTTAAGACGCGGCCGCCTTCAGGGCGGCCGTTTGTTTTGGGGCGCCCGCGCCGGTTTTGACTTGGCGCAGCATGGCCGGCGAGGCTTGCGTCTATCATCGCCGGCAGATGAATTCGCCGGAGGGCGCGATGTCGCTGGATCTATCCGTTTCCTGGCTGGGCATGAAGATGGCCAGCCCCCTGTTCAACGCTTCCGGCGTCTATTGCCGCACGCGGGAGGAACTGGAGCAGGTGCGCCGCTCTGCCGCCGGCGCGGTGGTGACCAAGAGCTGCACGCTGGAGCCGCGTGCCGGCAATCCCGAACCGCGTTATCGGCGCACCGCGCTGGGCAGCATCAATTCCATGGGCCTGCCCAACGAGGGCTACCGCTATTACCTGGACTACGCCCAGGCTTACGACGACGCCAAGCCGCTGTTTCTGTCCGTGTCCGGCATGACGCTGGACGACACCCTGACCATCCTGACCGAACTGGCGGCGCTGAAGCTGCCCTGCCTGCCGGAGGTGAACCTGTCCTGCCCCAATCTGCCGGGCAAGCCGCAGCTGGGCTATGACTTCGCCGCCAGCGCCGAGGCTCTGGCGGCGATCAGCCGGGTGTACGCGCGGCCGTTCGGCGTCAAGCTGCCGCCGTATTTCGATCCGGCGCACTTCGCCGCCATGGCCGCGGTGTTGAACGCCTTCCCGCTGCTGCGCTTCGTCACCTGCATCAACTCGGTGGGCAACGGCCTGGTGATCGATCTGGACAGCGAGTCCGCGGTGATCAAGCCCAAGGGCGGGCTGGGCGGCTTGGGCGGCGACTACGTGTTGCCGACGGCGCTGGCCAATGTGCGCGAGTTCGCCCTGCTGCTGGCCGACAAGCATGTGATAGGCTGCGGCGGGGTGAAGAGTGGGGCGGAGGCCTTCATGCACATCCTGGCCGGCGCCGCCGCGGTGCAGGTGGGCACCTGCCTGCACGAGGAGGGCGTCAGCGCCTTCGATCGCATCGAGGCGGAGCTGGCCGCCATCATGCAGGCCAAGGGTTACCAGCGGCTGGATGAGTTCCGCGGGCGGCTGAAGACGCTGTGAGCGCATGAAAAAAGCCCGGGGAACCCGGGCTTTTTTCTATAGAGCGTGTTTACGATCGCGCGAGCTAAGGCGAGACAAGGCGAAAACGGCAGAGAAAGCTGAATGTACTTGAGGTACATGAGCATTTCGAGGCGGTACTCACTGTGTCACGCTTCACGACGCGCAGCAGATCGTAAACAGGCTCTTAACGGCTGATCGGCTTGTAGCGGATGCGCTTGGGCTTGGCGGCTTCCTCGCCCAGGCGTTTCTTCTTGTCGGCTTCGTATTCCTGATAGTTGCCGTCGAAGAAGGTCCATTGCGATTCGCCTTCCGCCGCCAGGATGTGGGTGGCGATACGGTCCAGGAACCAGCGGTCGTGGGAGATCACGAATACGGTGCCGGCGTATTCCAGCAAGGCGTCTTCCAGCGCGCGCAGGGTTTCCACGTCCAGATCGTTGGACGGTTCGTCCAGCAGCAGCACATTGCCGCCCTGGAGCAGGGTCTTGGCCAGGTGCAGGCGGCCGCGTTCGCCGCCGGAGAGCATGCCCACCTTCTTCTGCTGATCGGCGCCCTTGAAGTTGAAGCGGCCGAGGTAGGCGCGGCTGGACATCTCGAACTTGCCCACGGTGAGGATGTCGGCGCCGGCGGCCACGTCCTCGAACACGGTCTTGTCGCCGTCCAGGCCCTCGCGAGTCTGCTCGACAAAGGCCATCTGCACGGTCTGGCCGATCTTGACCTCGCCGCTGTCCGGCTGTTCCTTGCCGGCAATCATCTTGAACAGCGTCGATTTACCGGCGCCGTTGGGACCGATGATGCCGACGATGGCGCCCGGCGGGGCCTTGAAGCTGAGATTGTCGATCAGCAGGCGGTCGCCGAAGCCCTTGGACACGCCGTTGAACTCGATCACCTCATTGCCCAGGCGCTCGGCCACCGGGATGAAGATTTCCTGGGTTTCGTTGCGCTTCTGGGTTTCGTAGCTGGACAGTTCCTCGAAGCGGGCCAGACGCGCCTTGGATTTGGCCTGGCGGCCTTTCGGGTTCTGGCGCACCCATTCCAGTTCCTGCTTCATCGCCTTCATGCGCGCGCCTTCGCTCTTGGATTCCTGCGCCAGGCGGGCTTCCTTCTGCTCCAGCCAGCTGGAGTAATTGCCTTTCCACGGGATGCCTTCGCCGCGGTCCAGTTCCAGAATCCATTCGGCGGCGTTGTCCAGGAAGTAGCGGTCGTGGGTGACGGCCACCACGGTGCCGGGGAAGCGCACCAGGAATTGCTCCAGCCATTCCACCGATTCCGCGTCCAGGTGGTTGGTGGGTTCGTCCAGCAGCAGCATGTCGGGCTTGGACAGCAGCAGCTTGCACAGCGCCACGCGGCGCTTCTCGCCGCCGGACAGCGGGGCGATCTTGGCGTCCCACGGCGGCAGGCGCAGCGCGTCGGCGGCGATTTCCAGCTGGTGTTCTACGTTGTCGTTGGCGCCGGCGGCGATGATGGCTTCCAGCTTGGCCTGTTCTTCGGCCAGCGCGTCGAAGTCGGCGTCCGGGTCGGCGTAGGCGGCGTAGACCTCTTCCAGGCGCTTTTGCGCGCCCATCACGTCGCCCATGCCGCTTTCCACTTCCTCGCGCACGGTTTTTTCAGGGTCCAGCTGCGGTTCCTGCGGCAGGTAGCCGATCTTGACTCCGGCCAGGTGCTGCACCTCGCCTTCGTATTCCTTGTCCGCGCCGGCCATGATGCGCAGCACGGTGGATTTACCGGCGCCGTTCAGGCCCAGCAGGCCGATCTTGGCGCCGGGGAAGAAGGACAGGGAGATGTCCTTGATGATCTGGCGCTTGGGCGGAACGATCTTGCTCACGCGGAGCATGGACATTACATATTGTGCCATCGGTATTCACGCTGGATTGAAGGGGATAAACCGGGATTCTACCAAATCCCCCGGTTTAGGCCAGCCACGTGGCCGCTAGAACAGTAGCGCCAGCGCCGCCGTCGCCAGCATGGCGAAGGCGCAGGCCACCTTGGCCACCGCGCCGACGATGAAGCCGATAAAGGTGCCGATGCCGACCTTGCCGGCCTGGAAGGCGTCCTTGCGGGCGATGAACTCGCCGATGACGGCGCCGACCAGCGGGCCGAGCAGCACGCCGGCCAGGCCGAAGAACATGCCGACGATGCCGCCGATGAAGGCGCCCCACAGCGCCTGGCTGCTGGCGCCGCTGGCCTTGGCGCCCAGCAGGCCGGCGAAGAAGTCAATCACCAGGCCCAGCGCGGTGAGCAGGGCCATGATGATCAGGCTGATGGCGCCCAGGTGGTTGAAGTTGTCCAGCCAGGCGGCCAGCAGCAGGCCGCCGAACATCAGCGGCAGGCCGGGGATGATGGGCAGCATGGTGCCGGCCAGGCCGGCGACGATGAGCAGGGCGGCAAGACTGTAGCCGGCGATTTCCATGGTGGTCCTTGCGGGAGAACGCGCCCGCGGCCTGGCCGCGGGCCGGGTGTCAGCGGGTGTACTCTTCCAGCAATTGCAGTTGCGCGCAGTGCGGCTTGCCGCGGGAGGTGCGGCGTTTGTAGCTGCCGTCCGGCAGCATGTCCCAGGCGTTGACGTTGTCGTCCAGATAGAGACGCAGCGCTTCCTTGATCACCCGGCGCTTGAGTTTGACGTCGACGATGGGCACGCAGGTTTCGATGCGGCGGAAGAAGTTGCGGCCCATCCAGTCGGCGCTGGCGATCAGCAGGTCTTCTTTGCGGTCGTTGTGGAAGTAGAACACGCGCGGGTGTTCCAGGAAGCGGCCGACGATGGAGCGCACGACGATGTTGTCGGACAGCCCCGGCACGCCGGGCCGCAGCGCGCACACGCCGCGCACGATCAGCTGGATCTTGACCCCGGCCTGGCTGGCGCGGTACAGCGCGTGAATCACTTGGCTTTCCAGCAGGGCGTTCATCTTGGCGATGATCTGCGCCGGCTTGCCGGCCTGGGCGTGGGCGATTTCGCGGTCTATCGCCTCCATCACCATGCTGTGCAGGGTGAACGGGCTCTGGAACAGCAGCTTGAGCTGGCTGGCGCGGCCCAGGCCGGTCAGCTGCACGAAGATGTCGTTGACGTCGCTGGCGATCTGCTCATTGCAGGTCAGCAGGCCGAAGTCGGTGTAGAGGCGGGCGGTGCGCGGGTGGTAGTTGCCGGTGCCCAGATGCACGTAGCGGCGCAGGCCGTGTTCCTCGCGGCGCACCACCATCAGCATCTTGGCGTGCACCTTGTAGCCGATCACGCCGTAGACCACGTGGGCGCCGGCGTCTTCCAGCCGGCTGGCCCAGCCGATATTGGCTTCCTCGTCGAAGCGGGCCATCAATTCCACCACCACGGTCACCTGTTTGCCGGCGCGGGCGGCGGCGATCAGCGATTCCATCAGCACCGAGTCGGTGCCGGTGCGGTACACCGTCATCTTGATGGCCACCACATGCGGATCGGACGCGGCCAGCGTCAGCATGTCTATCACCGGCTGGAAGCTCTGGAAGGGGTGATGCAGCAGGATGTCGCCCTTGCGGATGGCGTCGAACAGCGGTGTCTTCTTGCGCAGCATTTCCGGCAGCGTGGGGATGAAGGGCGTGAACTTCAGGTCCGGCCGGTCCACCAGGTCCGGCACCTGCATCAGCCGCACCAGATTGACCGGGCCGTTGACGCGGTAGACGTCGCGCGGCTTGAGGTTGAACTGGGTCAGCAGGAATTCTTCCATGTGCGCCGGGCAGGTGTCGGCGATCTCCAGCCGCACCGCGTCGCCGAACTGGCGCTGGCGCAACTCGCCTTGCAAGGCGGTGCGCAGGTTTTTCACTTCCTCGTCTTCCACCGTCAGCTCGCTGTCGCGGGTGACGCGGAATTGGTAGCAGCCCTTGACCGCCATGCCGCTGAACAGCTCGTGCACGTGCGAGTGCAGGATGGAGGACAGGAAGACGAAGGTGTGGCGGTGGCCGTCGCTGACGTCCGCCGGCAGCTTGATCACGCGCGGCAGGATGCGCGGCGCCTGGACGATGGCGATGCCGGAGGCGCGGCCGAAGGCGTCGCGGCCTTCCAGCTCCACCGCGAAGTTCAAGGATTTGTTCAGCACCTTGGGGAAGGGGTGGGACGGGTCCAGACCTATCGGGGTCAGGATGGGCATCAGTTCGCGGAAGAAGAAATCCCGCACCCATTGCTGCTGAGCCGGACTCCATTCATTGCGGCGCAGGAAGATGATGTTTTCCTCGCGCAGCGCCGGGAACAGCACTTCGCTCATCACCGCGTACTGGTCGCGCACCAATTGGTGGGCGGCGGTGGCCACCTTGGCCAGCGCCTGTTCCGGCGTGGAGCCGTCGGCCAGGATGCGCTCCGGCGTGGCCTCGGCGGTTTCCTGCAGCCAGGCCACGCGCACTTCGAAGAACTCGTCCATGTTGGAGGACACGATGCACAGGAATTTCAGCCGTTCCAGCAGCGGCAGGTTGGCGTCTTCCGCCTGGGCCAGCACGCGGCGGTTGAATTCGAGCAGGCCAAGTTCGCGGTTGATCAGCAGGTCTTGCGTGTGTGACATACGGGGTTCAAGCCAACAGTGGAGAGTTCAGGGAAAAACAAAGCCCTCGCTTGGAGGGCTGGGCATGGCGATTAGTTCTGCGGCGGAGTATAGCCGGCGGGAGCGTCGGCGCCGTCGCCGAAGAAATAGGCTTCCAGCTGCGCGGCCAGATACTGGCGGGCGCGGGCGTCGGCCAGGCTCAGGCGGTTTTCGTTGATCAGCATGGTCTGATAGCGCAGCCAGCCTTGCCAGGCTTCCTTGGACACGTTCTCAAACACTCGCTTGCCCAGTTCGCCCGGCAGCGGCGGGAAGTCGAGGGCCTCGGCTTCGCGGCCCAGCTTGACGCAATTGACGGTTCTGCTCATGGCGCAATCCTTAAAATATCGGAAAAAGGTTAATTCAATATTGTGTCACAGAGATGAAACGCTTCCAACCTCGACGCGGCCCTAGGCTTACAAGACCTTGACGAAAACCTTGGAGCGGCGCTGATAGTTGTAGAACTGCTGCCGCGCCAGCGGCAACGCGCTCTTGTCCGCCTCGGCGAAGCCGCGCTCGACAAACCAGTGCGCGGTCTGGGTGGTGAGCACGAACAGCGATTGCAGGCCCTGGGTGCGCGCCTGGTATTCCACATGTTTGAGCAGCATCTCGCCGAAGCCGCCGTCGCGCTTGTCCTGAGCCACCGCCAGGCAGGCCAGTTCGGCGGTGCCGGAGTCGGGGAAGGAGTGCATGGCCACGCAGCCGTAGATCTTGCCGTCGTGCTCCAGCACCGAGTATTCGCCGATCTCCACTTCCAGGTGTTCGCGGCTGCGCTTGACCAGCACGCCTTGTTCTTCCAGCGGCTGGATCAGGCCGATGATGTCGCCGATGTCTTCGATGCTGGCGTTGCGCACCCTCACCAGCGGATCGCGGGCGATCATGGTGCCGTTGCCGCCGCGGGTGAAGTGTTCCACCAGCAAGGCGCCGTCGGCGTGGCGGCTGATCAAGTGGGCGCGCGGAATGCCTTCGCGGGTGGCGCGGATGGCGTAGGGCAGGTAGGCGCTGACGTCTTCCTGCAGCCGGCCGGAGGCCAGCAGGTCCTCGGCCTGCTGCGCGGTCAGCGTGCTGATCAGTTCCTCGTCCAGCATCACGCCGCGTTGCTCGATCACGAAGATCAGCTTTTCCGCCTTCAGGGTGATGGCGACATGGGTGGCCAGCTCTTCCATGGTCAGGTTGAAGGCCTCGCCGGTCAGCGAGTAGCCGATGGGCGACAGTAGCACCAGTTCGCCGTGGTCTAGGCGGGCGCGGATGGCGGCGCCGTCGGCGCGGCGCACCTGGCCGGTGTATTGCATGTCCACGCCGTCCAGCACGCCCAGCGGCTGGGCGGTGACGAAGTTGCCGCCGGCCACGCGCAGATGGGCGCCGTGCATCGGCGAATTGGGCATGCCCATGGACAGCAGCGCTTCGATGTCGCAGCGGGTGGCGCCGGCCGCCTGCTTGACCACATCCATGGTGGCGGCGTCGGTGACGCGGCGGTCGCGGTGGAACAGGCGGGCGATGCCGTGTCGTTTCAGCAGGCCTTCGATCTGCGGGCGGATGCCGTGCACCAGCACGATGCGCACGCCCAGGCTGACCAAGAGGTTGATGTCCTGGGCCAGGCTGGCGAATTCGCCGTCCTGCAGGGTTTCTCCGCTGACGGCCAGCACGAAGGTCTTGCCGCGGTAGGCGTTGATATAGGGGGCGGCTTCGCGAAAGGAAAGCACGAATTCGCGGGTAAGCATGGGGTCAGCGGCTCCGGCCGGAAAACTAGGGTTGAGCCGGATAGCGTAGCAGGAATGACGGTGTTTTGCAGGAGGACAATAGCGGGCGCGCATGAAAAACGCCCCTGGAAAAACCAGGGGCGCGCGATGGCTGCCGTCGCGGGATCAGCTGCCTTTTTTCTGCAGGATTTGCTGCACCTTGAGAATGTTCAGCGCCTGCGACAGCTGGTTGTCGTTCTTGGGGTTGGGATCGCGCGGACCGAACTGGCTCTTTTCTTCCGGCTTGGCCTTGTCCTTGCCGTCGTCCGGCTTGGCCGGGGCGGGCTGGGGGGCCGGAGCGGGAGCCGGCTTGACGCTGCTCTTGGACGCCGGCTTGTCCTCGCCGTTGGGGTTGGCCAAGTGGTTTTCCAGATCGGCTTCGCGCACGCGGATGGCTTGTTCCGCCGCGGTCAGCGTGCCGTCCTCCACCACCACGTCGGGCACGATGCCCTTGGCCTGGATCGAGCGGCCGTTGGGCGTGAAGTAGCGCGCGGTGGTCAGCTTGATGCCGCCGGCGTTGCCCAGCGGCATGATGGATTGCACCGAGCCCTTGCCGAAGGTCTGGGTGCCCACCAGCACCGCGCGCTTGTGGTCTTGCAGCGCGCCGGCGACGATTTCCGACGCCGAGGCGGAGCCGCCGTTGACCAGCACCACCAGCGGCACGTTGCGGGCTTCCACCGGCAGCCGGGCCAGCGGGTCACTGCCGTTGGGGCGAGCGTAGTTCTGCAGATTGGCGGTCAAGCGCATCTTGGCGTCGGGCGTGCGGCCTTCGGTATAGACCACCAGCTGGTTCTTGGCGAGGAAGGCGGCGGATACGCCGACCGCGCCGTTGAGCAGTCCGCCCGGATCGTCGCGCAGGTCCAGCACCAGGCCTTTCAGCCCCTGCTTGTTTTCCTTGTAAAGCGCCTGCACGCCGGCGGCCAGGTCCTCGGAGGTGTGCTCCTGGAACTGGGTGATGCGCACATAGCCGAAGTCCGGCTCCAACAGCTTGTATTTGACGCTCTTGGTCTTGATCACTGCGCGCGCCAGCGTGAACACCAGCGGTTTGGTCTCGGTCTTGCGGGCGATGGTCAGCGTGACCTTGGTGCCCGGCTTGCCGCGCATTTTCTTCACCGCGTCGGTCAGGGACAGGCCGCGCACCGGGGTGTCGTCGATCTTGATGATCAGGTCGCCGCTCTTGATGCCCGCCTTCTGCGCCGGCGTGTCCTCGATAGGGGACACCACCTTGACCAGGCCGTCCTCGGCGCCGATCTCGATGCCCAGGCCGCCGAATTCGCCCTGGGTGCCTTCCTTGAGTTCCTTGAAGGCCTCCGGGTCCATGTAGTCGGAGTGCGGGTCCAGACCGGTCAGCATGCCCTTGATGGCGGCGGTGATCAGCTTCTTGTCTTCCACCGGGTCGACGTAGTCCTGCTTGATGCGGCCAAACACTTCGGCGAAGGTGCGCAGCTCGCTCAGCGGCAGAGGGGATTCGCCCTTGTCGGCAAAGGCTTGCATGCTCAGCGTCAGCACGCCGCCGGCCATGGCGCCGGCCACTAGCCAGGCAATCTTCTTCATTCTTTGGCTGCTCATGTTTGTTATCTGTCTCCGTTGCCTGGCTTAGCGCGCCCAGGCTTGCGGGTTTAGGGGTCGTCCCATGTGTCGGATTTCAAAGTACAGGCCGGATTCGCCGCTGTCCAGTGTTCCTGTGTTGCCGATCGTGTCGCCGGCCTTGACGCTGCTGCCCACGGATTTGCCTATCACCGATAGTCCGGTATAGACCGTCATGTAATTGCCGCCGTGATCGACCAGAACGGCGTTGCCGAAACCGCGCAGTTGATCGGCGAATACCACGGTGCCGTCGGCCACGCTGCGCACCGGGGTGCCGTTGGCGGTCTGGATGAACAGGCCTTTCCAGCTGACGCCTTGCTGACGCGGCTTGCCGAAGCGGCCGACCAATTGTCCGGCCACCGGCATTTTCATCCGCCCCTGCAGGCTGACGAAGGCGCGACCGGCGGCGCTGTCGTCGGCCACGTCGGTGATGGCTTCCTCTTTCACCGTGACCGTCTGCTTGGCTTCCTCCGGCACCGGCTTGCCTTGTTTCTTGGCGTTTTCCGCCAGCTTGCGGCGGCGTTCGTTTTCCTTGCGCGCGGCTTCGCGGGCGGCGGCCAGCCTGGCCTTGCGTTCTTCCGCCGCCTTGCGCGCGATCTCGGCGCGGCGACGCTGGATTTCCTTGTTGATCTGGGCGATCAGGCCGGTCAGGCGTTTTTCGTTTTCCTGCAACTGGCTGAGTTTGCTCTGTCCCGTCTTGATCTCGCCGGTGACCTTGTTGAGTTCTTGCTGCTGGCTGGCCTTGTCCTGCTGCAGCGAGCTCTTTTCCTGGCTCTTGCGGTCCGACAGCGAGTTGAGCCGCGCCAGTTCCTGCTCCAGCTGGAAGGACAGCGCTTCCAGCTCGTGCTGGTGGGTGATCAGCTGGGCCACCAATTGCTGTTGGGCGCGGGCGATGTGCTGATAGTAGGCGAGGTCGCGCGCGCTCTGATTGGGGTCGTTCGCGTTCATCATCAGCTTCATCGCGTCGTGCTGGCCGCTCTTGTACTGGCGCGCCAGCATCAGGGCCACGCGCTGGCGCACCGCGGCCAGGCTGTTGCGGCTGGCGTTGATCTGGGCGCGCAGCGCTTCGAGCTGCTGTTCCGAGCTGCTTTGTTTCTTTTCCAGCTTCACCAGCGCCTGGCTGGTCTGGCTAATGGCTTGTTCCGATTCCTTGATCGCCGATTGCGCTTCTTTTTGCACCGCCTGTTTCTGGGCGATGTCTTTTTTCAGGGTGTCGATTTCCTTGCGCACCGATTTGAGATCTTGCTGGTGCGGGGCGGTGGACAGCGCAGCGGAGGCCGGAGGCGCGGCGTGGCTGCTTCCGGCGATCAAGGCCGCCATCAGGACATAGGGTTTCATGGCCGGGAATATGCTTTCTGCTTGGGCCGCGGGCCGGACGCCCCGTCCTCGAGCGAGGGGTCCGGCTCCTTGACGCCGGCGGGGCCGGCGGCGGCGGGTCTTATTGGAGTTCGATCAGCGATTGACCGGTCATCTCCGCTGGTTGTTCCAGGCCCATCATCGCCAGCAGCGACGGCGCGATGTCGCGCAGCGAGCCGCCGGCGCGGATCCGGGCCGGACGGCCGACATAGAGGAAGGGCACCGGGCTCAGCGTGTGCTGGGTGTGCGGCTGGTGATGCTCTGCGTCGTACATCTGTTCGCAATTGCCGTGGTCGGCGGTGATCAGCACCTCGCCGCCGGCGGCGCGCATCGCCTCCACGCAGCGGCCGACGCAGCCGTCCAGCGCTTCCACCGCCTTGACCGCGGCGTCGAAGATGCCGCTGTGGCCCACCATGTCGCCGTTGGCGTAATTGCAGATGATGGCCTGATATTGGCCGGAGGCGATGGCGGCGACGATTTTGTCCGTAACTTCGCCAGCGTTCATTTCCGGCTGCAGGTCGTAAGTGGCCACCTTGGGCGATGGCACCAGGATGCGATCTTCGCCGGGATAGACCTGCTCCTCGCCGCCGTTGAAGAAGTAGGTGACGTGCGGGTATTTCTCGGTTTCGGCGATGCGCAGCTGTTTCAGGCCTTGGCTGGCCAGGTATTCGCCGAAGCCGTTGCTGATTTTCTGCGGCGGATAGGCGATGGACAGGCGGCTGTAGGCTTCGCCGTAGGAGGTCAGGGTGACGAAGTCGGCGAACTTGGGCTGGCGCGCCTTGAAGCCGTCGAAGGCCGGGTCGGTCAGCGCGCTGACCAATTGGCGCGCGCGGTCGGCGCGGAAATTCATGAACACCACGACGTCGCCGTCGTGCATCCGGGCGCTTTCGCCGATGGCGGTGGCCTTGACGAACTCGTCGTTCTCGTCGCGGGCGTAGGCCGCTTCCAGCGCTTCCAGGCCGTTGCGGGCGTGGAACAGGCCTTCACCTTCCACCAGCAGCCGGTAAGCCGGCTCCAGGCGCTCCCAGCGTTTGTCGCGGTCCATCGCCCAGTAGCGGCCGGTCACGGACGCCAGGCGCGCGGCCGGGCATTCCGCCAGCACCGCGTCCAGCCGTTCCAGATAGGTCTTGGCGCTGCGCGGCGGGGTGTCGCGGCCGTCCAGGAAGGCGTGCACGTGGATGCGCGCGACGCCGGCGGCCTGGGCCGCGCGGATCAGCGAGTGAATGTGGTTTTCATGGCTGTGAACGCCGCCGTCGGACAGCAGGCCCATGATGTGCAGCGTCGCGTCCTTGGCTTTGGCGATGCCGGAGACCAGCGCGGGATTGGCGGCGAAGCGGCCGTCTTCGATGTCGCAGTCTATGCGGCTGATGTCCTGTTGCACCACGCGGCCGGCGCCGATGTTGAGGTGGCCCACTTCGGAATTGCCGAACTGGCCGGAGGGCAGGCCGACGAAGTTTTCCGAGGCGTTGATGGTGCCGTAGGGGAAGGTCTGGCGCAGACGGTTCCAATTAGGCATCGAGGCATGAAGAATTGCGTTGTCATCGCCTTCGGTGCGATGGCCAAAACCGTCGAGAATCAACAACAACACCGGTTTGATGGATTTCATGGCATTCACATTCTGAATATTAGAAAATCTTGATGGTATTGGATTTAGTGTAGTATTGTACCGCAGTCAGACTAAATAAAATGACTCTACAGGGAGAGAAGCCTTGCTGTTCAACGATGACCAGATCGAGCAGACCTCGAGGGCGATGAAGGCCATGTCGCACCCGCTGCGTTTGAAGATCATATCGGTGCTGGAAGACCAGGAAGTGAGCGTGCAGGATATAGTCGAGCAGGTGGGCACGTCGCAGAGCAATATTTCTCAGCATTTGGCCATTATGCGCGACAAGGGCGTGTTGCGCACGCGTAAGGACGCCAACCGCGTTTATTACCGCGTCGGCGACATCCGCACGCTGGAAGTCTTGAAGATGATGCGCGAGGTGTTCTGTGGCTTCGGCGAATAATTCTCCGCCCGGCTGACGCCCGCCGCCGGCCTCCGGCCGGCCTTTGATCGTACCCGGATATGAAAACGCCGCGGCGCATGGCGAGCCGCGGCGTTTTTGCGTCGGGCCCTCGGCCCGGCGATCAATTACTTGGCGGCGGAAGCCGCTTTGTGTTCAGCTTTCTTTCCCGAATGCTTGTGGCCGGATTTCTTGTGGTGCGCGGCGCCCGAAGCATGCTTCTTGTGGTGCTTTTTGCCGGCCTGCTTGTGTTCGGCCTTATGCTCCATTTTCTTTTCGGCGGCGGGCGCGGACGCCGGGGAGGCGGCCAGGGCGCTAGTGGCGAAAGCAGCGGCGATCAGAGCGGAAATCAGTTTCATGATATGTCCTTTCTTGTGTGAAGCCGGTGGTGCATGTCGGCTGCAATTCCAAATGGGTGGAATATGCCTTCTCTGGGATTGAACCCTTCTCGAAAAGTTCACAGGAATTCACAAAGTATCGCTGCGCCGCAAAATAATGACATTGGGTTTTACGGCAACCAGTAGCTGAGCGCCACGCCGACGAGGATGGCCGCGCCTACGCGATTATTGTCGAGAAAGGCTTTGAAGCAGGCGGCGCGGTCGCGTTCCCGGATGTCCTGATATTGCTTGGCCATCAAGACGACGGCCACGAGCAAGGACAGGTAAAAAGGCCAGGCCAGCGCCAGATGTAGGCCGATGCCGGCCATCAGCGCGAGGAAGACAGCGTGGAACAGCATGATGGCCAGCACGTCGTAGTCGCCGAAGGTGATCGCCGAGGTCTTGATGCCGATCTTGAGATCGTCCGGCTTGTCGCTGATCGCGTAGGCGGTGTCGTAAGCCAGCGTCCAGCTGGCGTTGGCCAGCAAGAGCAGCCAGGCCAGCGCCGGCACCTCGCCGGTCTGGGCGGCGAAGGCCATCGGGATGCCGAAGGAGAAGGCCAGGCCCAGATAGGCTTGCGGCACCGGGAAGAAGCGCTTGGTGAACGGATAGCTGGCGGCGATGAACAGCGCCGGCACGCTCAAGAGCAGGGTCAGGCCGTTCAGCGGCAGGATCAGCAGCAGCGACAGCAAGGCCAGACCTGCTGCCAGCAGCAAGGCCTCCTTCTTGCCGACCGCGCCGCGGGCGAACGGCCGTTGCCGGGTGCGCGCCACGTGGCCGTCGAAGTCGCGATCCGCGTAGTCGTTGATCACGCAGCCGGCCGAGCGCATCAGAAAGGTGCCGACGACGAAGATCAGCACGATCAGCGGGTCGGGCCGGCCCTGGCCGGCGATCAGCAGCGCCCACAGCGTAGGCCACAGCAGCAGGAAAGTGCCGATGGGCTTGTCCATGCGCATCAGTTGCATGTAAACCGTCAAACGTTCATTGAGGCGGGTGGCGTTCATCGCAGGAAATTCTCCAGCTCCGGCAAAAAGAGTTCGCAAACCAGCAAGGGCGCCTGCCGCAGCAGAAAGCGGCAGCGCCGCGCCGGGTAGCTGGCGTGCGGGCTGAGTCGGGCCGCCGGCGCGAACAGCGGATGATCGGCGGCGATGAGGCGGTAGCGCAGCGGGTCGCGGAGCAAATCGGGCAGACCGCCGAACAATGTCAGACCCAGCGAGCGGCTGCCGCGGTCTAGAATGGGCTGCCAGGCCGCGCAGTCCAGACGGGTAACGCTGCGGGCGAACACCACCGGGGTGTCGTCCAGGGTCAGCGCCACTTCGCGGGCCTGCAGCGGCGCGCTGGCGGCCAGGCCGAGCGGCTGCGCCTCGTCTTCCAGGCAGGCGTCGGGGCCTTGCCGCAGCACGCGCACGGCGAAGCGGCGGCCGGTGCTTTGCAGCCGTTCGGTCAGCGAGCCGGCTTCGGTGAGACAGGATTGCGCGGCGGCGGACAGCGCCGGCGGTTCCGGCAGCCAGATTGGGGGATTGGGCATGGCGCGCATTATGCCAAAGCCGGCGGGGGCTTGTCCCGCCCCTTCTGCGACGCGACGCGCGCCCATCTGTCTATCCCCAAGCGCAAGCCGGCGGATTATCATGTCGTCATCAAGGGGAAGGAGGAATGATCGCATGATGGAGACTGCGCTGTGGCTGCTGGGCTATCAATTGGCGGGGGAGGTCTTGTCGCGCGGTTTGGGCGTGCCGGTGCCGGGACCGGTTCTGGGCATGCTGCTGCTGTTCGTCACCTTGTGCGCGCGCCGCGGGGTGCCGGCGACGTTGCAGACCCATGCGCCGCGTTTTCTGGCGCATATGTCCTTGCTGTTCATCCCGGCCGGCGGCGCGGTGCTGGCGTATCAGGCCTTGCTGGCCGATTACGGCGCGCGCCTGGCGGCGGTGCTGGTCTTGTCGACCTTGATCACCTTGCTGGTGCCGGGGCTGGCCTTGCATTGGATGCTGGCGCGGCGGCGAGGAGGCTGGCATGACTAGCGTCGGCGTATTGTCCGCGCTGAGGGAATCGCCGCTGACCGGGGTGTTCATCACGCTGCTGGCTTACCGGCTGGCCTTGGGGTTTAATCGCCGTTGCCGCGGCCATCCGCTGTCCAACCCGGTCTTGATCGGGGTGTTGCTGGTGCTGGGCTGGCTATTGCTGACGCGCACCGATTACCGGCAGTACATGCAGGGCGCGCAGTGGATACAGATGTTGCTGGGGCCGGCGACGGTGGCTTTGGCGGTGCCCTTGTACGGCAATCTGAGCCGGCTCAAGCGCGCGGCCGGGCCGCTGGCGCTGAGCATCGCCTTGGGCGGCGTCACCGGCGTCGTCAGCGCCGTGGGCCTGGGCTGGCTGTTCGGCTTGCCGCGCGAGGTTTTGCTGTCGCTGAGCACGCGGGCGGCGACCACGCCGATCGCGATGAGCGTGTCGCAAAGCATAGGCGGGGTGCCGGAGTTGGCGGCGATGTGCGTGATCCTGTCCGGCGTTTTCGGCGCGGTGGCGGCGCGGCCCTTGTTCAACGGTCTGCGCCTGCGCGACGATATGGCGCTGGGCGTGGCCGCCGGCATTTCCGCGCACGGGATTGGAACGGCGCGGGTGTTTCAGCTGTCGGAGACTGCGGGCGCCTTCGCCGGCCTGGCGATGGGCTTGAACGGGGTGCTCACCGCCTTGTTGGTGCCCTTGCTGCTGGCGCTGTTCCCGTTGTAGCGCGCCGGCGGTTTTCATTTCGCAGTCGCGCCAAGCCGCGCATCCCGCCCTGGGCGGGTGCCCGACTTGGCTCGCTTGCGCCGAATTAAAAATATTTGATGAGGGGTGTGTATGGATTTGATTTTGTGGCGCCACGCCGAGGCCGAGGACGGCTCCGATGATCTGGCTCGCGCGCTGACGCGGCGCGGACAGCAGCAGGCCAGCCAGATGGCGTCCTGGCTGCGGGTGCGCCTGCCGCGCGATTATCTGCTGCTGGCCTCGGAGGCCAAGCGTTCGCAGCAGACGGCGGCCTTGCTGGCGAAAAGCTTTCAGACCTTGCCGGCGCTGAACCCGACGGCGTCGCCGGAGGAGGTGCTGGAGGCGATAGGCTGGCCGGAGACGGACCGCACCGTGGTGCTGGTCGGCCATCAGCCCTATATCGGCTGGCTGGCGTCCAGCCTGTTGTCCGAGCAGCAGCAGTTGTGGAGCGTGAAGAAGGGCTCGATCTGGTGGTTGAGCCACCGCGAGCGCCACGGCATAGAGCAGACGCGTTTGAAGGCGATGATGACGCCGGGCATGTTGCAGCCTTGAGTCGGAACGAAAAAAGGCCCCTCGATCGAGGGGCCTTTTCTATTGTGCCGACAGATTGAACGCTTCAAACGACGGCGTCGGCCTCCTGCGCCAGACGCCGGCGCAGCGTCTTGCTGACCTTGACCATGCTGGAGAGCGCGGCTTCCACCTCCGGCCAGCCGCGGGTTTTCAGGCCGCAGTCGGGGTTGACCCACAGTTTTTCCGGCTCGATCACCTGTAGCGCCTTTTCCAGCAGCTGCTGGATTTCCGCTTCCGGCGGCACCCGCGGGCTGTGGATGTCGTAGACGCCGGGGCCGATGGCGTTGGGATAGCGGAAGTGGCCGAAGTCCTGCAACAGCTCCATGTCCGAGCGCGAGGTTTCGATGGTGATCACATCGGCGTCCAGCGCGGCGATGGCCGGCAGGATGTCGCCGAACTCCGAATAGCACATATGGGTGTGGATCTGGGTGGCATCGGCCACGCCGTGGCAAGACAGCCGGAAGGCCTCGCCGGCCCAATCCAGATAGGCGGCGCGATCGGCGCGCTTCAGCGGCAGGCCTTCGCGGATGGCCGGTTCGTCGATCTGGATCACGCGGATGCCGCCGGTCTCCAGGTCGCGCACCTCGTCGTTCAGCGCCAGGGCGATCTGGCGGCAGACTTCGCCGCGCGGCAGGTCGTCGCGGACAAAGCTCCATTGCAGGATGGTGACCGGGCCGGTGAGCATGCCCTTGACCGGACGCGGGGTCAGGCTTTGCGCGTACTCCGCCCATTCCACGGTCATTGCTTGCGGCCGCGCCACGTCGCCGAACAAAATGGGCGGCTTCACGCAGCGGCTGCCGTAGCTTTGCACCCAGCCGCCCGCGGTGAACACGAAGCCGGACAATTGCTCGCCGAAGTACTCCACCATATCGTTGCGTTCGGCCTCGCCGTGCACCAGCACGTCGATGTCCAAAGCCTCCTGACGGCGGATCGCCAGCTCGATTTCCTGCCGCATCGCCTGGCGGTAGGCGTCGGCGGACAGCTCGCCGCGTTTGAAGGCGGCGCGAGCGCCGCGGATGGAGGCCGTCTGCGGGAAGGAACCTATGGTGGTGGTGGGCAGCAGCGGCAGCTTGAGCCAGGCTTGCTGCGCGGCGGCGCGCGCCGGATAGGCGCTGTGGCGGCGGTCGGCGTCGGCCGGCAGCGTGGCCAGGCGTCGCTGCACTTCGGGGCGGTGGATCAGCGGGCTGGCGGCGCGCTGCTGACGGGCGTAGTCGCTGCCGGCCAATTCATTGGCGATGGCTTCGCGGCCTTGCTCCACGCCGCGTTTCAGCACTTTCAGCTCATTGAGTTTTTGCACCGCGAAGGCGAGCCAGGTTTTGACGTCGACGTCGAGCTGGGTTTCCGCGGCCAGGTCGAAGGGCGCGTGCAGCAGCGAGCAGCTGGGAGCGATCCACAGACGCTCGCCCAGATCGGCGGCCAAGGGCTGCAGGCTGGCCAGCACGCGGGACAGATCGGCGCGCCAGATATTGCGTCCGTCGATGACGCCGGCGGACAGCACCTTGTCCTGCGGCCAGCCGTCGGCGAAGGCCGCCAGTTGCAGCGGCGCGCGCACCAGGTCCAGGTGCAGGCCGGCCACCGGCAAGCGTTGCAGCAGCTCGGCGTGTTCGGCGACGCTGCCGAAGTAAGTCGCCAGCAGCAGGTTCAAGGAATCGTCCTGCAATTGCCGGTAGGCGGGTTCGAAGGCGGCCAGCCATTCCGGCGGCAGGTCCAGCGCCAGGATGGGCTCGTCGATCTGCACCCATTCCACCTTGGCCGCCGCCAGCGCGGCCAGTACGTCGCGATAAGCCTGCAGCAGGGCGGGCAGCAAGGACAGCCTGTCCAGGCCGGCGTGCTTGGCCTTGCCCAGCCACAGCAGCGACAGCGGTCCCAGCAGCACCGGCTTGGCGCGCAGGCCCAGGGCCTGGGCTTCGCGCACTTGCGCCAGCAGGCGCTCCGGCTGCGCCTGGAAGGCGGTGTCCTCATGCCATTCCGGCACCAGGTAGTGGTAGTTGGTGTCGAACCATTTGGTCATTTCCAGCGCCGGCTGGCCGGCGTTGCCGCGCGCCAGTTGGAAATATTGCTCGGTGCTCAGCCGGGCGGCGTCGAAGCCAAAGCGCGGAGGCAGTGCGCCCACCAGCAGCTGCGCATCCAGCACGTGGTCGTACAGGGAGAAATCGCCTACCGGGGACAGTTCCACGCCGGCGCCTTTTTGCAGCAGCCAGTGGCGCTGGCGCAGTTCACGCGCGCCGCTCAGCAGCGCGGCTTCGTCGATTTCGTTTTTCCAGTAGTTTTCCAGCAGGGTCTTCAGTTCGCGCTTGGCGCCGATGCGGGGAAAGCCGAGCAGGTGCAGGGTGGTCATGGCGGACTCCTTGGTTCGTGATGTCCCTAGCATTGCGCAAGCTGTTGTATGATACAAACTCATTATTTTGCCAGTTAACATGAAATGAATTCATGATGAGCATTCTGGAGATCCGACATCTGCGCACCCTGCTGGCGCTGGCCGAAACCGGCAGCGTGTCTTTGGCGGCCAGCCGCCTGTTCCTGACCCAGTCCGCGCTCTCGCACCAGTTGAAACAATTGGAGCAGGGCTATGGCATGAGCTTGTTCGAGCGCAAGACCCAGCCGCTGCGCTTCACCGCCGCCGGCGAGCGGCTGCTGGCGCTGGCGCACGACCTGAATGCCCGGGTGGCGTCGGCAGAGCGCGATCTGGCGCGGCTGCGCCAGGGGGAGGCCGGCGAGTTGCGGGTGGCGGTGGAGTGCCATACCTGCTTCGACTGGCTGATGCCGGCGATGGACGCATTCCGCCAGCATTGGCCGGGCGTTGAACTGGACATCGTGTCCGGCTTCCACACCGATCCGGTCAGCCTGCTGCTGAGCCATCGCGCCGATCTGGCCATCGTGTCGGAGGCGGAGCCGCAGGCCGGCGTCGATTACCAGCCGCTGTTCGCTTATGAGATGGTGGGCATCGTGGCGCGGGATCACCCGCTGGCGAACAAGCGCTGCTGGCTGGCGGAGGACTTCGCCGGGGAAACGCTGATCCATTACCCGGTGCCGGACGAGATGCTGGATCTGGTGCGCAAGGTTTTGCGCCCGGCGGGCGTCAACCCGGCGCGGCGCAGCAGCGAGCTGACCATCGCCATCATCCAGCTGGTGGCTAGCCGCCGCGGGGTGGCGGCCTTGCCCTACTGGGCGGTCAAGCCCTATCTTGAGCGCGGCTACGTGGTGGCGCGGCCGATAGGCGAGAGCGGTTTGAGCAGCGAGTTGTACGCGGCGGTGCGCAGCGACGACGGCGGCCTCGCTTATATGCAGGATTTTCTGGCCACGGTGAGAGAGCAGAGCTTCGCCACCTTGCCGGGGCTGACGCCGCTGGGCGCGGCCGCCTGACTGGGAAGCGGTTTATGATCGGCTGCGCGCCGTCTGCGACATGCTCATGCGCCACGAGTAGATTCCGCTTTCTCCGCTGGTCTCGCCCTTGCTCACGAGACTGTGAACCGGCTCTTAGGGCAGGTCCAATTGCCGGCGCAGCGACGGCAATTGATTCCAGACGCAGCGCATGCGTTCCGGATGCGCCTGGCCGTAAGCCTTGCCGAACACCAGATAGCTGTTTTCGGTCTTCAGCGGCGGCAGCAGCTTTTTCATGCGCAGCTGCGGGTGTTGCGCCAGGTAAGCGTCGCCGCCGGGTTCGTGCATGGCGAAGGCGGCGATGCGGCCCGCCTGCAGCTTGGCGAAATTTTCTTCCAGATCGGCGCCGGCCTCGGTGGGAATCCGGCGGGCTTTCAATACGCGGATGACCGACCAGCCGCGATTGACGCCGACGCTGTCGTCCTCGGGCAGGTCCAGCCGGTGGCCGTCCCAACGCAGTGTTGAAGTTTGCGGAACGTAGAGCACGTAGGACAGCGCGGTCAGCCTCAGCCGGCTGTCCGCCAGCTCGCCGCGCATCGGATAGAGCATCTGCTTGGCGCGGTCAGTCTGGAAGGAGAGCATGGCGGCGGCGTCGGCCTGGTTCAGCGCCAGGCTGCGCAGCAGGCGTCGCGCCGGCAGCTGTCGGAACTGGGCGTGCAGGCCGCAGTGTTCCGCCGCTTGCCGGGCGAGGTCGATGACGGGGCCGGACAGTTGCGAGGAGGTCTGTTGGATGAAGGGCGCCGGTTCGGCGCTGCCGACGACGATGCGCAGGACGGGAGCGGCGTGGACCCACCCGCCGGCCAGCAGGGTGAGCAGCGCCAGCGCGGATTTGGACATGGGCGGGTCCTTGCGGAATGATCATGGATTCATTTT
This sequence comes from Chromobacterium sp. FG89, assembly GCF_057808735.1. Classification (NCBI taxonomy): domain Bacteria; kingdom Pseudomonadati; phylum Pseudomonadota; class Betaproteobacteria; order Neisseriales; family Chromobacteriaceae; genus Chromobacterium; species Chromobacterium sp. FG89. Next base: position 106,679 of record NZ_JBMDIQ010000014.1, on the reverse strand, counting down.
ATGAGCCCGAGATCGGCCTTGTCATGGCTTTCATCGGCATGGGCTTCCAAACCCAGTTCCTGGATCTTGCGGGTCAGGGTGTTGCGGCCCCAGCCCAGCAGGTGGGCGGCCTCCACTTTGCGGCCGCCGGTATGGGTCAGGCCGCTGCGGATGCAGCTGGTTTCGAAGCGCCGGGTCAGCTCGTCGATGATGCCGGCCTCGCCGGCGCGCAGGCGGCGGCTGACCTCTTCGGCCAGCAGCTGCGGCCAGTCAAGCTGTCCCGCTTCCGCGCCGCCGGCATGGCGCGCGCCGGCGGCCGGGTCGCGCAGTTCCTGCGGCAGATCGGCCACTTCCACGGTCTGGCCGGGCGCCATCACGCTGATCCACTGGCACAGGTTTTCCAGTTCGCGCACATTGCCGGAGAACAGGCTGTGCTTGACCACGTCCATGGCGCCGTCGCTGAGCCGCTTGGGTTCCACGCCCAGCTGGGTGGCGCTCTTGGCCAGGAAGTGGCGGGCCAGCAGCGGGATGTCCTCGCGCCGTTCGCGCAGCGGCGGCAGCCGCAGGCGGATTACGTTCAGGCGGTGGTAGAGGTCTTCGCGGAACTGGCCGTCGCGCACGCGCTGTTCCAGGTTTTGATGCGTGGCGGCGATGACGCGGACATTGGCCTTGATCGGGGTGTGGCCGCCGACGCGGTAGAAGTGCCCGTCGGACAGCACGCGCAGCAGCCGGGTTTGCAGCTCGGTGGGCATGTCGCCGATCTCGTCCAGGAACAGCGTGCCGCCCTCGGCCTCCTCGAAGCGGCCGCGACGGGTGGCTTGCGCGCCGGTGAACGCGCCTTTTTCATGGCCGAACAGTTCCGACTCCAGCAAGTCCTTGGGAATGGCGGCGGTGTTCAGCGCGATGAAGGGTTTGCCCGCGCGCACCGAGTGGCGGTGCAGCGCCTCGGCCACGCGCTCCTTGCCGGTGCCGGATTCGCCGGTGATCAGCACGGTGACGTTGGACTGGGACAGCCGGCCGATGGCGCGGAATACGTCCTGCATCGCCGGCGCCTGGCCCAGCAGCACCGGCATCGCTTCCGGATGATCGCTGACCGCGATGTCCGGCCGGCTTTCCGCCAGCGCGCGCTCGATCAGCAGCACCGCCTGATCGACGTCGAAGGGTTTGGGCAGGTATTCGAAGGCGCCGCCCTGGAAGGCCGCCACTGCGGAGTCCAGATCGGAGTGCGCGGTCATGATGATGACGGGCAGCGTCGGGTGCTCGGACTTGACCTTGGACAGGAATTTCAGCCCGTCGGTGCCCGGCATGCGGATGTCCGAAATGATGACTTGCGGGGCGCGGTCGTAGAGCGCGTTCAGCGCGTCGTCGGCGCTGGCGAAGCTGTCGAAGCCGATGCCGGCGCGCCCCAGCGCCTTTTCCAGCACCCAGCGTATCGCCTTGTCGTCGTCAATAATCCATACCGCTTGGTTCATCGCGAAATCCTTGTGCTCGGCGCCGCCGGCGTGAGCGGGCGGCGGCAATGTGTTTGGGGTGGGCGGGTCCGCTCAATCCGTGGCGAAAGGCAAGGTCACGGTGAAGCAGGTCTGTCCCGGCCGGGAGTCGAATTCGATATTGCCGCCGTGCTGGTGGACGAAGGCCTGGGCCAGGGTCAGCCCCAGGCCGGTGCCTTCGGCGCGGCCGGTGACCAGCGGGTAGAAAATATGGTCCTTGATCTCGTCGGGGATGCCGGGACCGTCGTCGATGATCTGCAATTTCAATGCCAGGGTGTGGCGCTTGCGCGCCAGCGTCACCTGGCGCGCCACCCGGGTGCGCAGAATCAATTGGCCGCGGCCCTTCATCGCCTGAACGGCGTTCTTGACGATGTTGAGCGCCACCTGGATCAGCTGTTCCTTGTCGGCCACCAGCTGGGGCAGGCTGGTGTCGTAGTCGCGGCGAATCTGCAGGCCCTGCGGATATTCGGCCAGGGCGATGCTGCGCACGCGTTCCAGCACTTCGTGGATATTGATCTCGCCGCGCACATGGCTGCGGTGCGGCGCCAGCAGCCGGTCGACCAGCGATTGCAGCCGCAGTGCCTCCTCCTTGATCACCGCGGTGTATTCCTTCAGCTCCGGGCGGTCCAGCAATTCGTGCTCCAGCAATTGCGCCGCGCCGCGGATGCCGCCCAGCGGGTTCTTGATCTCATGCGCCAGGTTGCGGATCAGCTCCCGATTGGCCTGGTGTTGCAGCAGCAGCCGTTCCTCGTTGGCGATCTTCAACTGCTGATCCAGCGGCCGCAATTCGATCAGCGCCAGTCCGCCGTCCGCGTCCACCGGGGCCACCGACAGCGCGATGTGCAGCGCCTGTTCGCTGTGCTGCGGGATCAGTTCCAGATCGTGCTCGATGAAGCTGGCATTGTGGCGCAGCGCGGTGGACAGCGCCTGGCGCAGCGCCGGGCAGGGCTGGAACAGATCGAACAGGCTGTGGCGGCGCAGCTCACGGCTGCCCAACGCCAGCAGGTTCTCGCATGCGGGATTGACGAAATGCAGCGCGCCGTCGGCGTCGACGATCAGCACGGGGGTGTCCAGCAGTTCTAGTCCGGCAAAGCTGGTCGGCGGCATGGTGCGGTGTGTCCTGTAGGCGGAGGCGGAGGGCTTGCGCAGGCTGAGCAAAATTCGGGCCATGCCCGCGCGCCCGGGAATGGCCCATTTCTTTTCAGTATGCACCATGATGGTGCGTCAAACTAGTTCTGCCCCAGCTCGCGACGCAAGGCTTCCACGTTTTTCTGGCGGTCGGTGACTTCGTCCTGCAGCTTCTGCACCCGGTTCAGGTATTTCTGGTAATTGCGGGTTTCGTCGCCGTTGCGCGTGGCCTTGCCGTCGGTCAGCGCCTTTTCCGCCTCGCTCAGCGCTTTTTGCTCATTGGCCAGCTCCTGTTCCAGGATCTTGCGGCGGCCGTTGTCGCGCTGCTTCTGGGTGCCGGGATCGACGCTGGGGTAGCTGCCGGAGGGCTTGGCGTCTCCGTTGCCGCCGCTGCTGTTGGCCGGGGAGGCGCTTTTCTTGTGCTGGCTGGGATAGGAGGAGAGCGGGTTGAGCCGGATCGCCTGCGCGCCGCGTATCGGCACATTGGTGAAAGTGACGTTGCCGTCTTTGTCCACGTACTTGTAAACGGTGGCGTGAGCGGAGGCGCTCAGCAACAGCAAGAGACAAAGCGATAGAGTTTTCATGGGCGGCGTGTCGAGTTCCGGGTTTCAGCTCTGCAATGATATGCAAATCCGCCGGACAAGTCATATATGAAAACGGCAGCCCGGAGGCTGCCGTTTTTCCATGCGCCGGTATTACAGCGAGTAATACATCGCGAATTCCACCGGATGGGTGGTCATGCGGGTCAGGTTGACCTCCTGCATCTTCAGCTCGATGTAGGCGTCGATCCAGTCATTGGAGAACACGCCGCCGCGGGTCAGGAACTCGCGGTCCTTGTCCAGAGCGGCCAGTGCCTCGTCCAGGCTGGCGCATACGGTCGGGATCAGCTTGTCTTCTTCCGGCGGCAAATCGTACAGGTTCTTGTCCGCGGCGTCGCCCGGGTGAATCTTGTTCTGGATGCCGTCCAGGCCGGCCATCAGCAGAGCGGAGAAGCACAGATAGGGGTTGGCCAAGGGGTCCGGGAAGCGCGCTTCGATGCGGCGGCCTTTGGGGCTGGCCACATGCGGAATGCGGATGGAGGCGGAGCGGTTCTTGGCGGAGTAAGCCAGCTTCACCGGCGCTTCATAGTGCGGCACCAGGCGTTTGTAAGAGTTGGTGCCCGGGTTGGTGATCGCGTTCAGCGCCTTGGCGTGCTTGATGATGCCGCCGATGTAGTAGAGCGCGGTTTCGGACAGGCCGGCGTAGCCGTCGCCGGCGAACAGGTTCTTGCCGTCCTTCCAGATGGACTGGTGCACGTGCATGCCGGAGCCGTTGTCGCCGACGATGGGCTTGGGCATGAAGGTGGCGGTCTTGCCGTAGCTGTGGGCCACGTTGTGCACCACGTATTTCAGGATCTGGGTCCAGTCCGCGCGCTGGGTCAGGGTGCTGAACCTGGTGCCGATCTCGTTCTGGCCGGCGGTGGCCACTTCGTGGTGGTGCACTTCCACCGGGATGCCCAGCTCTTCGAGCAGCAGCACCATGGCGGAGCGGATGTCCTGCGAGGAATCCACCGGCGGCACCGGGAAGTAACCGCCCTTGATGCCCGGGCGGTGACCCATATTGCCGCCTTCGAACTCTTCGGCGGACGCCCAGGCGGCTTCTTCGGCCTTGATCTTGACGAAGCAGCCGGACATGTCTGTGCCCCAGGTCACGCTGTCGAAGATGAAGAATTCCGGTTCCGGGCCGAAATAGGCGGTGTCGCCCAGGCCGGAAGCCTTAAGATAGGCTTCGGCGCGTTTGGCGATGGAGCGCGGGTCGCGGTCGTAGCCCTTGCCGTCGGCCGGATCGATCACATCGCAGTGCAGGAAGACGGTGGGTTCGTCGTAGAACGGGTCGATGCGGGCGGTGGCCGGGTCGGCCATCAACAGCATGTCGGATGCCTGGATGCCTTTCCAGCCTGCGATCGAGGAACCGTCGAAAGCGTGGCCGTGTTCGAACCATGCGTCCGGATCGTCCAGCAGCACATGGGCCGGAATCGACACGTGTTGTTCTTTGCCGCGGGTATCGGTAAAGCGCAGGTCGATGAACTTGACATCATTTTCGGTAATCAGCTTGACTACGTCTGCAACCGCCATGGTTTTCTCCTGAAAGGCTACATGCATCATGTGCGAATGAGTGGATGGCAGGCTCTTAAGCATTAAGCGTGCCAGCTATGAAATCGCTGAGATTCCATTGTGTCATAGCCCAAAACCGGGCGCTAGCGGAGTTGAATGAACCAGGGTGGTGCCTGGATTCGGCTTATGCACCAAAACAGGGCGTTGACGGCATTGCGGCCGTCTTCGTCGATATGGATAATCCGTATGTTCCGTATATAAGGTAACGAGAGCGGCTGACAAAACCCCGCTAAGACGCTGAGGCCGGCCGGCGCAGCGTCAAGGGGTGTCGGCGGTTCGACAAGGCGGCCGGGCCGCGGGGAGAGCTTGCATGGATCAGATGACGCGGCTATTGCAACAGGCGCGGCGCCGGGCGGAAGAACAGGGCTTGCCCTATCGCGGCGCCTTGACGCCGCAGGAAGCGCACCAGCTGAAGCAGGCGATGCCGGAAGCGGTGCTGCTGGACGTGCGCAGCGCGGCGGAATGGCAGTTCGTCGGCGTGGTGCCCTATGCCCAGCGGCTGGAGTGGCGGAGCTTTCCCGGCATGCAGCCCAATCCGCGTTTCATCGAGCAATTGCAGGACATGCTGCCCAAGGACGGCGTGCTGATGCTGATGTGCCGTTCCGGCGTGCGCTCGGACGAAGCGGCGCGCATGGCCGCCGCCGCCGGTTACACCGAAGCCTACAACGTGCTGGAGGGGTTTGAGGGCGACAAGGACGCCGACGGCCACCGCAACACTGTGGGCGGCTGGAAAGCGCGCGGCCTGCCCTGGCAACAAGGCTGAGCCGGGGCCGGCGCGGCGACGTCGTGGTTGAAGTTTGGCGTATTCCACGGCAAAGTGTCATAGCGCCGCCGGCAGGGCGGCGCGGACGCGACGAGAGCCGCCAATAAAGCCAAGCGCGACGCGGCGCCGGGGCTTTGTTAGCCACTCTCTATCCGAATACCGAAAACATAGCCAAATCTTGGAAAGCTGACTCATGACCGACCGTTACGCCGTTATCGGCAACCCTGTTTCGCACAGCCAGTCGCCGTTCATCCATAACGAATTCGCGACGGCCACCGGCCAGGATATCGCTTACGACAAGTTGTTCGCCGAACTGGGGCGTTTCAACGAGGTGGTGGCCGAGTTCGTCTCCGCCGGCGGCAAGGGCCTCAATATCACGCTGCCGTTCAAGGGCGACGCCTACCGTTTCGCCAATGAGCTGACCGAGCGCGCCCGCGCGGCGGAGGCGGTCAACACTCTGTGCTTCCGCGACGGCAAGATCTACGGCGACAACACCGACGGCGTGGGCCTGGTGCGCGACATCGTGGACAATCTGGACTACCCGATCGCCGGCGCCAAGGTGCTGATTCTGGGCGCGGGCGGCGCGGTGCGCGGCGTGCTGGAACCCATCCTGGCGCAAAAGCCGGCCTCCTTGACCATCGCCAACCGCACGCTGATCAAGGCCGAGGCGCTGGCGCATCATTTCGCGCCCTGGGGCAAGGTGGAGGCCATAGGCTACGAGCAATTGAAGGGCCGCAGCTTCGACATCGTGATCAACGCCACCTCGACCAGCCTCAGCAATGAATTGCCGCCCATCCCCTACGGCCTGTTCACCGCGCGCACCCTGGCTTACGACATGGTGTACAGCAAGGGCCTGACGCCTTTCTTGCAACGCGCGCAGGCGGAAAACGCCGGCATGCTGGCCGACGGCCTGGGCATGCTGGTGGAGCAGGCGGCGGAGTCCTTCGCCATCTGGCGCGGCGTGGAGCCGGCCACCCGCAAGGTGACCAATATGCTGCGGGAAGTGCTGGCCTGACGCTCGCCGGGTCCGGCGGGTCCGGACCCATCAACAAGGCGTCGCTTTCCCCTCCCGCGGTTTGAATCCCAATCCCCCTTGCCCTGCGAGGGGGCTCGCTTCGCGAGTCAGATGATGCGTCTCTTCCTGAAAGTACTGGCGGCCCTGATGGCCGCCTTTCTGCTGTATAACCTGTGGATCTTCGGCCATATCGTTTATTGGCGCGGCCACAATCCGTCGGCCAGCGCCTTCATGAACGAACAGCTGGCCAAGCTGCAGCAGGACGACCCCGAGGCGGAGCTGCGCCACAAATGGGTGAGTTACGAGCAGATCTCGCCCAATCTGAAGCGCGCGCTGATCGCGTCGGAAGACGCCAAGTTCGTCGATCACGAAGGTTTCGATTGGGACGGCATCGAGGCCGCTTTCGAAAAAAACCTGAAGAAGGGCAAGATCGTCGCCGGCGGCTCCACCATCAGCCAGCAGCTGGCCAAGAATTTGTTCCTGTCCAGCAGCAAGACGCCGTGGCGCAAGGTGGAGGAAGCCTTGATCACGGTGATGCTGGAAACGGTGTTGGACAAGCGGCGCATTTTCGAGATTTACCTGAACGTGATCGAGTGGGGCAACGGGGTTTTCGGCGCGGAGGCGGCCTCGCGCTATTACTACCGCTCCAGCGCGGCGCGGCTGTCTTCGTCGCAGGCGGCCAAGCTGGCGGCGATGGTGCCCAATCCGCGCTATTACGACAGCCATCGCGGCGCGCCGGGCCTGGCGCGCAAGACCCGCATCATCCAGCGGCGTATGGGCTATGTGGAACTGCCGTGAGCGCCCGGGGGCCGGATTGGAGCGGCGCAGGCGGCATGTTACAATCGCGACTTTCTTTGAGTGCGCCATGCGCGAGGCATGGCGGCTACGCAATGGACTTACCCAGTTACCCCGTAATCCAATCCCGATTTACCGTTAGAGAATAACGCCCGCCTCAGACCGCCCGCGCCGCGCGCGCCATCTGGGCGGAAGGAGACGTGCATGACGGTTGCCTTCAAGCAACAATCCGCCGATCGTCTGCAAGAAAGCCTGGCCCTGGTGCAGCGCCTGATCGAGCGCCAGCGGCAGTTGGAAGATCTTGTATCCCGTCAGGAGGCGTCCGAGCCGCCGACGGACCCGCTGGCCCCGCATTACAATCTGGAAGCGCTGCGGCTGAAGCTGGAGCAGCTGCACCCGGCCGACGTCGCCCATATCCTGGAAGCCTTGCCGCTGGAAGACCGCCTGCTGGTCTGGGACCAGGTGGGCGGCGCGCGCGACGGCGCCATCCTGCTGGAAGTGTCCGACGCGGTCAGGGAATCGCTGATCGAAGTGATGGAGCACGGCGAGCTGGTCAACGCCGCCGAGCAACTGGACGCCGACGAACTGGCCGAACTGGCGCCGGACATGCCGCGCCAGGTGGTGTACGAAGTGATGGGCGGCCTGGACGAGGAAGAGCGCGCCCAGCTGCAATCCGCGCTGTCCTACGACGAGGACAAGGTCGGCGCGCTGATGGACTTCGACCTGGTCAAGATCCGCGCCGACGTCAGCTGCGAAGTGGTGCTGCGCTATCTGCGCCGTTTCGACGAACTGCCGGCGCATACCGACAAAATCTTCGTCATCGACGACTTGGGCCTGCTCAAGGGCGTGCTGTCCATCCGCAAACTGCTGGTGTCCGACCCCGACGCCTTGGTGGCCGAAGTGATGGCCACCGAGCTGGTCAGTTTCAGCCCGGACGAGGACGCCGCCGACGCGGCGCTGGCCTTCGAGCGCTACGACTTGATCACCGCGCCGGTGGTGGACGAGGCCGGCAAGCTGATCGGCCGGCTGACCGTGGACGAGATGGTGGACGTGATCCGGGAGGAATCCGACAGCGAAGTGCTGAATCTGGCCGGCTTGAAAGAGGAAGAAGACCTGTTCGCGCCGGTGATCGACTCGGTGAAGAACCGCTGGGCCTGGCTGGCGATCAATCTGTGCACCGCCTTCATCGCCTCGCGGGTGATCGGCGTGTTCGAACACTCCATTTCCCAATTGGTGGCCCTGGCCGCGCTGATGCCCATCGTCGCCGGCATCGGCGGCAACTCCGGCAATCAAACCATCACCATGATCGTGCGGGCGCTGGCCATGGGGCAGATGCAGCTGAGCCAGGCCTGGCGTTTGTGGCGCAAGGAGTTGCGAGTCAGCATGATCAACGGCGTGCTGTGGGGCGGGGTGATAGGCAGCGTGGCCTGGCTGTTGTACGGCAGCTTTTCGCTGGGTCTGGTGATGCTGGGCGCGATGCTGCTCAATCTGATGCTGGCCGCCACCATGGGCGTGTTGATTCCCTGCCTGATGCAGCGCTCCGGCCGCGACCCGGCGCTGGGCTCCAGCGTGCTGATCACCGCCTGCACCGACTCCGGCGGCTTTTTCATTTTCCTGGGTCTCGCCACCCTGTTTCTGTTGTGACGACCATGCTGACGATAGCCGAGGCGCTGCGCCTATACCCCTTGCCCCGCCTGGAAGCCCGCATGCTGTTGCAGCAGGCGGCGCCGGGGCTGACTCACGCCCGCATCGCGGCCTACCCGGAACAGACGCTGAGCGCGGAACAGGAGGCGTGTTTCCGCGCGCTCGCCGCCCGGCGCGCCGCCGGCGAGCCGGTGGCCTATTTGATCGGCCGGCGAGAGTTCTACGGCCGCGATTTCACCGTGGGCCCGCAGGTATTGATCCCCCGGCCGGAAACCGAGCACTTGATCGAGGCGGCCTTGCAGCGGTTTGGCGACCGCGCCGCCCGCGTCGTCGACCTGGGCACCGGCAGCGGCGCCATCGCCGCGACGCTGGCGCTGGAGGCGCCGGCATGGCGGGTCTGCGCCGTTGATCTGTCGCCGGAGGCGCTGGCCATCGCGCGCGGCAACGCGGAACGCCTGGGCGCGCGCGTCGATTTTTATCAGGGCAGCTGGTATCAAGCCTTGCCCGAGAACGCGGTCTTCGATCTCATCGTGTCCAATCCGCCGTATATACAGCGTAACGACGAACACCTGGGGCAGGGGGATGTGCGCTTCGAGCCGCGGATGGCGCTGACCGACGAGGCCGATGGGCTGGACTGTCTGCGCGCCATCGCCGCCGACGCGCCGCGACGGCTGGCGCCGGGCGGCGGCTTGATCGTCGAGCACGGCTACGACCAGGGCGCGGCGGTGCGAGGGCTTTTCGCCGACGCGGGTTTGCTGCAAGTGGAAACCATTGTCGATCTGGCGGGTCTGGATCGAATCACCCTTGCAACGATGAAAGCTGACTGATGTGGTTTAAGTTGTCCTGTTTGCGCCGGCTGTGGCCGGCGTTGTTGTTATTGCCGCTGGCGATTCCGCTGGCGGCGTCTCCGGTCTTCAATCGCGATTTATTCCTGATTTTGCATGAAGCCGGCCGCGTCGCGCCCGGCGCGTTCTGGCGTCTGTTGAGCGTGCTGGGCGACTGGCCCACGGTGCTGGCCCTGCTGCTGGCCTTGAGCTGGCGGCGGCCGGACAAGCTGCCGGCCTTGTTGGCGGGCTGCGGTGTCGGCGTGTTTCTGGCCATCGTGCTCAAGGCGGGCTTCGCCGTGCCGCGACCGCCGTTGGCGCTGCCGCCGGGCTCGGTGCAATTGCTGGATGATTTGCCCGGCAACGGCTCTTTCCCCTCCGGCCATGCGATGGCATCCGCCACGCTGGCGAGCTTTCTTTATTATTCAGGCGTCTTGCGCCGCGGAGCCTTGCTGACGGCGGCCGTGGCCTTGGTGATGCTGTCGCGCTTGGCGATAGGCGTGCACTGGCCGCTGGATGTGACGGTGGGCGCCTTGCTGGGATGGGCGTCCATGAGCGCCGCTTGCCGCTGGGCCTGGCCTCGGGGATGGCCAGCGGGCTTGAGCGCGCGGCTGCAGTCGCTGATGCTGCCGGCCTTGGCGCTGCAGCTGCTGTGGCTGTTGTACAAGCCGGGCAGCCATGAGGAGTACGGCCTGAGGCTGGCGGTGTGCGCGCTGGTGCTGGCCGCGGGTTGTTGGCGCTGGCAGCGCGCGCGCTTGGGATAGCGCCGGAGCGTTCGCGCTCAGGCATGACAAAGGCGGCCCAATGGGCCGCCTTTGTCGAAATCAGGCCGGCGCGCCGGCAAAAGCATTACAATAACGCCGGTGCCGGCAGGGCCGGATGCCTGATCAATGGTGGTGGCCGTGCTCGCCGTGGGCGTGACCATGGCTGACTTCATCGGCGCTGGCGGCGCGGATTTCCACTACCTTGGCGGTGAAGCGGATGCTCTGGCCGGCCAGCGGGTGGTTGGCGTCGACCACGGCCTTGCCGTCGGCGATGTCGGTGACGCGGAACAGCAGCACGTCGCCGGTTTCCGGATCGTCGGCTTCGAACATCATGCCGACTTCGACGTCAGCCGGGAACACGTCCAGGTCTTCCAAGCGGATCAGTTCTTCTTCCGGGTCGCCGAAAGCGTCGTCCGGCGTCATCTTGACGTCGATGGCGTCGCCAACGGCCTTGCCTTCCAAAGCTTCTTCCACCAGCGGGAAGATGCCGTCGTAGCCACCGTGCAGATAGCTGATCGGCTCTTCGGTCTTGTCGAGGAGGTTGTTGTCAGCGTCGAACATCTCGTAGTGGAGGGTCACGACGGTGTTTTTGGAGATTTGCATGAGTGCGGATCCGTGAAGGAAGGTAAATAAAGCGGATGGCGGCGCAAGCCGGCCATCGAAAACGATTTTCAGATGCGCCGCCAATTGCGCGCATCCCATATTGTAAACCATTGCCGGGCGTTTCAGCCCGTGAAACTGCCATGAACACAACAACTTTGCTGGGCGGGATGTCGCCCGAACAGTTCCTCGCCGAGTACTGGCATAAGAAGCCTTTGCTGATCCGCGGCGCCCTGACCGAGGTGGGGCCGCTGGCGGATTTTTCGGTGCTGTCGCAACTGGCGACCCGCGAAGACGCGGAGTCGCGTCTGATTGAATGCCGCAACGGCCGCTGGAGCCTGGAGCGCGGTCCGTTCCGCCCGGCGCGTTTCCGCCGGTTGCCGGAGACGGACTGGACCTTGCTGGTGCAGGGCGTTAACCAGCATCTGCCGCATATCGACGAGCTGCTGTGGCGCTTCAACTTCATTCCCTATGCGCGGCTGGACGATCTGATGATCAGCTACGCGCCGCCGGGCGGCACCGTGGGGCCGCATTTCGACGCCTACGACGTGTTCCTCTTGCAAGTGGGCGGGCGCAAGCGCTGGCAGATCTCCACCCAGCACGACGACGACTTTATCGAAGACGCGCCGATCCGGGTGCTGAAGGACTTCCGTTGCGAGCAGGAGTTCGTGCTGGAGCACGGCGACATGCTCTATCTGCCGCCCAAGTGCGCGCATCACGGCGTGGCGCTGGACCCGGGCATGACTTATTCGATCGGCTTCCGCGCGCCGCCGGCGCAGGAACTGGCGACGCAATTCCTGGTGCATCTGCAGGACCGCATCTGCGCGGAAGGCGTGTACGCCGATCCCGGGCTCAAGCTGCAGCAGGACCCGGCGCGGATCGGCGACGAGATGGTGGAGCAGGTCAGCCGTCTGCTGGAGCAGATCCGTTGGGACAAGGCCGCGGTGGGGGACTTCCTGGGCCACTATCTGACCGAACCCAAGGCGCATGTATTTTACGACGCGCCGGAAGATGAGTTGGACGAGGCCGAATTCGAGAGCGAAGCGACATTGCGCGGACTGGAACTGGACCGCAAGAGCCAGATCCTGTTCTGTGGCGACAGTTTCTATTGCAACGGCGAGAAACTGGAGGCCGCGGAAGAGGATTTCGCCGCTTGGCGCGTCTTCGCCAATGCCAGGAGCATTGCCGGCGCGGCGCTTGGGCCTGGCATGCAGGAATGTTTGTACGAGGGATACCTGGCAGGCTATTGGCATTTGGCGACGAATGTAGCAAAATAACCACAGAAATTGTTCGGATGCGCAAGTGATATCGACAAATTCTGGCCTCAACGACAGGGGTAAACGCCCGTTTTTGTGGCTATGCTGCTTTGCGGAAGAGGATTATGGGCAAAGGTGTTTTTTTGGAATTTTGCCCCCTATACAGCCTTTTTTTTCGTGATACAATTTGCGCACTGATGGATTTTCAGTCGCCCGGCTTATTTCGAAGACCGTGCGATAACTGACGTCTTGTTCAACTTATCCTCAAAGGTAATGAAAAAATGAAACAGTCGCTCCTCGTTGCTGCCCTGCTGGCTGTAGCCCTGTCCGCTTGCGGTAAGAAAGCTGAAGCTCCGGCTGAAGCTTCCGCTCCTGCTGTTGAAGCATCCGCTCCGGCTGCCGCTCCGGCATCCGCTCCGGCTGCTGAAGCTTCCGCTCCGGCTGCTGCTTCCGCTCCGGCTGCTGAGGCTTCCGCTGCCAAGTAATTCTTGGCCTGCGACAAAAAAACCGGCTATGGCCGGTTTTTTTGTATCTGTAGCAAATGGAACAAGGGGTGTTGCAACATGAAAACAACACAATTGTCTGTTCGCTACAAAGCGTTACATTATCGCCTGATAACGGATGGCCGGATTCATTGACCGGCCATTGGGAAAACAAGGCGCAAAGAAAAGCCCGCGACAGCGGGCTTTATCTTTTGGGACGCGTTGATTTCGCGTCTTATTGCAGCTCGGTTTGCAGCTTGGACAGCGCGGCCTTGCTGAAGGCGTCCGACAGCGGCTTGCCTTGTTTGTCCTGGATGGACACCGTGCTGGAGCCGGGCGCGGTTTCCTTGATCTGCACGCGGTATTCCTGCTCCGTGGGTTTGGCGGATTTGCCGTCGTCGCTCTTCCAGAAGGCGAGGCCGGACCAGAAGCCGCCGGACTCGTTCTTGTCGGTTTCGCTCTTGGCCGGTTTGACGAAGTAAACGCCCTGGGAACGGTCGCGGTCGCTGACCACCAGGCCGACGCGGTCCAGCGCCAGGCCGACGCGGCGCCAAGCGCGGTCGAACTCGTCGCTGAGCAGCAACTGGCCGTCGACGATGGGGGTTTGCGGTTTGGCCGGCGCGCTCAGCGTCTGCTTGACCTGTTCGCGGGCTTTATCTTCCGCCATGCCCAGATTCATCATGAAGCGGCCCAGCAACTCGGCTTCCAGGCCCGGGTCGGTGGCGCGCGGCTGCCAGATGGTATTGGTCTTGGTGGTGTCGGCATAGACTTCTTCCATGCCGCGGTGGGAGAAGTAAACTTCCGTGCCGTTGGCGGTTTTTTCCAGACGAATGCGGAACTTGTCGCGCTCGCCGGTGGAGTAGACGCTGCCGAGGCCGACGGTTTCCAGCAGCTTGCGCAGGCCGTCGTTGGGCAGTTTGGCGCGGTTTTCCGCCCAGTCCGTTTCCATCACGCCCACGGCCGGGTCTTCGCTCTTGATCACGAAGCCGTTGTCCTGCCAGAAGGCTTTCAGCGCGGGCCACAGCTGTTCCGGGCTCTTGCCGGATACAACCAGCCAGCGCTGGGTGCCGGCGCGTTCCATCTTGACGTTGTCCAGCTGGTTCAGCGCGACCGAGCTGCCGGCCGCCGGTTGTTGCGCCGGCGCGTCGGTCTTGGCGCCCTGGGCGGCGGCGCTGGCGGCGCCTGGGATGGTGTATTTGTTCTGGACTTGCGGCGCGGTCAGATCCGGCGGCACTTCCAGAGTGTTGACGGTTTTGGGCTTGTCGGACTGGTAGTCCAGCTTTTTAGTCAGCGGCTGTTGCGAGCTGCAACCGGCGATAATGCCAGTTGCCAGCAGAATCGCGGCGGGCGCGGTTCGTTTCATGCGGTCTCCCATCGTTTCGGCAGGGGAAGGGTTAAAGGACGTCGGCTTGTTTCATCGCCGCTTCCACGGCCGCTTGCGCGTCGGGGGAGAGCGGAGTCAGCGGCAGGCGGATGCCGGAGGGAATCCGGTTCATCCGCGTCAGTGCCCACTTGGCCGGAATCGGGTTGGGTTCGATAAACAGCTGCTTGTGCAGGCCTTGCAGCTTGTCGTTGATCTCGCGAGCCAGCTTGGCGTTGCCGCTGGTGGCGGCTTTGCACAGCTCGCTCATGGATTTGGGGGCGATGTTGGCGGTGACCGAGATCACGCCGTGGCCGCCGCACAGCATGAAGGCCATGCCGGTGGCGTCATCGCCGGAATAAAGGGTGAAGCCGTCCGGAACGCGCATGACCAGATCGCAGGCGCGGCCGATGTCGCCGGTGGCGTCTTTCAGGCCGACAATGTTGGGGTGGGCGGCCAGGCGCAGCGCGGTGTCGTTGCTCATGTCGGCAACGGTGCGGCCGGGCACATTATAAAGAATGACCGGCAGCTTGCTGGCGTCGGCGATCGCTTTGAAATGCTGGTACAGACCTTCCTGAGTGGGCTTGTTGTAATAAGGTACGACGGACAGCACGTAATCGGCGCCAACCTCCTGGGACAGGTGGCTCAGCTCGATCGCTTCGGCCGTGGAGTTGCCGCCGGCGCCGGCGACGACTTTGACGCGGCCTTCAGCGTATTCGACAACCGCTTTGACCACGGCGATATGCTCGGTCACGTTCAATGTGGCGGATTCGCCCGTGGTGCCAACCGCGACAATGCCGTCGGTGCCATTCTCAATATGGAAATCGACGAGTCGTCGCAGTGCCTCGTAGTCCACCGAGCCGTCTGCGGACATCGGGGTGACCAGGGCGACCAAGCTGCCGGTAAGCATAGTTCAGCCTATCTCAGGGAATAGAAAACAAGGCTTACGATTGTAGCGGAATTCCAGATGCTGGCAAAAGGTAGGCGGCGTTTCCGTGACGGACGGCTCGGGAAAACGCCGGCACTGTGCTAGAATCCCACGTTTTTCCGATACTTACGGCTATTTGGCTGAAGGATCCCTAAGCGTGATTACCACAAGCAACATTACCATGCAGTTTGGCGTCAAACCTTTGTTCGAAAAGGTTTCCGTCAAATTTGGCGAAGGCAACCGTTACGGCCTGATCGGCGCCAACGGTTCCGGCAAATCCACTTTTATGAAGATTCTGGGTGGCGACCTGGAGCAGACCAGCGGCGAGGTGGCCATCGAGAACGGTCTGCGCCTGGGTAAGCTGCGTCAGGATCAGTTCGCCTATGAAGATCAGCGCGTCATCGACGTGGTGATGATGGGCCACACCGAGATGTGGGCTGCGATGAGCGAACGCGACGCCATCTACGCCAACCCGGAGGCCAGCGAAGACGACTATATGCACGCGGCCGAACTGGAAGCCAAGTTCGCCGAATACGACGGCTACACCGCCGAGGCGCGCGCGGGCGAGCTGCTGATGGGCGTGGGCATTCCGGTGGAACAGCACGCCGGCCCGATGAGCGAAGTGGCGCCGGGCTGGAAGCTGCGCGTCTTGCTGGCGCAAGCCCTGTTCTCCAATCCGGACATCCTGTTGCTGGACGAACCGACCAACAACCTGGACATCAACACCATCCGCTGGCTGGAACATGTGCTCAACGAGCGCAACGCCACCATGATCATCATTTCGCACGACCGTCACTTCCTGAACTCGGTGTGCACCCATATGGCGGACTTGGACTACAACACTATCCGCATCTACCCGGGCAACTACGACGACTATATGATCGCGTCGGCTCAGGCAAGAGAGCGTCAGCTGTCGTCCAACAGCAAGGCCAAGGAACGCATCCAGGAACTGCAGGAGTTCGTGGCCCGCTTCTCCGCCAACAAATCCAAGGCGCGCCAGGCGACCAGCCGACTGAAGCAGGTGGACAAGCTGAAGTCCGAAATGGTGGAAGTGAAGCCGTCCAGCCGTCAGAACCCGTTCATCCGTTTTGAAATGGACGACAAGTTCAAGCTGCACCGTCAGGCGGTGGAGGTGGATCACCTGAACAAGGCTTACGACGCCAAGGTGCTGTTCAAGGATCTGAGCCTGATCCTGGAAGCCGGCGCCCGTCTGGCCGTCATCGGCCCCAACGGCGCGGGCAAGACCTCGCTGGTCAAGCTGTTGGCCGGCGCCTTCAACGCGCCGTTCGCCGAAGGCCTGAGCGCCGACCGCGGTTCGATCAAATGGGCGGAAAAAGCCCAGGTCGGCTATTTCGCCCAGGACCATGAAGCCGATTTCGACAGCGATATGACGCTGACCGAATGGATGCGCGAATGGGGCCAGGAAGGCGACGACGAGCAGGTGATCCGCGGTACGCTGGGCCGTCTGTTGTTCGGCGGCGACGAAGTGGGCAAGCCGGTGCGCGTGCTGTCCGGCGGCGAGAAGGGACGCATGCTGTACGGCAAGCTAATCCTGCAAAAGCCCAATGTGATGATCATGGACGAACCGACCAACCATATGGATATGGAATCGATCGAGTCCCTGAATATGGCGCTGGAGAAGTACAAGGGCACCCTGGTCTTCGTTTCCCACGATCGTCAGTTCGTCAGCTCGCTGGCGACGCACGTGCTGGAACTGGACGGCAAGGGCGGTTACGACTACTACACCGGCAACTACGAAGACTATCTGGCCAGCAAGGGCCTGGAGTAAGCCTCGGCTCTTGGTCGGTTACACGCGGTAACTGACCTGTAGAGCAGTTGCTTTACCGGCGGGAGTCAGTGCGCTATATTGCAGTGCGTCTTGTGCGCTGCAATGGCTGCAGCGCACAAACTCCCGCTTTTCTTTTTTGCTTTAAAAAATAACCAATAAAAACAGGTGTTTGGCCATAGGTGGTCGATGGTGGAGTTGTAAGTCCGGCCTCCGGGCGGATTGCCTGTCATCTACAAAGTCAGTAAGGAAAATCCATGCGCTTGAAAGGTAAAGTCTCCATCATCACCGGCGCCGCCAGCGGCATCGGCAAGGCGACCGCCGAGAAATTCGTCAAAGAAGGCGCAGTCGTCGCCGTTTGCGACCTCAATCTGGACGCGGTCAACGCGGTGGTCGAGGAGTTGCAGCAGGCCGGCGGCGAAGCCATAGGCTATAAGGTGGACGTGACCAATAAGGGCCAGATCGCCGACATGGTCGCCGACCTGAAAAACCGCCGCGGCCGCATCGACGTGCTGGTCAACAACGCCGGCATCGTCATGGACGCCCAGTTGATGAAAATGACCGAAGACCAGTTCGACAAGGTGATCGACATCAATCTGAAAGGCGTTTACAACTGTGCCCGCGCGGTGATCGACACCATGGTGGAGCAGGGCGGCGGCGTGATCCTGAACGCGTCCTCGGTGGTGGGCGTCTACGGCAACTTCGGCCAGACCAACTACGCGGCGTCCAAGTTCGGCGTCATCGGCTTCGTCAAGACCTGGGCGAAGGAGCTCGGCAAGAAGGGCATCCGCGCCAATGCGGTGTGTCCGGGCTTTGTCGCCACTCCCATCCTGCAATCGATGCCGGAAAAAGTGATCCAGGCGATGGAAGACAAGGTGCCGATGCGGCGCATGGCCGACCCGACAGAGATCGCCAACGTCTACGCCTTCCTGGCGTCCGACGAGGCCAGCTACATCAACGGCGCGGCCATCGAGGTGACAGGCGGCCTGACGCTCTGATCCGGCGCCCCTGTACGCGAAAACGCCCCGATATCGGGGCGTTTTGTTTTGTCTGGCCGGAAGCGGCTCAATCCTCGCTGTCCGGGTCGCGCGCCAGCAGCGCGGCTTCGACTTCGCGCCGGTGCAGATGGGGCGCGAACAGTTCGATGAAGGTGTAGGCGAAGCCGCGCAGATAGGCGTCCTTGCGGATGCCGATCTTGGTGGTGGACGGCTCGAACAGATGGCCGGCGTCCAGCAGCTGCAGATTGATATCGCGCTCCGGCTCGTAGGCCATGCTGGCGATGATGCCTATGCCCAGCCCCAGGCTGACATAGGTCTTGATCACGTCGGTGTCTATCGCGGTCAGCACCACATTGGGCGCCAGGCCCTGATCGGCGAAGGCCTTGTTGATCTTGGAGCGGCCGGCGAAGGCGAAGTCGTAGGTGACGATGGGGTAGCGTGCGATGTCCGCCAGCGTCAGCGGGCGATCCAGCTTGGTCAGCTCGTGCCCTTCCGGCACCACGATGGAGCGGTTCCATTCATAGCAGGGCAGCATCGCCAATTCCTTATACAAGGCGATGCCTTCGGTGGCGATGGCGAGGTCGGCTTCGCCGGACACCACCATTTCGCAGATCTGGGTGGGGCTGCCCTGCTTGATCGACAGCCTCACCTTGGGGTAACGTCGAACGAACTCGGCGATGGCCGGCGGCAGCGCGTAGCGCGCCTGAGTGTGCGTGGTGGCGATGGTCAGCGCGCCTTCCGCCTCCTTGGAGAATTCGTCGCCCACCCGTTTCAGATTCTGCGCTTCGCGCAGAATGCGCTCGGAAATGCGCAGCACCTCCTTGCCCGGCTCGGACACCGAGACCACCCGCTTGCCGTTGCGGATGAAAACCTGGATGCCCAGCTCGTCCTCCAGCAGCCGGATTTGCTTGGAAATGCCCGGTTGCGAGGTGTGCAGCTTTTCCGCGGCCTCCGAGACGTTCAGCCCTTGCTTGGCCACCTCGACCAAGTAACGCAGTTGTTGCAGCTTCATGCGACGCCATCCTCTATAAAACCTGTAGTAATTAAATACTAACACAATATTCTTTTCGGTTTATAAGCGGCTTGGGTAGGATTGTCATGAAATTTCCTGCCTGGAGCCTTTGATGAGCCTGGAAGCAAAACTGGACGCCACCGTCGCCTGCCTCAGGACGATCGCGGCCGAGCATCCGGACGCCGTGCTGGCCAACAGCTATGGCGCCGAGGACATGGTGCTGACCGATCTGATCGCCCGCCTGGGCCTGGGCATCGCGGCCTTCAGCCTGGACACCGGCCGCCTGCCGGCGGAAACCTACGACCTGATGCAGCGGGTGGAAGAGCGTTATCCCAGCCACCCCGTCGCCGTGTATTTTCCGCAGTCCGCCGCGGTGGAGCAGTATGTGGCCCTCCACGGCATCAACGGCTTTTACCGCAGCGTGGACGCGCGCAAATCCTGTTGCCAGCTGCGCAAGCTGGAGCCGCTCAGGCGCGCGCTGGCCGGGCGTTCGGCCTGGATCACCGGGCTGCGGCGCGAACAGTCGCCGACGCGCCAGGATCTGCAGGTCAGCGAATACGACGCCGACAACGGCCTGCAAAAGTTCAGCCCGCTGCTGGACTGGAGCGAGGGCGAGGTCTGGGACTATCTGCGCGCGCACGAAGTGCCCTACAACGCCCTGCACGACCGCCATTACCCCTCCATCGGCTGCGCGCCCTGTACCCGGGCCATTTCGGTGGGCGAGGACGTCCGCGCCGGCCGCTGGTGGTGGGAAAACCCCGATTCCAAGGAATGCGGCCTGCACGTCAAGGCCAGCCCGTTGAAACGCCCGGCATAGCGCCGCCTGAAAGAGCACCATGTATCAATATGATGAAGTCGATCACCGCATCGTGCGCGAGCGCGTGGTTCAGTTTCGAGATCAGACCCGGCGCTATCTGGCCGGCGAACTGAGCGAGGACGAGTTTCGCCCGCTGCGGCTGATGAACGGCCTGTACGTGCAGCGCCATGCGCCCATGTTGCGCGTCGCCATTCCCTACGGCCATCTGCGCAGCGGCCAGCTGCGCAAGCTGGCCGACATCGCCCGCCGCTACGACAAGGGCTACGGCCATTTCACCACCCGCCAGAACATCCAGTTCAACTGGCCGGAGCTGGCGCGGGTGCCGGATATCCTGGAAGAGCTGTCCACGGTGGAAATGCACGCGATCCAGACTTCCGGCAACTGCGTGCGCAACACCACCACGGACGCTTTCGCCGGCGTGGCCGGCGACGAGCTGCTGGACCCGCGGCCCTGGTGCGAGATCATCCGTCAGTGGAGCACGCTGCACCCCGAGTTCACCTTCCTGCCGCGCAAATTCAAGATCGCGGTGTCCGGCAGCGTGGAAGACCGCGCGGCCACCCGCGTGCACGACATCGGCCTGCACGTGGTGCGCAACGAGGCCGGCGAAGTCGGTTTCCGCGTGATGGTGGGCGGCGGACTGGGGCGCACGCCCATCGTCGGCGACGTGGTCAAGGATTTTCTGCCCACCCCGCATCTGCTGACCTATCTGGACGCTGTGCTGCGGGTCTATAACCGCTTCGGCCGCCGCGACAACAAATACAAGGCGCGCATCAAGATCCTGGTCAAGGCGATGACGGTGGAGGGCTTCGCCGCCAAGGTGGAGGACGAATGGCTGCATATCAAGGGCGGCCCGGCCACGCTGCGCGACGAGGACGTTGCGCACTACGCCAGCTTTTTCACCGATCCGCCGTATCAGACGCTGCCGGCCAATCCGCCCGAGCTGCGGACCTGGCTGGAAGAAGACAAGGGCTTCGCCCGGTGGGCGGAGCGCAATACCCGCGCTCACAAGCGGCCGGGTTATCGTTCGGTCGTGCTGTCGCTGAAACGCGCCGGCGTGCCGCCCGGCGACATCAGCGCGGAACAGATGGACGCGGCGGCGGAATTGTCCGAGCGCTTCGGATTCGGCGAACTGCGCGTCGCCCATGAACAGAACCTGGTGCTGCCGGACGTGCCGGAAAAGGATTTGCACGCCTTGTGGCAGCTGGCGCGCCAGCACGGCTTCGCCACTCCCAATATCGGCCTGCTCACCGACATCATCTGCTGTCCGGGTGGCGACTTCTGCTCGCTGGCCAACGCGCGCTCGATTCCGGTGGCCGAGGCCATCCAGCAAACCTTCGAGGACATGGACTATCTCTACGACCTCGGCGACATCGACTGCAATTTCTCCGGTTGCATGAATGCCTGCGGCCACCATCACATCGGCAATATAGGCATACTCGGCGTCGACAAGAACGGGGAGGAGTGGTACCAGATCACGCTGGGCGGCAGCCAGGGCAGCGCCACCAGCATAGGCAAGGTGATCGGGCCCTCGTTCGCCCAGGCCGACGTGCCCAAGGCCTTCACCACCATCATGAGCGTCTATCTGGAGCAACGCGGTCCGGGCGAGCGCTTCATCGAAACCGTGCGCCGCATCGGCATCGAACCCTTCAAGGAGCGGGTGTATGCCAAACATCATTAAACAGGGACAAGTCCGGCCCGACGATTGGAATCTGCTGCGCCAGGATGAAAACGGCCAGTTGCCGGAAACCGCCGCGGGCGGCAATGTGATCGTGCCGCTGTCCGATTGGCTGGAACGACGCGCGTTCTGGCGCAGCCATGCGGCGCGGGTGGGCGTCTGGCTGGGACCGGAGGACGATCCGGCGCGGCTACTGGCCGATTTGCCAGAGCTGGAGCTGATCGCCGTCGATTTTCCGGCCTTCACCGACGGGCGCGGCTACAGTCATGCGCGCTTGCTGCGCGAGCGCTACGGCTATCGCGGGGAACTGCGGGCGATCGGGGATGTCTGGCAAGACTTGCTGCATTCCATGGCGCAAGTTGGTTTTGATGCATTTGCCATCAAGGACGGCAAGACACTGGAATCTTCGCTGGATGGTTTCAATACTTTTAGCGAAAACTATCAGGCTACCGTGCTGAACCCGCTGCCACTGTTTCGTAGGCGCGTCACATCGGTGTAATGTGTGGCTTATGCGAGACAGAGGCTGAAAAAAAACGCTTTTTTTGACGTTTTTTTGCAACGGATTGCTCGCAATCTGTGGCGCCTCAAGTTGACATGGGATTGCAGCGTTTCTATAGTGCGGGTTAACTGCATAAACACAGTTTGCAGATCACCCTGTTGTTTGCAGTAAAATTGTTCGTGTGGTCTTTGCGTCAGCCCGCATTGCTACCCATTTTATAGATTAAAGAGGGAATAACATGACTAAACAGCTGAAACTGAGCGCCCTGGTTGCTGCTCTGTTGGTTTCCGCTAGCGCTTTTGCTGCTAAACCTGGCTATGCCGTTGACCAGTCCACCGAATCCGTGACTCGCAACAACTACGGCGAGTGCTGGAGAACCAACTTCTTCGACAAGGCCAAGGACGGCCTGGTTGAATGTGGCGACCGTGAAGCTGCCAAGCCGGTAGCCGAAGCTCCGAAGCCGGTGCTGGTTTCCGAAAAAGAAAAAGTCACCCTGTCCGCTAAAGTGCTGTTCGACTTCGACAAGGCCAAGCTGCGCGCCGACGCCAAGAACGAACTGGACCCGCTGGTTGAAAAGCTGAAAGCCAACGCCGGCAAAGGCTACCTGAAGTCCGTTGAAGTTGCTGGCTACACCGACTTCATGGGTTCCGCCGCTTACAACAACCGTCTGTCGCAAGAGCGCGCCGACGCTGTTAAAGGCTACTTCATCGCTGCTGGCGTTCCGGCTGAAAAAGTGACCTCCGTAGGTCGCGGCTCCGCTGAAGCCAAGATGACCGCCGAGTGCAAGGCCAAATTCCCGAAATACCAGAAGAAAGGTTCCAAGCAGAACCTGGCTATCAAGGAATGCATCGAGTCTGATCGTCGCGTTGAGCTGACCATCGACGCGGTTAAAGAGTCCCTGGTTGAGAAGAAGTAATCTCGATTAGTCGCTCTGTTCAAAAAGCCCCGCAATCTTGCGGGGCTTTTTGCATTGGACGGCGGAGGGCGGGCTCCTTTCGCCGTCGCCGCCCCAATTGCGTTTCATGTCTGGACGCTATCCGTGGCTGGCAGATACAATCGAAGGTTTTCAGGACGCAATAAGACCAGCACATGCAGGTATTTTTTGGAGATCCGCGGCGTTATCAGCTGCCAGCCTGCGCCTTGACCATCGGCAATTTCGACGGCGTGCACCTTGGCCATCAGAAAATGCTGCAGCGCCTGCGGCTGGAAGCCGACGCGCGCGGCTTGCCGACGGCTCTGTTGACCTTTGAACCCCATCCGCGGGAGTTCTTCGCGCGCGACAAGCCGCCCGGCCGCCTGTCAACGCTGCGCGACAAACTGGCTTTCTTGCAGCGGCTGGGCCTGGTCGACTATGTGTTCGTCTATCGCTTCAACCACGGTTTCGCCGGCATGTCGGCGCAGGACTTCATCGACAAAGTCCTGGTGCAGGGCCTGCAGACCAAGTATTTGCTGATCGGCGACGACTTCCAGTTCGGCGCCAAGCGGCAGGGCCACTTCGAGATGTTGAGCTCCTGTCCCCATTTCGTCACCGAGGCGATGCCGACGGTGCTGGCCAAGGGCGAGCGAGCGTCCAGTAGCCTGGTGCGCGAGCGGCTGGCCGCCGGCGATTTGAGCGGCGCGGAAAGCCTGCTGGGGCGCGAGTACCAGATTTCCGGCCGTGTGGTGCACGGCAAGAAACTGGGCCGCACCATAGGTTTCCCCACGGCCAACATCCATCTGCCGCATTTGCGTCCAGCCTTGCAGGGCGTGTTCGTGGTGCAGGCGGAGACCGACGCCGGCGTGCTGGGCGGCGTGGCCAGTCTGGGTTTGAACCCGACGGTCAGCGATACCCCGGACTACAAACTGGAAGTGCATCTGTTCGATTTCGCCGGCGATCTCTACGGCCAGCGGCTGACGGTGCGATTCCTGAAGAAACTGCGCGACGAGGCGCGGTATGATGATTTATCGGCGCTGATCGCTCAGATCGAAAAAGACGCGGCCAGCGCCAAGACCTATTTGACAAGTTTGCAGCGAGAGCAGGCATGAGCATCGATTATCGAAAAACCGTAAACCTGCTGGATACCCCCTTCGCCATGCGCGGGGATCTGGCCAAACGCGAACCGGCCTGGGTCAAGCGCTGGCAGGAGGAGAAGCGCTACGAGAAGCTGCGCAAGCTCTCCGCCGGTCGTCCCAAGTTCATCCTGCACGACGGCCCTCCGTACGCCAACAACGACATCCACCTGGGCCACGCGGTCAACAAGGTGCTGAAGGACATCATCGTCCGCTCCAAGACGCTGGCCGGTTTCGACGCGCCCTATGTGCCGGGCTGGGACTGTCACGGCTTGCCCATCGAGCTGATGGTGGAGAAGCTGCACGGCAAGGACATTCCCGCCGCCAAATTCCGCGAGCTGTGCCGCGAATACGCGAAAGAGCAAGTGGCGCGCCAGAAGAAGGGCTTCATCCGCCTGGGCGTGCTGGGCGATTGGGACAATCCCTATCTGACCATGGATTTCAAGACCGAGGCCGACATCGTGCGCACCCTCGGCAAGATCTTCGAGAACGGCTATCTGACCAAGGGCGAGAAGCCGGTGCACTGGTGCATCGAGTGCGGCTCCTCGCTGGCCGAGGCCGAAGTCGAGTATGAGGACAAGCTGTCGCCGGCGATCGACGTCGGCTTCAAGGTGGTGGACGCGGACAAGGCGGGCCAAGCCTTCGGCGCCGACGCCTCCGGCGCGATGGCGGTGATCTGGACCACCACGCCGTGGACCTTGCCGGCCAACCAGGCGGTCGCCGCCGGCGCCGAACTGGTTTATCAATTGCTGGACACGCCCAAGGGCAAGCTGATCCTGGCCAAGGAGCTGGCCGAGGCGGCCTTGAAGCGCTACGGCGTCGAGAGCTGCCAGGTGTTGGGCGAGGCCAAGGGCCGGGCGCTGGAGCTCTTGCAGCTGCAACACCCGTTCTACGCGCGCCAAGTGCCGGTGATCCTGGGCGACCACGTGACCACCGACGCCGGCACCGGCCTGGTGCACACCGCGCCGGCCCACGGTTTGGAAGACTTCCAGGCCGGCCTGCATTACAAGCTGCCGGTGGCCAACCCGGTGGCGGACAACGGCCGTTACAAGACCGGCACCGAGCTGTTCGCCGGCCTGCTGGTCTGGGACGCCAATCCGCGCATCATCGAAACGCTGGAAGAGCACGGCGCGCTGGTGCACAAGGCCAAGCTGGAGCACAGCTACCCGCATTGCTGGCGTCACAAGACCCCCATCATTTTCCGCGCCACGCCGCAGTGGTTCATCGGCATGGACAAGGCCGGCCACGGCGGCGAGACCCTGCGCTCCATCAGCCAGCGCGCGGTGGACGCTACCGAGTTCTTCCCGGCCTGGGGCCGCGCGCGCCTGGACGCGATGATCAAGAACAGCCCTGACTGGTGCGTGTCGCGCCAGCGCAATTGGGGCGTGCCGATGACCTTCTTCATCCACAAGGAAAGCGGCGAGCTGCACCCGCGCACGGCGCAATTGCTGGAAGAAGTGGCGTTGCGCATCGAGCAGCAGGGCATTGAAGCCTGGTTCAGCCTGGACGCCAAGGAGTTGCTGGGCGAGGAGGCCGAGCAGTACCGCAAGCTGTCCGACACCCTGGACGTGTGGTTCGATTCCGGCTCCACCCATTTCGCCGTGCTCAAGCAGCGCGCCGAACTGGCCTGGCCGGCGGATCTGTACCTGGAGGGTTCCGACCAGCATCGCGGCTGGTTCCAGTCCTCGCTGAAAACCGGTTGCGCCACCATAGGCCGCGCGCCGTACAAGCAGTTGCTGACCCACGGCTTCACCGTGGACGACAAGGGCTACAAGATGTCCAAGTCGCGCGGCAACGGCATTGCGCCGGAAGAGATCTGCGGCACCCTGGGCGCCGACATCCTGCGCCTGTGGGTGGCCAGCGCCGACTACTCCGGCGATATGTCGCTGTCGCAGGAAATCCTGAAGCGCACGACGGAAAGCTATCGCCGTCTGCGCAACACCATCCGCTTCCTGCTGTCCAATCTGTCGGATTTCGATCCGCTGGAACACGCCGTGCCGCTGGCCAATATGGTGGAACTGGACCAGTACGCGCTGCTGCGCGCGCGCGAAGTGCAGGAAAAGGCGGCGGGCGAACTGTACTCGCGCTACGCCTTCCACCATGTGGTGCAGGAGGTGGTGGGTTATTGCTCCGAGGATCTGGGCGCCTTCTACCTGGACGTGATCAAGGACCGTTTGTACACCACCAAGGCGGACAGCCACGCGCGCCGCAGCGCTCAGACCGCGCTGTACCACATCACCCGCAGCCTGCTCTTGCTGGTGGCGCCCATCCTGTGCTTCACCGCCGACGAGGCGTGGAACGTGCTGGTGGACAGCGAGGAAGAATCGCCGCTGTATCACGTCTGGCATGAGTTCCCGGCCCAGTCCGCCGAGCGCGAAGCGGCCTTGTCCGCCAAGTGGCAGGCCATCCGCGAGCTGCGCGCCCAGGTCAACAAGCAGATCGAAGCGCTGCGCAGCGCCGATCAGCTGGGCTCCTCGCTGCAGGCGGAGATCGAAATCGAGGCCGACGGCGAGCTGTCGCAGTGGTTGAACGCTTTGGGTGATGAACTCAAGTTCGTGCTGATTGTCTCTAAAGCCAGCGTCAAGCAAGGCGAGCAAACCCGCGTCAGCGTGGCGTCGTCGACGCAGCAGAAGTGCGAGCGTTGCTGGCACTATCGCGCCGACGTCGGCAGTCACGCCGGCCACGGCGCGGTGTGCGGCCGTTGCGTGGACAATATCGACGGCAAGGGCGAGACGCGCCGCTTCGCCTGATCCGCGTCGACGACGCGGCGGCACGGCCGGGCCGGAAGCATGGGAACGCTCAGCGTTCCGGGCTTCCGGCGCTTTGATATAGAGTGCGCGGAGTTCCGCTTCGCGTCGTGGAAAGGTCTGATGGAATCTGCAATGACTATGCCCAAGGCCAAGCAATGGCCGAAGTGGTTTGCGCTGGCCGCGGTGATCGTGCTGCTGGATCAATTGACCAAGATCTATTTCAACGGCAATTACCAGTACGGCGAAGTCCGGGAAATCATTCCCGGCTTTTTCGGGTTTACCTTGCTGTACAATCCGGGCGCGGCGTTCAGCTTCCTGCACGACGCCGGCGGCTGGCAGAAGTATCTGTTTTCCGGTCTGGCTTTCGCGGTGTCCGGCTGGCTGGGCTGGAATATCTTCAAGAACCGCTTCAGCGGACTGATGAACCTGGCTGCGGCCTTCATCATGGGCGGCGCGCTCGGCAATGTGATAGACCGCATCGTCCATGGCCATGTGATCGATTTCATCCAGGTGCATTACTACAGCAGCTGGTCGTACCCGGCCTTCAATCTGGCTGACTCCTTCATCTGCGTGGGAGCCGCCTTGATGGTGCTGGACAGTTTCAGAAAGCCGCGCGCCTGAGCGCCGCGGCTTGAGCAAGGATTGAGTGATGACGAAGACCATCATGCTGGCCAACCCGCGCGGCTTCTGCGCCGGGGTGGACCGGGCCATCGCCATCGTCGAGCGGGCGATCGAACTCTACGGCGCGCCGATCTACGTGCGCCACGAAGTGGTGCATAACCGCTTCGTCGTGGAGAACCTGCGCGCCAAGGGCGCGGTGTTCATCGAAGAATTGAAAGACGTGCCCAGTGGCAGCACCCTGGTGTACTCCGCTCACGGCGTGCCGCTGTCGGTGCGCGAAGAGGCGGCGCTGCTGGGCCTGCAGGTGTTCGACGCCACCTGTCCGCTGGTCACCAAAGTGCATGTCGAAGTCAAGCGCATGAACAAGGCGGGCATGGAGATCGTCATGATAGGCCACGCCGGCCACCCCGAGGTGGAGGGCACCATGGGCCAGGTGGACGGCGGCATGTATCTGGTGGAAAACGTCGCCGATGTCGCCAAGCTGCAAGTGCGCAACCCGGCGGCGCTGTCCTACGTCAGCCAGACCACGCTGTCGGTGGACGAGACCCGAGACATCATCGCCGCGCTGAAAGCGCGCTTCCCCGAGATCTCCAGCCCGAAAAAAGACGATATCTGCTACGCCACGCAAAACCGGCAGGACGCGGTGAAGGTGCTGGCCGACGAGTGCGACATCGTGGTGGTGGTGGGATCGCCCAACAGCTCCAACTCCAACCGCTTGCGCGAAGTGGCCGCGCTCAAGGGCGTGGACGCCTATATGGTGGACAACGCCGGCCAACTGGTGGAAGCCTGGTTCGTCGGCAAGCGGCGCGTCGGCGTCACCGCCGGCGCCAGCGCGCCGGAAGTGCTGGTGCAGGCGGTGATAGACCAGATCAAGGCTTTCGGCGCGGACAGCGTCAGCGAGCTGGACGGCGTGGAGGAAAACACTGTGTTCGCGCTGCCGCCGGCCCTGCGCGAAGACAAGCGCGCCTAAGCCCGCCCGGCGGGTCCAAAGGCCAAACCGCCCCGCGATTTCGTCGCGGGGCTTTTTCATGTTCGCGCGGCGACGATCCTGGGTTGCAGGCAGGGGTATTGAAAACCCCGGGACAGCCCTTATCTGATGCGCATCGTTGACCAACTCTTGTTTAAGTCACCATGAGCGCATTGAAAGAAACCCTGGGTTTTCAGACCGAAGTCAAGCAGCTGCTGCAGCTGATGATCCACTCCTTGTACTCCAACAAGGAAATCTTCCTGCGTGAACTGATTTCCAACGCCTCGGACGCCGCCGACAAGCTGCGCTTCGAAGGTCTGGCCAAGCCCGAGCTGTTTGAAAACGAGCCGGAGCTGAAGATCACCATCGGCTACGACGCCGAGGCGCGCACGCTGACCATCGCCGACAACGGCATCGGCATGAGCCGCGACGAAGTCATCGCCAATATCGGCACCATCGCCAAGTCCGGCACCAAGGCCTTTTTCGAGCAGCTGTCCGGCGACGCCAAAAGGGACGCCAATCTGATCGGCCAGTTCGGCGTCGGCTTCTACTCCGCCTTCATCGTGGCGGACAAGGTCACGCTGACCACCCGCCGCGCCGGCGACGCCGCCGCCACGCGCTGGGAATCCCAGGGCGCCGGCGAATACACGCTGGAACAGGTGGAAAAGGCCGGCCGCGGCACCGAGATCGTGTTGCACCTGAAAGAGGGCGAGGACGAGCTGCTGAACGACTGGAAGCTCAAAGGCATCGTCCGCAAGTACTCCGACCATATCTCGATCCCGATCGAGATGAAAAAGGGCAATAGCTACGGCGAAAACGGCGAAGTCATCGTCAGCGACGAAATGGAAGCGGTCAACTCCGCCTCCGCGCTGTGGACCCGCGGCAAGAGCGAGATCAGCGAAGAGCAGTACAAGGAATTCTACAAGCACGTCGCCCACGATTTCACCGACCCGCTGGCCTGGAGCCACGCTCGCGTCGAGGGCCGCCAGGAATACACCGAACTGCTCTACATCCCGTCGCGCGCGCCCTTCGATCTGTTCGACCGCGAGCGCAAGCAGGGCGTCAAACTCTATGTGCGTCGCGTCTTCATCATGGAAGACACCGAGAAGCTGATGCCGCACTACCTGCGCTTCGTGCGCGGGGTGATAGACAGCAACGACCTGCCGCTGAACGTATCGCGCGAGATCCTGCAGGAAAGCAAGGACATCGACGCCATCCGCAACGGCTGCGTCAAGAAAGTGCTGGGCCTGCTGGAAGACCTCGCCGCCAATCAGCCGGAAAAATACACCGAGTTCTGGCAAGAGTTCGGCCAGGTGCTGAAAGAGGGCGTCGGCGAGGACATGGCCAATAAGGAGCGCATCGCCAAGCTGCTGCGCTTCGTCTCCACCGCGTCCGAAGGCGCCGAACCGGCGGTAACGCTGGGCGACTACGTCGGCCGGATGAAGGAAGGCCAGGACAAAATCTATTACATCACCGCCGACACCCTGGCCGCGGCCAAGAACAGCCCGCATCTGGAAGTGTTCAAGAAGAAGGGCGTCGAGGTGCTGCTGCTGACCGACCGCGTCGACGAGTGGGTGGCGGGTTCGCTGTTCGAATTCGACGGCAAGGCGCTGCAGTCCGTGGCCAAGGGCGCGCTGGATCTGGGCGCGCTGGAAGACGAAGCCGACAAGGAAGCGCAAAAGCAGGTGGAGGAAAGCGCCAAGCCGGTGGTGGAGAAAGTGCAGAAAGCCCTGGCCGACCGCGTCAAGGAAGTGCGCGCCACCGCCCGCCTGACCGAGAGCCCGGCCTGCCTGGTGGCCGGCGAGCACGATATGAGCGCCCATCTGGAGCGCATGCTGAAAGCGGCGGGCCAGCCGGTGGAAGCCAGCAAGCCCACGCTGGAGATCAACCCCGAGCACGTGCTGGTGAAACGATTGGCCGAGGAGGCCGACGAGGCGCGCGCCGGCGATCTGGCCCAGGTGCTGTACGACCAGGCCCTGCTGGCGGAGGGTGGCAAGCTGGAAGACCCGGCCGCCTTCGTCAAGCGCATCAACAAGCTGATGCTGGAGCTGTCGGCTTAAGCTGGACGCCGCTTCCGCAGCAATGCCCCGCCGAGCGCGGGGCATTTTTTTGCGCTGGCAATAATGCCGCGCCAAAAATCATGGCGGGGCGTATCATCGGCGGCTTCTCTCTCGCTATGACCTGGTCATGATGGAACTGTCGCTGATTCACGCCCTGCCGGATGGCCCTTGGCTGGCACTGGACCTCAAGGCGGTCCAGGCGCAATTGGAGGCGCTGGCGGCGCAGCCGGCCGCCCTCGCCGCGGACAAGGCCGGCCAGTGGCTGGCGCAATGGCAGCGTTCGGCCTTGGCGCCGGCGGAACGCCTGCAACTGCTGCAGGCGTTGAGAGCGCCGTTGGCCGCGCTGGCGGCGCGGCTGGAGCGCGGCGCAGCACGGCAGGATCTGTCCTGCACCCCGGAGGCGCGCGCGGCCTTGCAGTCGGCCCGCCATGTGCTGCGGCAATGGCATGAGCAGTGCAAGCTGCTGGCCCAGACGTTCAGCGCGCAGGAGACCGGCCGTTTTTCCAGCTCGCGCCCGCGGCTGGAGGCTCTGCAACTGGCGCTGGCCAGCGGCTACGATTTGCTGGCGCTGCACGCGCGCAGCTACGCGCCGCTGCACAAGGGCTTCTGGCGCGATTGCCACCGCCTGTACGCCTACGCGCTGGCCCAGGGCTGGGAGGGCCGGCAGGCGCAGGGCGGCGCGGCGGCGCCGGGGCTCAGCTACCGCCGGCTGATGTTGTTGGGCATGACCGCCAGCAACCGGCTGGAGGCGGCCAAGATCGCCCTGCTGCTGCAATGGCTGGAGCAGCACGCCGGCCTGCTGCGCGTGGAGCAGCTGGATCAGCCGCTGGGCGAGGACGGCGCGCTGGCCTTCCGCGCCGACGCCGACCGGCCGGCGCGCTTCTGCGCCGAACTGGACCTGGACGGCGACGGCGTGTGGTGGCGGCTGGACGCCGGCCGCTTGCTGGAGCGCCTGGACGAATTGGGCCGTCAGCGCCAGCGACAGGGCCTGGACGACGGCCACGAAGCCTGGCTGCTGGCGCGTCTGCGTCAGGAGTGGGGCGCGCCGCCGCGCCGGCGCCATGTCCGGCTGCGCCGGCTCAGCGTCGAAACCGTAGAGCTGGTCAGCCTGCTGCCGCGCTGCTGGCGGCTGGCCGCCGGCGAGCCGGCCGACGGCGAACTGGAGCCCTGCCGTTTGCAGATCAGCAATCTCAGCGCTTCCGGCCTGTTGCTGCAGGGCGAATCCTTGCGGCAGCCCTTGCGCGCCGGCGAGGTGGTGATGCTGCGCCGCCGGGGCTTCGGCTGGCAGCTGGGCCTGGTGCGCTGGGTCAGCTTCGGCGGCGAGGACATGCAGACCGAGTGCGGGATAGAGTTCATCGGCAAGCGGCCGCAGGCGGTCGAAGTCGCCGCGGTCACCAGCCACGCGGCCGGCGGTTTCGAGCCGGCGCTGCGCATGCAGGCCGAGCGCCATTTCCGCCATTCCGGCATCCTGGTGTTGCCGGGCCGCCTGTATCAGGCCATGCGGCCGTTTCATCTGCGAGGCGCAGACGGCGAGTGCCGGGTGCGCGCGCTGCGCTTATTGCAGCAGACCGCGCATTATCAATTCGTGGAAATCAAGATAGACGAGCTGCTGCCCGCCGACGCGGCCGTTTGAGCGGCGGGCCCGGCGGCGGACAAGTTCCGCCACGGCGCCGGCCAGTGCTGGTATCCTTGCCGCCATGAGCAACGCCCCCCTTCCCGAAGCCCGGTCTTCGGCCGACGATTTTCAGCTGACCGCGCCGGAATTGCCGCCCAGCGTGCCGATCGCGCACGTGTTCGGCCAGCCGGTGCTGGAAGTGCCGCAGGATTTGTTCATCCCGCCGGACGCGTTGCAAGTGATTCTGGACAGCTTCGAAGGCCCGCTGGACCTGCTGCTTTATCTGATCCGCAAACAGAATCTGGACGTGCTGAACATCCCGATGGCGGACATCACCGTCCAGTACATGGCCTATATCGACGCGATGCGCGACGGGCGTCTGGAACTGGCCGCCGAATACCTGCTGATGGCGGCGCTGCTGATCGAGATCAAGTCGCGCTTGCTGCTGCCCAGGCCGCAGCTGGACGAGGAGGGCGAGCCGGACGATCCGCGGGCCGAGCTGGTGCGCCGCCTGCTGGAATACGAGCAGATGAAGCTGGCGGGGCTGGAGCTGGACAAGCTGCCGCAGGCCGACCGCGACTTCGCCTGGCTGGCGGTCTTGATCGAGCAGTCCGCCGAGCAGCGGCTGCCCGACGTCAGCCCGGTGGATCTGCGCCAGGCGTGGATGGCGATTCTGTCGCGCGCGCGCCACCATCGCCACCACAAGGTG
Organism: Chromobacterium sp. FG89; assembly: GCF_057808735.1. Lineage (NCBI taxonomy): Bacteria > Pseudomonadati > Pseudomonadota > Betaproteobacteria > Neisseriales > Chromobacteriaceae > Chromobacterium > Chromobacterium sp. FG89. Next base: position 73,940 of record NZ_JBMDIQ010000014.1, on the reverse strand, counting down.
GAGAAGGACGAACTGTCGGTGCGCGAGCAGATGAGCTGGATTCTGCGCTATCTGGACGGCCGCGAGTACGTGCCTTTCGAAGAGCTGTTCGACGCGGACAAGGGCGTCGCCCATCTGGTGGTCAACTTCATCGCGGTGCTGGAACTGGTGAAGGAGGGGATGGTCAAGGTCAGCCAGGAGGCGCCGTACCAGCCCATTTATGTCAGGATTGCGCTGGTCTGAGGCGGGCGCGCGCCGATTTGCACTTGATGTTGGCGCGGCAGCGATTAGGATACAGGTATCCATTGCGAGAGCATGCCATGCACATCGAAGCGGCCGACCAGAAACATCTGCCAGCCTATCGGCCTTTTTTTCAGGCCTGCCACGAGGAAGGGCTGGACTATTACCGCCGCGCCGGCGCGGACCCCGACGCCTGGCTTGGGCAATTGCTGGAACACGCCGAAGGGCGGGCGCTGCCCGAGGGCTGGGTGCCGTGCCGCACCTGGTTCCTGATCAACGGCCGCACCGAGATCATAGGCGCGATCCGCCAGCGCTTGGCCGACAGCGCGCTGATCGTGGAGCGCATCGGCCACATCGCCTTCGAAGTGCTGCCGGCCTGGCGCGGCCACGGCTACGGCAGGGTGCTGCTGCAATACGTGCAGACGCTGGGCGAGAAGCCGGCGCACGGCAACTGGGTGCTGGTCTGTCCGGCGGACCGGCCGGCGGCGGTGCGCACGGTGGAGGCCTGCGGCGGCCAGTTGCTGGAAACGATGGAGCACGGCGGGCGGGCGTTCCGACGTTACAGCCTGACCGCGCTGGCGGCCTGGGACGACATGGCGGAAGGATTAATTTAGCTCCGGACGGAGAGTTCATGTAGAATGTCCGGTTTCCTGCGCAAACGTGTTTCGGCTTCACGGCTCAATGTCCACCATCACCGACCTAAAATATCTGAAGATCGTGCTGGAGACGGCGTTACTGACCGCGCAGGAACCTCTGTCGGTTGCCATGCTCAAAAAGCTGTTCACCGAAGAGGTGAAAGCCGCGCTGATCAACGACATCCTTGACGATATCCAGAGCGACTGGAGGGGCAAGGGCGTTGAACTGGTCAAATTGGCGTCGGGATGGCGCTTTCGCGCCCGAGCGGAGTTCACGCCATACTTGAACCGCTTGAACCCGGAAAAGCCGCCGCGATACTCGCGCGCGGTAATGGAAACCTTGGCGATCATCGCCTACAAACAACCTGTGACCCGTGGCGATATCGAAGCGATACGCGGCGTATCGGTGTCCACCGGCGTGATGCAGACTCTGCTGGAACGCGGCTGGATCGAAGTCATCGGCCACAAGGACGTACCCGGCAGGCCGGGCTTGTATGCCACTACCCGAAAATTCCTGGACGATCTGGGCTTTGTCTCGCTCAAGGATCTGCCGCCGTTGGCGGAGCTGGGAAGCCTGGTAGTGCCCGAGGCGATGCCTAGGGATCAAGGCCCGGCAGCGGCCACAGACGACATCCCCCTCGACGATGAGGCGGATAATTTCGAGCCCATCGCAGAATAACATCGACATTCTGCCGGTTGCTCGCACGGAAAGAGCAAAGCACATATGTCTAAAGGACAACGCAATCACGCCCGCCAGCCGGTGGCGCGTGTCAAAGGTCGCGAAACATCCCAAGCGCGCCAGCCGGGCACCGGCGGCGTTCAGCCGCGCGGCAAGACCCAGGGCGGCATGATCAAGAACCGCAACGGCCAGCCGGCCGAGGCCAACGCCCGGCAAGGCCAAGCCCGCGCCAACGGCGGCAAGGGCCGCGCGCCGCAGAACGGCCGCGCCGCGCGCGACGCCTACGGCAACCCGCTGATGCACGAAGGCACGCCGCTGTTCAAGCTGAGCCGCCGCGAGCAGGAACAGCAGCAGATGCAGCAGGCGCAAGGCCGCAACAAGCCGACCTACCAGCGCGACAGCAACGGCGACGTCAACGGCAACGTGGCCCTGGATCACGAACGCCGCTTCGGCAACAAGAACGCCGCCGCGCCGGCGGGTCAGCCGGCCGCGGGAAAGGGCGGCGCTCAGCCGCGTCAGGGCAAGCCGGAGGGCGGCAGGCCGCAATTGGTGCAGAAGGCCAAGAAGCTGCGCTTGCGCAGCCCCAATCAGGACATCAAGGACAAGGCCAAGCGCCTGCGCGAAGTCCGCGTGGACCTGGACGACATCGAGCCGGTGCGGCTGCAAAAAGCGCTGGCGGCGTCCGGCGTCGGCTCGCGCCGTGAAATGGAAGAGTGGATCGAGGCCGGCCAGGTCACGGTCAACGGCAAGAAAGCCAGCCTGGGCGACCGCGTCGGCCCGCGCGACCGCGTGATGGTCAAAGGCGACCAGATCAAACTGAAATGGCCGGACCGCCTGCCGCGCGTGATCATGTATCACAAGGAAGAAGGCGAAATCGTCAGCCGCGACGATCCGGAAGGCCGCGTCACCGTGTTCGATCGCCTGCCGCAGGCCAAATCCAGCCGCTGGGTGGCGATAGGCCGCCTGGACGTCAATACCTCGGGCCTGCTGCTGATCACCACCAGCGGCGAGCTGGCCAACCGCATGATGCACCCCAGCTTCGAAGTGGAGCGCGAGTACTCGGTGCGGGTGCTGGGCGAGCTGACGCCGGAAATCATGAAGCAGATGGTGGCCGGCGTGGAGCTGGAAGACGGCGACGCGCGCTTTGACCGCATCTTCCAGAAAGGCGGCCCGGAAGAGGCGGCCAACCAATGGTTCAACGTGGTGATCAAGGAAGGCCGCAACCGCGAAGTGCGCCGCATGTTCGAGCACTTCGGCCTGACCGTCAGCCGGCTGATCCGCGTGCGCTTCGGCAATATCGGCCTGCCTCCGCGCTTGAAGCGCGGTCAGTTCTACGAACTGAACTCCGCTGAAGTGGCCGCGGTGATGAAGTGGTCCAATCTGACCGTTACCGGCGGCAAGAAGGCGCCTCCGGTCAAGAAGGCTTCGGCCAAGGCGCACCGCTGAGCGTGCGCGCCCTATTGTGGGGCCTGGCCGCCCGCGCCTGGACGCGCTTGCGCGGCGAGGCGCCGGTCTCCGCGCCGGCTCCGCTTGCGAGCGGCAAACGCGAGCGCGCTTCCATCGCCATCGTCGACGGCGGGCGCATCCTGCTGATGCATCGCCTCAAACCCGGCAAGGACTATTATGTGTTGCCGGGCGGCGGCATCAAGCGGCGCGAGACGGCTGCCATCGCCTGCGTGCGCGAGACGCGCGAGGAAACCGGGCTCAACGTCCGTCTGGGCGGCAGCCTGTGCGTGCTGGACGCCAAGGACAGGGTCGAACACGTGTTTCTGGCGGCCAGCCACGCCGGTGAGCTCAGGCTGGGCGGGCCGGAGCTGGCCAAGATGGGGCCGGACAATCATTACGCGCTGGAGTGGCTGGATCGCGAGCAGTTGCAGCGGATCAAGCTGAAGCCCAAGGGGCTGCTGCCGCATTGCCTGGCCTTGTTGGAACCCGCCGCCGGCCGTTGATGCTGGCGTTTTTCATGGATGGATGGACGAAGATGAGCAAAGCGTTTACCAGGGAAAACGACGAGGCGGAAGAGGATCTTCCGGTTGAGCGGCGTCTGCCCGCTTCCACCAAGAACTACATCACGCCCGGCGGCTGGCAGCGGCTGAAGGACGAGCTTTATCATCTGGTCAACCGCGAGCGGCCGGAAATGGTGCAGGTCGTGAACTGGGCGGCCAGCAACGGCGACCGCTCCGAGAACGGCGACTATCTGTACGGCAAGCGCCGCTTGCGCGAGATCGACCGCCGCATCCGTTTTCTGACCAAGCGCTTGGAAATCGCCGAGGTGGTGGACCCGGAAACCCGGGAAGCGACCGATCAGGTGTTCTTCTCCGCCACCGTGTTGATAGAGCGCGGCGACGGCAGCGAGCAATTGCTGCGCATCGTCGGCGTGGACGAGATCGATCTGGCGCGCGGCCGCATCAGCTGGATCTCGCCTATCGCGCGGACGCTGTTGAAGGCGCGCGAGGGCGATTCAGTGCTGTTTCGCGGGCCGGACGGCGACGAAGACATCGAGGTGCTGGAAGTGCGTTACGAACGCATAGACTGAACCTTCGAGCAAGAGCAGGGCAAGACGGCCCGGACATGAGTCCGGGCCGTTTTTGTATCCGGGGACGGATCAGTCCAGCAGCTTGCGCAGCCAGCCATGCTTGCCGCCGTGATGGCCTCCGTGGCGGCTGTCCCGACGGTGTTCGTCGTCATGGCCGCGACCGTGCGCGGACGGCGCGTAAGCGGCGGCGGGGGCCGCCGGAGCCTGGGTTTGCAGCAGGCGCTCCAGCTGGCCGGGCGCCAGCCAGACGCCGCGGCATTGCGGACAGTAATCGATGGCGACGGACAAACGTTCGCCCATCAGCAGGGTGACTTGGCAACTGGGACAATTCATGGCGTGCTCCTCGGCGCGCCGGACTGGCGCGGTAGGTCGGGAAAATGCGATGGACGGGCCTCGCCAGCGCATTGCAAACCATGAAGCGGCTACAGGGTCAAGCTTTGCCGCGCGAGGGCGCGTCGTCGGGGCGCGAGTGCGAGGCCAGGCTGCGGTTGATCTGCATCCAGCCGGCGGTGGCCGGCTTCCCCGTCTGCTCAAACGCCGTCTGCAGCAGTTTCAGCTGCTCGCGGTGCAGGGCTTCCTCCAGCTTGCGTCCCTCCGAAGTCAGCGTCAGCTGTTTGACCCGTTTGTCGTGCTGCGCGGCCACGCTTTGCACCAGCGCCATTTCCAGCAGTTGGCGCAGCGGCATATTGATGGCCTGCTTGGTCACGCCCAGCGCGGCCAGCAGGTCCTTGACCGACAGGCCGGGGTAGCGGGCGACGAAGAACAGGATGCGGTGGTGCACTCGCGCCAGGCCGCGTTTGGCCAGCATTTCATCCGGTTTATCGGTGAAAGCCTTGTAGGCATGGAAGAAGGCTTCCATGGCGGCGCGCATGTCGTCGGACGGAGATAGGTCAGCCATGTTGACGGAACCTGCTGTGGTCGGTAGATTGAGTCAATATTATTGACATTAGTAAGAAAGTTGCGGACAAGCTTATGCAGAGTACCATGTTTTCTGAGCGCATCGAACGGCTCAGCGGGTCGCTGATCCGGGAAATCCTGGCGGCGGCGCAACAGCCGCAGATGATTTCCTTCGCCGGCGGCCTGCCGGCCGGCCAATGCTTGCCGCAGCTCGATTTCACCGATATGCCGGCGGGCCTGGCGCAATACGGCGCCAGCGAGGGCGAGCCGGAATTGCGCGGCTTGATCGCGGAGCAGGCGCGGCGCATGGGCATCGCTTGCGAGGCAGAGCAGGTGTTGGTGCTGTCCGGCTCGCAGCAGAGCATCGATTTATGCGCCAAGCTGTTCATCGATCCCGGCACGCCGGTGGTGACCGAAGGGCCGACTTATCTAGCGGCCTTGCAGGCTTTCAAGTTGTTCGGCGCCCGCGTTCACGCAGTGGCGCAACGGGACGGCAGGCTGGAGCCGCAGGCGCTGGCCGCCGCCTTGAGTGAGTCTCAGGCGCGCTGCTCTTATCTGATTCCCAGCTTTCAAAATCCGGCGGGCAGCTGTTACAGCGCCGAAGACCGGCAGGCGCTGGCGGCCGTCATCGACGCCGCCGGCGTGCCCTTGATCGAGGACGATCCTTATCGCGCGCTCAGCTACGACGGCGAAGCGCCGGCGCCGCTGGTCAGCCATTTGAAGCGCGCGCCGTGGATTTACTCCGGCTCCTTTTCCAAAACCCTGGCGCCTGGGCTGCGCGTCGGCTTCCTGATCGCCTCGCCGGAGCTGTATCCCTATCTGATGCGGCTGAAGCAGGCGACCGATCTGCACACCAACCGCCCGGCGCAGTGGTTCATCGCCCGCCAGCTGAGCGACCCCGGCCATGAGCAACGGATGTTGGACTTGCGCGAGGTGTATCGCGCCGGCCGCGACGCGATGCAGGATTCGCTGCAGCGGCATTTCGGCGATCTGGCCGATTGGCAGTTGCCGCGGGGCGGGCTGTTTTTCTGGCTCAAGCTGAAGCGGGCGAGAGATACCCGCGCCTTGCTGCCGCTGGCCTTGAAGCAGAACGTCGCCTTTATGCCGGGCGAGGCCTTCTTCCCCGAGCCGGAACAGAACCTGGGCTATCTGCGCCTGAATTTCAGCCATGCCTCGCCGGAGCGGATCGAGATCGGCATCGCCAGACTGGCGGCCTTGCTGCGGGATACCGCCGCCGCGGAGTAAGCCGCCGCTCCAGGTCTCCGCGCAGTCCGCGCCTTAAGCGGAACCGCGCCGCCTCGTCCTTGAGGCGGCGCTTCACACTCTCTTCCCGCCATCCGGCCCCGGTTCGCTTTCCCCCTCTATCCTTCCGCCTGTCCGCCCGGCTCGCATTATTAAGAAAATTTAATATGTCATAAGCATTGGTTGATGTCCGAACATTATGACAATGCTGCCTGCGCCGGATGTTTCGTTACCGAACGTCATCCTTATATTTATTTTCTTTAATAAAAGATTTTCCGGTATTGGATCAATTAATTGAACAATTGCCGGTCGTTTATGCCGTAATTGTCAGGTCGATTGAGATTTAATTGATCGGCCTCGGCGCTATTTTTATAGGCCAGTTCGCGGCGCTTAAATCTTTGATATTGCCGCGAAAATTCGTGTTTCAAAAAATATAAGCCGTAAATCGGCTGAAGTTGTAACTGGCAGTTCGGGGGATGCTTTTCCTAGAGGTCTTTCAGTATAGTGCTGACGCTTAATTCTTCCCGTGCGGGATTTTTAGAATTAACGCGATCAAATAAATCTATACGAAAACAATTTGAGCGTCAATATTCATTGCGTTTTCCTGGTTTTGGACGACACGGGGAAATAGGAATGCAAAGCGTAAAGCAATGCTGAGTCGCAATGGTTTGATCGCTGAAATGATATCGAATCATCTCAAAAGAAAGTCCGATTACGGCGCATGAGACACATTGGCAATTCTATTCTCTTGATTCAAACGCTGCTTAGGCAAACCGCCGCGCACGCGTCACGCATCCTTACGTGAAAACGAAGGGATGATCCTCGCCAACCTGTCGAAGAAACGGTTTCGATAGGGCGGAATATATCAAAAACAGCATGGCTGCTTCTTGAATGGGGCGGGCTACGGCCCGGCCTGTATTTAAGGTTCTCGCGATCGTCGCGGCATTCCGTCGCGGCTGAGCGCGTGACAGGGCGACGGCGCAAGCCGGCCCGATTAGGGCGACGCGACGACTCGAGCCATGCCATATGGGTGGATTCGATGGGCGCGCGCCCGGCATACCCGGAGCAGTTGTCGATACATGGAGGTCATGCAATGTATTCCTCATCCGATGTCGCATCTCGGCGGACGCCCGCCGCCGACAAGTTCGGCCCTCATCAAGCTTTTTCGCATAGCGAAGCGCCTAGCATCGCCCGGCAGTTGCTGTGGCGGGCGGAGGCGAGTCCCGAGCGTCTCGCCTACGCGTCGGCCGATCCGGAGAAAGCGCTCGCGCTAAGCTATGCGGCGCTGTGCGAACGCGCGTCCGGCATCGCCGCGCGCCTGGCGCAAGCGACCGAGGCCGGCGAGCGCGTGATGCTGGTCTATCAGGAGCCGCTCGATTTCCTTCCGGCCTTCTTCGGCTGCTGCCTGGCCGGCGTGATCCCGGTGCCGGTGGCGCCGCGTCACGGCCGCGACACGATGGCGGCGATCGCCCAGGACTGCGGCGCCGCCATCGCGCTGAGCGCGGAGGCGCGGGACGCCTTGCCGGGCCTGCGCTGGATGCGCACCGACGAGGCCGAGCGCGCCGCGCCCTTTTTGCGGGCGGCGAAGGACGCCAGTCCGGCGCTGCTGCAGTACACCTCGGGTTCGACGCGCACGCCGCAGGGCGTGGTGGTCACGCAAACCGGGCTGTGGGCGACGATAGACGATCTTGACCGCGGCGCGATGCACGACGCGGACAGCGCGATGATCAGCTGGCTGCCGTACTTCCACGACATGGGCCTGGTGTACGGCATTCTCACCCCCTTGCAATGCGGCTTCCCCGCCTATCTGATGGCGCCGGAGAAATTCGTCGCCCAGCCCATGTCCTGGCTGCGCGCGATAGCCGCGCGGCGCGGCACTCACACCGCCGCGCCGAATTTCGCCTACGCCTTGTGCGCGGACCGCGCGGGCGATCTCGCGCCGGGCACCGATTTGTCGTCCTTGCGTTATGCGCTGAACGGCGCGGAGCCGGTGCGCTGTGACACGGTGCGCCGCTTCGAGGCGGCCTTCGCGCCGTTTGGGCTGCGTTCTTCGGTGGTGGTGCCGGGCTACGGCCTGGCCGAGGCGACCTTGAAGGTGACCGCCGGCCGTTGCGGCGAGGGCACGCGCGGCGTGCGCTTTGCGCGGGAGGCGCTGGCGCGCGGCCGCGTCTCGCCGCAGACGGACGGCGTCGAATTGGCGGCCTGCGGCGTCAGCCTGATCGATACGCGCGTCCGCATCGTGGACCCGGACACGCGCGCGCCGTGCGCGCCGGACGCCGTCGGCGAAATATGGGTGACCGGGAGCACGGTCGCCGACAGTTATTGGCGCCGCCCGGAGGAGTCGCGCGAGATCTTCGGCGCGCGGCTGGCCGACGGCGACAGCGCATGGCTGAGAACCGGCGATCTGGGCTTTCTGCACGAGGGCGATCTGTTCGTCACCAGCCGCTTGAAGGATTTGATCATCGTCGGCGGCCGGAATGTCTACAGCCACGATCTGGAAGACACCGTGTCGGCCTGCCATCCGTCGATTCGGAAGGGGCGCGCCTTCGCCGCCGCCGTCGACGGCGAGGACGGCGAAGGGATTCTGATCGGCGCCGAGGTGCGCGGCGGCTGCGGGGAGGCGGAGGCCCGTGACATCCTGCCGGTGATTCGCGCGGCGCTGGCGCGGGAGCACGGCGTGGCGCCGGCGCGCATCGCGCTGCTGTGGCGCGGCAGCATCCTGCGCACCTCCAGCGGCAAGACCCGGCGCGGCGCCACCCGCGACGCGCTGCTGCGCGGCGAACTGCGCATCGTCGCCGACGACGCGGCCGAGGTGGCCGACGACGCGATTCTGGCCGAGATCGCGCGCTTCGTGCCCGGCGCGGCCGCGTCGCCCGACGCCAGGCTGATCGATCTGGGGCTGGATTCGCTGTCGGCCGCGCGGCTTGCCGCCGCCGCGCGCGCGCGTCATGGCGTGGAGTTGTCGTTCGCGGCGTTGTTCGCGCTCTCCGCCCGGCAACTGCGGCGCGAAATCGTCGACGCCCCGCGCCTGGACGCCGCGGCGCCGGCCGCGGCTCGCCGCTATGCGGCGGGGGAGGCGTTCGAACTGTCCGAGATGCAGCAGGCTTACTGGATAGGCCAGCAGGGCGGGGTGCCGCTGGGCAGCGTGTCCCCGCATATCCGCGTGGATTTCGAGATAGACGCCGCGCGCGCGCCGGAACTGGGCCGGCGTCTCGCGCGGCTGGTCGCCCGCCACCCGTCCTTGCGGATGACGGTGGGCGCGGACGGGCGCGGCGCGTTCGACGCGCTGGCCTACGATCCCTTGCTGCCGCCGCAGGATTTGCGCGGGCTGGACGCGGCGGAGGCGGCGGAACGGCTGGAGGCGACGCGCGAGAGCTTGGCCGAGCGCGACGGCCCGCCCGTGCTCGCCGTCGTCTCCCGTCTGACCGAGAGCACGGCTATCCTGCACCTGCGGCTCAGCCTGCTGGCCGGCGATCTGCGCAGCTTCCTGCAACTGATGGCCGAGCTGGCGCGCGACGCGGCCGACGAGGCCCCCGCGCAATGCATCACGCCGATGACGCCGCCGGCGGCGACCGAGGCGCAGCGCGAGGCCTGGCTGCGCCGGGTCGAAGCCATCGCGCCGGCGCCGGAGTTGCCGATGAAGATGGCGCTGGCCGAGGTGGCCGAGCCGCGCTTCGCCAACTGCCGCCGGGAGCTGCCCGCCGCCATGTCCGCGGCGCTGACGGCGCGGGCGCAGGCGCTCGGGGTCACGCTGACTTCGCTGTGCATCGCCGCCTTCGCCGACACGCTGCGGCTGTGGACGGCGGCGCACGCCTTCACGCTCAACGTGACTTGCAACACGCGGGCGGAGCAGGCGGGGCTGGCGATAGGCGATTACACCAGCAACACCTTGCTGTCGCTGAGCGAGCATCACCCCTCGTTCGCCGCCTTCGCCCAAGCGGTGCAGCGGCAAGTGTGGGCCGATCTGGACGCGCCCTGGTGCTCCGGCGTGTCGATTCTGCGCGAGCTGAGCCGGCGCAACGGCGCGCCCGTGCTGATGCCGGTGGTGCTGACCAGCTTGCTGTCCGGCGATCCGGCGGACGATCTGGCCCTGCTGGACGGCGTCGGCCGCGTGGTCGACATGGCCAACCCCACGCCCCAGGTGTCGCTGCACGCCGTCCTGGGACGGCGCGGCGACAGGCTGGTGCTGATGTGGGAGTCCGTCGCGCAGCTGTTCCCCGACGGCATGGTGGACGCGATGTTCGAGGTCTTCCTCGGCGCGCTGGAAACGATGGCGACGGACGCCGCGGCCGTGGAGCGGCCGACGCTGGCCCGGCTCGCGCCGCAGCAGGCGGCGCGGCGCGCGGCGGTCAACGCCACCGCGGCGGAGCGCGCGCCGCGCCGGCTGGAAACCCCCATCGTCCGGCAGGCGCGGATCGCGCCGGAGGCGGTGGCGGTCAGGCAGGGCGAGACGACGCTGAGCTACGGCGCGCTGCTGCGCGAGGCGGAAGACATCGCCGGCGCGCTGCGGCAAAGCGGCGTGGCGCGCGGCGAGGTGGTGGCGGCCATCGTCGCGCCGGGGCCGCGCGCGGTGGCGGCGCTGCTGGGCATTGTGATGGCGGGCGCGGTCTATCTGCCGATAGAGCCGTCTTGGCCGGCCGCGCGCATGGAAGAACTGCTCGGCGAGGCCGGCGCCCGTCTCGCGCTGCTGAGCGCGGCAGGCCCGGCGCTGCCGGTGCCCGCGCTGCGTCTGGACCAGCCGCTGCCGCGCGGCGACGCGGGTCCGGCCGCGGACCTCGAGGCCGGCGACGCGGCCTATGTGATCTTCACCTCAGGTTCCACCGGGCGGCCGAAGGGCGTGCTGATCGCGCACGAGGCCGCGGCGAACACCATAGACGACATCAACCAACGCTTCGCGGTCGGCCCGGCCGATCGCGCGCTGTGCGTGTCCTCGCTGGCCTTTGATTTGTCGGTCTACGACATCTTCGGCCTGCTCGCGGTCGGCGGCGAGGTGGTGTTCCCGGCCCGCTCGCGCGATCCGGACGCGATGGCCCAGGCGCTCAGCGACGGCGGGGTCACCATCTGGAATTCCGTGCCGGCGGTGCTGGAACTGATGCTGGAAGTGTCCGCGCCGCGTTCGCCGCATCTGCGCCTGGCGCTGATGAGCGGCGACTGGATCGCGCCCGGCCTGGCCGGGCGGCTGCGCGACGCGTTTCCGGCGTTGCGGCCGATCAGCCTGGGCGGGGCGACCGAGGTGTCGATCTGGTCGGTGGTGCATCCGATCGCGCCCGAGGACGCCGTGCTGGCGTCGATTCCCTACGGCCGGCCGCTGTCCAACCAGCAATGCTTCGTGCGCGCGCCCGACGGCCGGGAGCGGCCGGACGGCGTGGTGGGCGAATTGCTGCTGGGCGGCCGCGGACTCGCGCTCGCCTATCTGGGCAACGAGGCGGAAACCGAGCGCCGCTTCTTCATCGACGCCGAGGGCCGGCGACTCTACCGCACCGGCGATCTCGCGCGCTGGCAGCCGGACGGCGAGCTTGAACTGCTGGGACGGATGGACGGGCAGGTCAAGGTGCAGGGCTATCGGATCGAGCTGGGCGAGATCGAGGCGGCCGCGATGCGCGCCGGCTGCCTGGCGCGCGCCGTGGCCTCGGTGGCCCGGCGCAAGGACGCGACGGTGATCCAGCTGCACGTGGTGGCGCTGCCGGATTATCAAGGCGACGTGGTCGCGGCCGTGCGCACTCAACTGGTGCTGCATCTGCCCGCCTATATGCAGCCGCATCACGTGATGGTGCTGGACGCCTTGCCGCTGACGGCGAACGGCAAGGTGGACCGCGCGCGTCTCGCCGAACTGGCGGCCCCGGCTCCCGCGCCGGCGGCCCCGGCCGCGGCGGCGCGGCGCGACGCTTCGCTGGAGGCCACGATGCTGGCCGCCTTCGCCGAGGTAGTCGGCGTCGAGATAGACCCGCGGCAGGGCTTCTTCGACGCGGGCGCCACCTCGATGCACATTGTGAGGCTGCGCGCGCTGCTGGCGTCGCGCGGCGTCGCGGTGCCCCCGCTGGTCGATTTCTTTTCGCTGGCCACGATACGGGCGCTCGCCGAGCGCGCCGATACGGGCGAGGCGGACCTTTCCCCAATGATGGACGTCGACGGCGCGCGCGCCTATCGACAGCGCGTACGCGCACGCAAGGAGGCTTTGTAATGACTGATGCAACACCCGTAGACGCCGTAGCGATCATAGGCGCGAGCTGCCGCCTGCCCGGCGTCAGCACCCTGGAACAGTTCTGGTCGATGATAGCCGACGGCCGGGTCGCGATCGAACGCTTCGGCGCGGACGCGGCGCGCCGCGAAGGCGTGCCGGAAACGGTGCTGGCCCAGCCCGGCTTCGTCGGCGCCGGCGGCCCGCTGGACGGCGTCGATCAATTCGACGCGGCCTATTTCGGCATTCCGCCGTCGCAGGCGGCGGCGATGGACCCGCAGCAGCGGATTTTCCTCGAATGCGTGCACGAGGCGCTGGAGCGCGCCGGTCACGGCGCGGCGCGCGGCGCGCGCGTCGGCATCTGGGCCGGCTCGGCCAGCGTCGATTATCTCGTCGACCACGTACGCGACCGGCTGGACCGCGCGTCGCCCAACCGCTATCTGCAGCAATGGGTGGGCGTGGACAAGGACTATCTGGCCACCCAGGTCGCCTACCGGCTCGATTTCGGCGGCCCGGCCATCAGCTTGCAGACCGCGTGCTCGACTTCCCTCGTCGCCGTGGTTCAGGCGATGCAGGGACTGCTGAGCTTCCAGTGCGACTTCGCGGTGGCGGGCGGCGTCAGCGTCGCCTTGCCGCAGCGGCAAGGCCATGTGTACGAGGAGGGCAGCATTCTGTCCGCGGACGGCGCCTGCCGTCCGTTCACCACGGACAGCAGCGGCACCGTCTTCGGCAACGGCGCGGGCGTGGTGGTGCTGCGCCGCCTGGAGGATGCGCTGGCCGACGGCGACCCCATCATGGCGGTGATTCGCGGCGGCGCGGTCAACAACGACGGCGCGGCCAAGGTGGGCTTCACCGCGCCCGGCGGGCGCGGGCAGCAGGACGTGATCCGCCAGGCGCTGGCGCTCAGCGAGGTGGACGGCGCGTCGATAGGCTATGTGGAGACGCACGGCACCGGCACGGCGATCGGCGACGAGGTGGAACTGGCGGCGCTGGGCGCGGCCCTGGGCCAGCGTTCCGGCGCCGACGCGCGCTGCGCACTGGGCACCTTGAAGGCGAACGTCGGCCATCTGAACGCGGCGGCGGGCGCTTGCGGGCTGATCAAGGCCGCGCTGGCGGTGGCGCATGGGCGGATTCCGGCCGCCGTCGGCGCGGAACGCGCGATAGACGCGCTGCGCGGCGACGCCGGCTTCTACCTGCCGACGGAAACCGCGCCTTGGGACGCGCCGCTGCGGCGCGCCGGCGTCAGCTCCTTCGGCATCGGCGGCACCAATGCCCACGTGATCATAGAAGCGGCGCCGCCGCGCGCGCCGCGCACGCCGGACGTCGCGCCGCTCTTGCTGCTGTCGGCGCGCGGCGAGGCCTTGCCCGCGCTGTGCGCGGACTATGCGGACTTTCTTGACGGCCATCCCGAGCTGAGGATAGAGGACGTTTGCCTGACGGCGGCGCTGGGGCGGCGGCATTGGGAGCAGCGCGCGGCGTTCCGCGCCGAATCCCGCGAGGCCTTGATCGTCGCGCTGCGCGCCTTCGCCGCCGGCGAGCCGAGCGCGGAGACGATCGCGGCGGAAGTGCCGGCGCGCGCGCCGGAGCTGAGCTTCGCCTTCGGCGGCGCCGAGGATCTGGACGCGGTATTGGCCCGCGTGCAGCTGTGGCAGGCGAGCGGCGTCGTGCCGGCCAGCGTGTGCGCGACGGGGAGCGGGGTGTTCGCCGCGGCCTTCGCGGCGGGCGCGCTGAGTCTTGAGGATGCGCGGCAGCGCCGCGCGGAGCGCGCCGTCGCGCCGTCGCTGTTGTGGATCAGCGCGGCCTCGGGCCTGCCGCTGGACAGTGCGGAGGCGGTGCGCGAAGAACTGGCCGGCGCGGGCACGGCGCCTGGCGCGGCGGACGCCGCCGAGGCGCTGGAGGCGGCCGGCGCGGAATGGGTGCTGGACTTCGGCGACACGGCGCTGGGCGCGGGCGCTGCCGGCATGGTTTCGCTCGATCCGGCCTCGCCGGACGCGCTGGCGCGGCTGTGGACCGCGGGCCTGACGCTGGAGCTGTCCCAGCATTACCGCGACGGCAACCGGGTGGCGCTGCCGACCTATCCCTTCCAGCGCCAGCGTCACTGGATAGACCGCGCGCCGCGCTTCCTGGCGGCGGGCGCGACGCCCTTCCTTGGACGGCGCACCGACGCGCCGGCCTTGGGCGCGACCTTCTTCGACGCCGAATGGAGCGTGGCCGTCTTGCCCTTCCTGCAGGATCACGTGATTTACGACAAGGTGGTGGTGTCCGGCGCGGCGCTCGCGGTGATGATGGCCGACGGCGCGCGCGCGCTCACCGGCTCGGACGGCTGCGTGCTGAGCGATCTGCGCTTCCCGGCCGCGCTGGTGATTCCGTCGGGCGCGGCGCGCAAGGTCCAGCTGCAATTGGTGCGCGACGGCGACGGTTTCGAAGCCACGGTGTTGACGCTGGAGTCCGCCGACGTCCACGCGACGGCCAGGGTGGACGCCGGCGAGGCGCCGGGCGCCGGGCCGTCGGAGCCGGTGCGCGGAGAAGCGATCTCCACCGAGCTGATGGATAGCTGGCTGCGCGCGCGCAGCGTGGTGATGGGACCGACCTTCCGGCGTCTGTCGGGCATCGTGGTCGGGGACGGCGACGCGTCTTGCGATATGCGGGACGACGCCGACGACGCCGGCTGGTTGCTGCACCCCGGGGTGCTGGATTCGGTGCTGCAACTGGTGGCCGCCGCCGCGCGGCCCGAGGGCAGCAAGGCTTTTGTGCCGACGCGCATCGCGCGGCTGGCGCTGCACGGGCGGACCGGCGCCGGGATGCGCTGTCACGCGTCGGCCGAGCGGGGGCAGGCCAGCCTGTTCGACGCCGGCAAGGTGCTGCTCGAAATGACCGGCCTGGAGTCGCGCGAGGTGACCCGCAATGAATTGCTGCGCGTCGAACCGCTGCGCGAGGGCTATGCGGTGGAATGGCGCGACGCGGCGGGCGGCGAGGCCGCCGAGTTGCCGGCGACCATCGCCATCCTGAGCGGAGCGGGGGATACGGCGGCAGGGCTGGCGGCGATGCTGCGCGACGAAGGCAAGGAGGCCGTCGTGGTGGCTGCGGTGAACGATATTCCCTTCGACAAGGCGGGCCTGATCGTCGATTGCCGCGGGCTGGAGGCGCGCGGCGACGCGCCGGCGCCGGCGGTTTACGCCGGGGCGCTGGAACTGTTCGCCACGGCCGCGCGGCGCGAGCGGCCTTGCCGCATCGCCTTGGCGCTGGCGCCGGACGCGCCGGCCTCGGCGCCGCTGCAGGCGCTGTCGCGCGCGGTGGCGATGGAAACGCCGCATCTGCAGACGCTGGCGCTGCACGCGGGCGACGCGCGGGCGATCCGCCGCGGCCTGGATTACTTCGAGCGCGAGACCGAAGTCGCGGTCAAGGGCGAGGCGGTCGCCGCGCCGCGCTTCGACGAGCGCGCGCTGCCGCTCAGAGCGGACCTCGCGCTCTCGGCGGACGCCACGTGGCTGATCACGGGCGGGCTGGGCGAACTCGGCCTGCGCGTCGCGAGCTGGCTGGCCGCGCTGGGCGCGCGCGCCTTGGTGCTGACCGGCCGCCGGGCGGCCGACGCCGCGGCCGAGGCGGCGCTGGCCGCGCTGCGCCGCGACGGCGTGGAGGTGAAGGTGTGGCAGGCCGACGTGGCGGCGGAAGCGGACGTCGACGCGCTGCTGGCCGAGATCGACGCGACCATGCCGCCGCTGCGCGGCGTCTGCCATCTGGCGGGCGTGGTGGAGGACTGCCTGGTCGGCGACGTCACGCCGGCGTCGCTGGCCGCCACCCTGGCCGGCAAGGCCCGCGGCGCCTGGCTGCTGCATGAGCGCACCCTGGCTTACCCGCTGGAACACTTCGTGCTGTTTTCCTCCGCCGCCGCCGCCTTCGGCGCGCCGGGGCAATCGACCTACGCGATGGCCAACGCCTACCTAGACGCGCTGGCCGCGCGCCGCCGCGCGCAAGGCTTGCCGGCGCTGTCCATCGCCTGGGGGCCGTGGCAGGACGTGGGCATGCTGGCCCGCTCCAGCGCCAACGCCAAGCGGCGGCTCGCGCAGCTGGGCATCGGCCAGATCGAGGCCGAATGCGGCCGCGCCACTTTCGAGATCGCGCTGGGGGCGGACCTGCCGGCCCACCTCGTGCTGCTGCCCATCGATTGGGGGCGCTTGATCGAGCAATGGCCGCCGCATGTGCCGGCCAGCCGCTTCGCCGGCATCGCCACCGCCCAGCCGGGCGCGGGCTCCACCTCCTCGGTCAGCGAGCTGCTGGCGCTGCCGGCGGAGGAAAGACGACATCGTCTGTTCCAATTGCTGGCCGAGGACGCCGCACTGGTGACCGGCACGCCGCTGGCCTCGCTGGACCCCGAGCGCTCGCTGTTCGACTACGACCTGGACTCCTTGCTGATCACCGATCTGCGCGTGCTGCTGGAAAAGCGTTTCGGCCGCGCGATACCGACCACGGTGATTTTCTCGAATCCGACCATAGCCGCCTTGGCGGACCATCTGGCGCGGACGGTGTTCGGCATGGCCGAGGCGGAGGTGACGCCCGCCGCGCCCGCCGCCGAGCCCGACGCGCCGGCGGACGCCGCGATGTCGCAGGAGGAGATCGTGGAAATGCTGTCCGCGAAACTGAAGGAACTGAATAGAAAGGACGCGCGATGAGCCAGATCGACACGACCGCGCTGATGCGGAACGCGCTGCGCGAGATCGAACGCCTGCAGCGCGAACTGGACGGCGCCGAACAGCGCCGGCACGCGCCCATCGCCGTGGTCGGCATGGGCTGCCGTTTCGCCGGCGTCGACTCGCCGGAGGCGCTGTGGCAGCGGCTGCTCGACGGCGCGGACGGCGTGAGCGAGGTGCCGGCCGAGCGTTGGGACGTCGAGCGCTACTTCGACGCCGACCCGGACGCGAGCGGCCGCATCTACTGCCGCACCGGCAGTTTTTTGGACGATATCGCCTCCTTCGACGCCGGCTTCTTCGGCATTTCGGCACGCGAGGCGGCGATGCTGGATCCGCAGCAGCGCATGCTGCTTGAAGTGAGCTGGGAAGCGGTGGAGCGCGCCGGCATGACGGCGGCGGAACTGAAGGGCTCAGCCACCGGAGTGTTCGCCGGCGTCATGCATCAGGACTATGCGCACCGTTTCCGCCGGGCGGATGAGGTCGACCTCTACACCGCCTCGGGCAACGCGCCCAGCGTGCTGGCGGGCCGCGTGTCGCACGCGCTCGGCCTGCACGGGCCGACGCTGACGATAGACACCGCGTGCTCGTCGTCGCTGGTCGCCGTGCACCTGGCTTGCAACGCGCTGCGCGCCGGCGAGTGCGACATCGCCATCGTCGGCGGCGTCAATGTGGTGCTGTCGCCGTTGTCCACCGCCGCCGAATGCCGGGCGCACATGCTGTCGCCCAGCGGCCGCTGCCGCTCCTTCGACGACGGCGCGGACGGCTTCGTGCGCGGCGAGGGCTGCGGCGTGGTGGTGCTGCAGCGGCTCGCCGACGCCGAGGCCGCCGGGCGGACCATAGACGCGCTGATCGCCGGCTCGGCGGTCAATCACGATGGCCGCAGCGCGGGCCTGACGGTGCCTAACGAGCACGCGCAGCGCGAGCTGGTGCGGGCGGCCTTGCGCGCCGCGCGCATCGACGCGGCGCAGGTGAATTATATCGAGGCGCACGGCACCGGCACCGCGCTGGGCGACCCGATAGAGGCGGCGGCGCTGGCCTCCGTGTTCGCCGGCCGCGGCCGCGAGGAGCGCGTGCTGCTGGGCTCGATCAAGAGCAATTTCGGCCATCTGGAAGGCGCGGCGGGGATAGCCGGGCTGATCAAGGCGGCGCTGACGGTGCGCCATGGCGTGGTGCCCGCCACCCTGCATGTGCGCACGCCCAACCGCGGCATCGACTGGGACACGCTGCCGCTGCGCCTCGCGCTCGGCGCGGAACGCATAGACGCCGGCGGCGCGCCCTGCGTCGCCGGGGTCAGCTCCTTCGGCTTCAGCGGCACCAATGCGCACGCGGTGCTGCTCGCGCCGCCGCGCGCGGCCGCCGGCGAAACGGCGGCCGGCGCGGACGAAGGCGCGCAATTGCTGGTCGTTTCCGCGAAATCCGACGCCTCGCTGCGCGGCAACGCGGCGCGGCTGGCCGCCCATCTGGCCGGGCTCGACGCCGCGGCGTGGGCGGCCGCCTGCCACGCGTCGCGGGCGGCGCGCTCGCATTTCCCGCATCGGCTCGCGCTGACGGCCGTCAGCGCGGAAGAGATGGCGCGCGAGCTGAGCCGCTTCGCGCGCGGCGAGGACGCCGCCGTTCACAGCGGCGTGTGCGGCGGGATGCCGCCCAGCCGCGACGCGTCGCCGGAGACGGCGGACGCGGGACGCGAACCGGCCGAGCGGCTGGACGCCTTGGCGCGGCGCTATGTGGCCGGCCTGCCGGTCGACTGGCCGACGCCGGCCGGCGCCGGGCGCCGCGTCGCGCGGCTGCCGAGCTACGCTTTTGATCGCCAGCCTTACTGGGTGGACGAAGGGCGGGCGCAGGCGGAGTCGCCGCTGTACCGCATCGCCTGGCAGCCGCTGCCGGCCCCGGCCGGCGCGCGCCGCTCGGGCGAGCGCATCGTCGCCGGCGATCCGGCCTTGTGCGCGGAAGTGGCGCGCGCGCTGGAAGCCGCCGGCGAGCGCTGCGCGATTGCGCCCGCCGAGATCGACGCCATCCGCCGCGCGGGCGACGCCGGCCTGGTGCTCGCCTTCGACCGCGCGGCCGGAGACGAGGACGCGCTGGCGGCCGTCGCGCGCCGCGGCGCCTTGCTGAGCGCGCTGGCGCGAGAGCGCGCCGCGACGCCGTCGGCGGCGCCGATCACGGTTGTCACGCGCGGCGGGGCGGCCACCGGGCCGGCGGAGGAGCTCGATCCCGTCCTCGCCGCCTTGAGCGCGGCCGTGCGCGTCGCGCGGCGGGAACAGGGCCGGAGCTGGCGCGGCACGATAGATATCGACGGTTCGCCGGCGTCCTTCGACGCGCTGGCGGCCTTGCTCGCCGATGAAGCCGCCGAGGAACAATTGGCGGTGCGCGGCGCCACCGTGCTGGCGCCGCGGCTGCGGCGCGCCGGCGCGGCCGGCGCGCTCCCCGCGCTGGACGGCGACGCCGTCTATGTGGTGACCGGCGGCACCGGCGCCTTGGGCCTCGCCACCGCGCGCTGGCTGGCCGGGCGCGGCGCGCGCCATCTGCTGTTGATCAGCCGCGGCGGCGAAGCCGGCGCGGCGGCGCAGGCCGCTTGCGCCCGTCTGCGCGGCGACGGCGTCGAGGTCCGCGTGGCGGCCGCCGACGTCGCCGACGAGGCCGCCTTGCGCGGGGCGCTCGCCGCGGCCGGCCGGCCGATACGCGGCGTCGCGCACTGCGCGGGCATTGTGCGCGACGCGACGCTGGACGCGCTGGACGCCGCGGCCTTCGCCGAGACCCTGCGCGCCAAGGTGGGCGGCGCGGTCTTGCTGGACCGGCTGACCGAGGCCGAGCCGCTGGACTTCTTCCTGTTGTATTCGTCCATCTCCGCGGCGGTCGGCCGTCACGGCCAGGCCGCCTACGCCGCCGCCAACGGTTATCTCGACGCGCTGGCGCAGCGGCGGCGCTTGCGCGCGCGGCCGGCGCTGTCCATAGGCTGGGGATCGTGGGCGGCCGGCATGGGCGCGGCCGACGCGAAGACGGCGGAACGGATTCGCGCCGGCGGCCTGAACCCGCTGAGCGAGGGCGAGGCCTTCGCCGCGCTGGAACGGGCGTTCACCGGCGAGCCGCATCTGGTGGTGGCCGCGATCGATCTTGCGCGGATCGCGGCGCAGCCCGATCTGCCGCCGCTGATCGAAGGCCTGGTCGGCCGCGCGCCGGCGGCGAATGCGCGGACCCTGTCTTTCGACCAACTGCGCGGCCGTCCCGCCGGCGAGCGCCGCGCGCGGGTCGCCGACTATCTGGACGCGGAATTGCGCGCGGTGCTGTCCAGCCCGGCCGCCTTGCCGCGTCAGACTTCGCTGCTGGATCTGGGCGTGGACTCGCTGACCGGCGCGGAACTGCGCAACGCGCTTGAGCGCGCGCTGGGGGTGTCCGTCGCGATCTCGCACCTGATCGACGGCTCCTCGCTGGACGAGCTGATCGACCAGGTGATGGCGCAACTGGAGCGCAAGCTGGTGACGGAACAACATTCGGCCGCGGGCGCCGACACGGAGGAAATCACGCTATGACCATGGCACGGCTCATGACCGATCTTGCCGACGCGGGCGTCACGCTGCATCGTCGCGGCGACCAGCTTCAGGTACAGGCGCCGCAGGGCGCGCTCGACGCCGCGCTGGTCGCGCGGCTGCGCGAGGCCAAGGAGGCGCTGCTGAGCGTGCTCGACGACGAAGGCGCGCGCGCCGCGCCGCTGGCGCCGGCGCTGCCGGGCGAGGCCGGCGACGCGGCGGCGCTGTCGCCGGGGCAGGCCCGTCTGGTCGCGGCGACGCGGCTGGGCGATCCGGCGATGTACAACGAACAGGCGGCGATCGAACTCGCGGACGCCGTCGACGAAGAGGCCGTCGCCCGCGCCTTCGCGGCGCTCGCGCGCCGGCACGACATCCTGCGCACCGTCTTCAGCGACGGCGAGCCGGAACTGCAGCGGGTGCTGCCCGAGCCGCTCGTCGCCTTGCAAGCGTGGGCGGTGGACGGCGACGACGCCTTGCGCGCGCGCGCCGCGGAACTGGCGCGACAGCCCTTCGCCGCCGGCGCGCCGATGTGGCGCGTCGATCTGTTCTCGACGCCCGAGCGCGCCGCGGTGCTGGTGCTGACCATCCATCACGCCATCTTCGACCGCTGGTCGATGAGCGTGCTGATCCGCGATTTCAGCGCCTATCTCGCGTCGCCGGACGCGGCCGAGCCCTCGGCGCCCCGCCTCAGTTATCGAGACTATGCCGCCTGGCAGCGCCGCTGGATGGCGTCGCCGGACTACGCCGCGCAACTGGACGCCTGGACGGAGGCGCTGGCGGAGGTGGACGAGGTGCCGGCGATACGCGGCGACCGCGCGCGTCCGCCGGCGCTGAGCGGGCGCGGCGGCACCGAGCGCTTCGAGATTCCGGCCGCGTGCATGGACGCGGCGGCCGCGTTCTCCCGCGGCCATAACACCACGCTGTTCACCACCTTGTTCAGCGCCTTCGCGCTGCTGCAGCAGCGTTACACCGGCGAAGCGCGCGGGCTGACGCTGACGCCGGCGGCCAACCGGCCCTTCCAGGCGGCGGAGGACATCGCCGGCTACTTCGTCAACCTGGTGGCGCTGGCCACCGAGGTGGGCGAGGGCGACAGCTTCGGCGCGCTGGTGGACCGGGTCCGCGACGCCAGCGCGCAGGCCTTCGCGCGCCAGGGCGTGCCGCTGGACGCCATCGTGGAGCGGCTGCGCGCGCGCGGCGGCCCCCGGCACGAGCAGCTGGCGCAGACCGTGTTCGCCTTCCAGAACGTCCGCCTGCCGGCGGTGCGCACCGCGAGCGGCGCGGCCGTGCCCTTCGACCTGGACAGCCCGTTCGCGCGCTTCGATCTTTATCTGTCGATCGAGGGTGACGAGCGCGGCACTTTCGCGGTGTGGCAGTACAACACCGATCTGTACGACGCGGCCACCATCCGCCAGCTGGGCGAACATTATCTGGCGCTGCTGCGCGCGGCGCTGGCCGCGCCGGACGCGGACGCGCGCGGCTTGCCCATCCTGTCCGAGGCCGAAGAAGCGCGCCTGCGCGGATGGGGGCGGCATGAGCGGCCGTATCGGGCGGACGCCGCGATCGACGCGTTGTTCCGCGAATGCGCGGCCGCCCATCCCGGACGCGTCGCGCTGGAACAGGGCGGCGAGCGCTGGACTTACGCGGAGCTCGATCAGTGGTCGGACCGTGCGGCCGGCGCGCTGCGCGCGGCCGGCGTCGAGGCCGGCGCGGTGGTGGGCGTGGCGGGCGAGCGTTCGCCGCGGCTGCTGGCCGCCTTCCTCGCGGCGCTGAAGGCGGGCGCCGCCTATCTGCCGCTGGATCCGACTTATCCGGCCGCGCGCCTGAGCGCGATGACGGCCGACGCCGCGCCGGCCTTGATGATCGTCGCCGACGGTCTGGACGCCGGCTGGCTCGGCGATTACGCCGGACCGGTGCTGAGCCTGGCCGACTGCGAGGCCGGCGACGCGCGGCCCGTGTCGTCCGCGGCGCGGCGCGCAGAGGACCTGGCTTATGTGATGTACACCTCGGGCTCCACCGGGCGGCCCAAGGGCGTGGCGGTGCCGCATCGCGCGGTGGTCCGGCTCGCCGTCGGCGGCGGCTACGCGCGCTTGGACGCGTCGACGGTGATGCTGCAGCAATCGCCGCTGGGCTTCGACGCCTCGACCTTCGAAATCTGGGGCTGCTGGCTGAACGGCGGGCGGCTGGTGCTGGCCGAGCCCGGCATGCCCTTCCTGGACGCGGCGTCGCGCGACGGCGTCACCACGATGTGGCTGACCGTCGACCTGTTCCGCATGATGGTGGAAGAGGAGCCGGCCGCGCTCGGCGGCCTGCGCGAACTGCTGACCGGCGGCGACGCGCTGCCGGTGGCGAGCTGCCGCGCCTTTCTCGAGGCCTGCCCGGGCGTCGCGCTGATCAACGGCTACGGCCCGACGGAAAACACCACTTTCACCTGCAGCCATCGGGTGACGGCCGGCGACGTGAAACGCGGCTCGATTCCGATTGGGCGGCCGATAGGCAATACCGAGGTGCGCGTGGTCGACGCCGGCGGCCGGCTGGTGCCGGTCGGCGTGCCCGGCGAATTGTGGGCGGGCGGCGACGGACTCGCGCTCGGCTATCTGGGGCGCGCCGACTTGACGGCGGACCGCTTCGTCGCGGCGCCGCCGCCGGACGGCGGGCGCTGGTATCGCACCGGCGACCGCGTGCGCTGGCGGCGCGACGGGGCGCTGGAGTTCCTCGGCCGAGTGGATGAGCAGATCAAGCTGCGCGGCTACCGGATCGAGCTGGGCGAGATCGAGGCGACGCTGGGCCATCACCCCGGCTTGAGCGGCTGCGCCGTCGCGCTGCGGCGCAGCGCCGCGGACGAGAAGCAATTGGTCGGCTATCTGGTGGCGCGGCAAGATTCGGCCGAAGCCGCGGACGCGGCGGCGGTGCAGGCATGGCTGGAGACGCGGCTGCCGGGCTATATGGTGCCGCGCGCCTGGGTGTGGCTGGACGCCTTGCCGCAGTCCGCCAACGGCAAGGTGGACCGCAAGCGGCTGCCGGAGCCGCAGATCGAGGCGGGAGCGGCGGCGGCGGAGAACGCGGCCGAGGCGGCGCTGGTGGAGATCTGGCAAGGCCTGCTGGGGCTGGAACGCGTGGGGGTGAGGGACAACTTCTTCGCGCTGGGCGGCGACTCCATCCTGAGCATACAGATGGCGTCGCGGGCGGCGGAGCACGGCTTGCGCATCAGCCCGCAGCAAGTATTCCGCTATCCGACCATCGCCGAGCTGGCGGCGGAAAGCGGCGCGGCGGAAGAAACCGGCGCGCCGGCGGAGCAGGGCGAGGTGAGGGGCGAAGTGAGGCCAGGCCCGATCCAGGCCTGGTATCTGGACTGGCCGGGCACGGACTGGCAACAGTTCAGCCAGGGAGCTTATCTGGGCCTGAGCGGCCCACTCGACGCCGAGGTGCTGATCGGCGCGCTGCAGGCGGTGGCACAGCGGCACGACGCGCTGCGGATAGGCTGGCGGCGGGACGGCGAGCGCTGGATTCAGGAAAGCGGCGCCGGCGCGCCGGCGGAAGTGAAGATAGCGGACCTGCGCGGCCTGGCCGACGCCGAGGCCGCGCTGGAGCGCGACGCGGCCGAACTGCAGGCCGGTCTGCGCCTGGACGGCGCCAGCCTGTGGGCGGCGCGGCTGTACCGGCTGGACCAAGGCTGGCGCCTGCTGTGGCTGGCGCATCACGCCTCGGTGGACGGGGTGTCGTGGCGGATTCTGCTGGAAGACCTGTGGCGGGCCTACGCGGCGCTGAGCCGGGGCGAAGCGACGTCGTGGCCGGCCAAGACGGTGTCGTACCAGGCGTGGTCGCAGCGGCTGTGGGCCTGGGCGGACAGCTTGCCGGAATCGACGCTGGACTACTGGCGGGAGATGGACGCGCCGGGGATGTCTCTGCCCGGCGTCGGCGCGGGCGAAGACACGGTGGCGGCGGAATCGCGGGTGTCGCTGCAATGGGACGCGGCGACCACGGAACGCTGGCTGCGGCAGGCGGGCGAGGCCTATCGGATGCGTCCGGAGGAATTGCTGCTGGCCGCGCTGGCGCGGGCCTTGCGCCAATGGACGGGCGCGGAGGAATGCGTGCTGGACCTGGAAGGCCACGGCCGCGACGGACTGGCGGGCGTGGACGTGTCGCGCACCGTGGGCTGGTTCACCAGCTTGTATCCGCTGCGGCTGCCGCTGAGCGGCGACTTGCCGCGGGATCTGAAGTCGGTGAAGGAGCGGATGCGCGGCGTGCCGGACAGCGGCATCGCCTACCAGGCGCTGCGTTACGGCGGCCGTGGATCGGAGCTGGGCGGCCATGCGCGCACGGTGTGCTTCAACTACCTGGGCCAATGGCGGCTGGAAGAAGGCGGCGCGCCGGGCGCGGCTTGGCTGGGCGAGCCGCCGGGCGGCGCGCGCTCGGGCGGGATGAGGCGTCGCTACGCGCTGGACGTGGTGGCGCAGGTGCACGAAGGACGGCTGCGGGTGGACTGGCTGTACAACGCGGCGCTGCAAGCGGCGGACGCGATGACGGCGCTGGCGGAGCGCTTCCGCGCCGAGCTGGACGCGGTGCTGACGCATTGCCTGTCGCCGCAGTCGGGCGGCCTGACGCCGTCAGACCTGCCGCTCGCCCAACTGGAGCAGAGCGATATCGACGCGATCGAGCGCGAGCATCCCGGGCTGGAGGCCTTGTACGGCGTCACGCCGTTGCAGCAGGGCATTCTGTTTCACTCCATCGCGGACGAGGACGCGCCGCTCTATATAGAACAACTGCACTGGAAAATGAGCGGCGTCTTCGACGCGGAACGCTTCCGTCAAGCCTGGTTCGACGTCGCGGCGGCGCACGCCGCGCTGCGCACCACCTTCCGCTGGCGGCAGTTGCAGAGCCCGGTCCAAATCGTCCATCCCCGTCTGGACCCGGACTGGGACACGCTGGATTGGCGAGCGCTGTCCGCCGAGGCCTGCGTCAGCCGCTTCGACGCGCTGCGCGAGCTGGACCGTCAACGCGGCTTCGATCTGGAACGCGGGCCCTTGCTGCGCGGCACCCTGATCCGCGAACCCGGCGACGCCTGGCGCTTCCTGTGGAGCTACCACCATGCGGTGGTCGACGGCTGGTCGGTGCCCTTGATCCTGAAGCAGGTGATCGGCCGCTACGCCGAGCTGGGCGCCGGCGACGTCGCTCCGTTGCTGGGCAGCCGTTTTCTGCCCTTCGTCAATTGGCTGGCGGCGCGGGACGAGAGCGAGCAGGCCGCGTACTGGCAACAGGTGCTGGCCGGCATAGAAGAGCCCACGCCGATAGGCTTCGCCGCGCCGGCGCGCGGCGCGCGAGCGCGGGGCCAGGGCCGGCGCGCCTTCGTGTTCGACGCGGGGCTGAACGAGCAGGTCGACCGCGCCGCGCGGCGGGCCGGCGTCACCCGCGCCAGCCTGTTGACCGGCGCCTGGGCGCTGACCCTGGGCTACGCCGGCGGCGGGCGCGAGGTGGTGTTCGGCACCACGCTGTCCGGCCGGCCGGCGACGCTGCCGGGCGTCGAGCGGATGGTGGGGCTGTTCATCAACACGGTGCCGGTGCGCGTCGGCATCGACGACGACGCGCGCGTGTCGCAATGGCTGCAGCAATTGCATGGACAGCAGAGCGAACGGGCCAGACTGGGCGCCGCCTCGCTGACCGACATCCGGCGCTGGGCGGGCTACGAGGGCGGCGAGCTCTTGAGCAGCCTGTTCGTGGTGGAAAACTATCCGGTGGACCGCCAGTTGGCCCGAGGCGACGCCGGTTTCGACGTCAGCGAGTTCGCGGCGGCCGAGACGCGCACCAATTATCCGCTGGTCGGCCAACTGATTCCGGGCGAGGAGACCGTGCTCTATGTCGATTTCGACGCCTCGCGCTACGACGAGGAGGGCATAGGCCGGCTGGGCGCGAGCTTCCTGCATCTGCTGGCCCAGCTCGCCGCGCAGCCGGACGCGCGGCTGGGCGATCTGAGCCTGGTCGACGACGACGAGGCGCGCCGGCTGATTCACGACTGGAACGCGACGCCGCCGGTCGGCGACGGCTATCTGCTGCACGCCGGCATAGAGCGGCACGCCGAGCTGACGCCGCTGGCGCCGGCGATCATAGGCGTGGACGAGGCGATGAACTACCGCGAACTGGCCGACGAGACGCTGCGCGTCGCCAGGGTGGTGGCGGCGGCGGGCGCGCGGCGCGAACCGGTGGCGGTGCTGCTGCCGAGGAGCGCGCGCGCGGTCGCCGCCTACTCGGGCGTGATGCGCGCCGGCTGCGCCTATGTGCCGGCCGATCCGGCGATGCCGCCGGGACGCTTGCGCGATCTGCTGGCCACGGTCGGCCATGTGCTGACGACGCGTGAGCATCTGCCGCTGCTGGACGGCGTCGCGGCGCGCGCGATCCTGATTGACGAAACGCCGCCGGCCGAGGTCGCGCTGCCGGAGGCGGCGCCCGACGATCTGGCCTATGTGATGTTCACCTCGGGCTCCACCGGCAAGCCCAAGGGCGTGATGATCAGCCACCGCGCGGCGGCGCTGACGATGGAAGTCTTCCTGCGCCGTTATGAGATCGGCGCGTCCGACCGCTTGATGTGCGTGTCGGCGGCGGGCTTCGACCTGTCGGTATTCGATTTCTTCGGCGCGTTCGCGGCGGGCGCCGCCGTCTTGCTGGCGCCGGAGTCGTCGACGATCGCGCCGGCGGCGTGGCTGGATCTGATGGCGCGCGAGGGGGCGACGGTTTGGGAATCCGTGCCGGCGGTGATGGAGCTGCTGTTGCTGGAGTGCCGGCAGAGCGGGCGCGCGCTGCCGCCCTCGCTGAAGCTGGCGATGTTGAGCGGCGACCGCGTGCCGGTGGGGCTGCCCGCGCAGATCCGCGCGGCGGCGACGTCCGATCCGGAGGTGCTGGCGCTGGGCGGCGCCACCGAGGCGGCCATCTGGTCGTGCTGGTACGACACGCGGGGACTGGCGGCCGACGCCGCCTTCGTGCCCTATGGCCGCCATCTGCCGGGGCAGCGGCTCTATGTGCTGTCTTCCTCGCTGCAGGCGGTGCCGGTGGGCGTGCCGGGCGATCTGTGGATCGCCGGCGCGGGCGTGGCGCTGGGCTATCTGGGCCAGCCGGATCTCACTGCTTACCGCTTTGTCGACAATCCCTTTGTGCCGGGCGAACGGATGTACCGGACCGGCGACCGCGCGCGCGCGCTTGCCGACGGCAATCTGGAGTTCCTGGGCCGAGTGGACGATCAGGTCAAGATCGGCGGCTTCCGGATCGAGATCGGCGAAATCGAGGCCGCGCTGGCGGCCGCGCCGGGCGTGGAGCGCGGTGTGGCCTCGGTGGTCGAGCGCGACGGGCGGCGGATCATCGCCGGCTATGTGCTGTTGCTGCCGGGCGCGAGCC
Source organism: Chromobacterium sp. FG89 (assembly GCF_057808735.1). Taxonomy (NCBI): domain Bacteria; kingdom Pseudomonadati; phylum Pseudomonadota; class Betaproteobacteria; order Neisseriales; family Chromobacteriaceae; genus Chromobacterium; species Chromobacterium sp. FG89. Next base: position 45,962 of record NZ_JBMDIQ010000014.1, on the reverse strand, counting down.
TGGATTCCGCCGCGATTCGCGACGCGCTGGCGCGGCGGCTGCCGCCATACATGCTGCCGGCGTCGATCATGGCGCTGGACAGCGTGCCGCTGAGCGCCAACGGCAAGGTGGACCGCAAGCGGCTGCCGGAGCCGCAGATCGAGGCGGGCGCGGCGGCGGCGGAGAACGCGGCCGAGGCGGCGCTGGTGGAGATCTGGCAAGGCCTGCTGGGGCTGGAACGCGTGGGGGTGAGGGACAACTTCTTCGCGCTGGGCGGCGACTCCATCCTGAGCATACAGATGGCGTCGCGGGCGGCGGAGCACGGCTTGCGCATCAGCCCGCAGCAAGTATTCCGCTATCCGACCATCGCCGAGCTGGCGGCGGAAAGCGGCGCGGCGGAAGAAACCGGCGCGCCGGCGGAGCAGGGCGAGGTGAGGGGCGAAGTGAGGCCAGGCCCGATCCAGGCCTGGTATCTGGACTGGCCGGGCACGGACTGGCAACAGTTCAGCCAGGGAGCTTATCTGGGCCTGAGCGGCCCACTCGACGCCGAGGTGCTGATCGGCGCGCTGCAGGCGGTGGCACAGCGGCACGACGCGCTGCGGATAGGCTGGCGGCGGGACGGCGAGCGCTGGATTCAGGAAAGCGGCGCCGGCGCGCCGGCGGAAGTGAAGATAGCGGACCTGCGCGGCCTGGCCGACGCCGAGGCCGCGCTGGAGCGCGACGCGGCCGAACTGCAGGCCGGTCTGCGCCTGGACGGCGCCAGCCTGTGGGCGGCGCGGCTGTACCGGCTGGACCAAGGCTGGCGCCTGCTGTGGCTGGCGCATCACGCCTCGGTGGACGGGGTGTCGTGGCGGATTCTGCTGGAAGACCTGTGGCGGGCCTACGCGGCGCTGAGCCGGGGCGAAGCGACGTCGTGGCCGGCCAAGACGGTGTCGTACCAGGCGTGGTCGCAGCGGCTGTGGGCCTGGGCGGACAGCTTGCCGGAATCGACGCTGGACTACTGGCGGGAGATGGACGCGCCGGGGATGTCTCTGCCCGGCGTCGGCGCGGGCGAAGACACGGTGGCGGCGGAATCGCGGGTGTCGCTGCAATGGGACGCGGCGACCACGGAACGCTGGCTGCGGCAGGCGGGCGAGGCCTATCGGATGCGTCCGGAGGAATTGCTGCTGGCCGCGCTGGCGCGGGCCTTGCGCCAATGGACGGGCGCGGAGGAATGCGTGCTGGACCTGGAAGGCCACGGCCGCGACGGACTGGCGGGCGTGGACGTGTCGCGCACCGTGGGCTGGTTCACCAGCTTGTATCCGCTGCGGCTGCCGCTGAGCGGCGACTTGCCGCGGGATCTGAAGTCGGTGAAGGAGCGGATGCGCGGCGTGCCGGACAGCGGCATCGCCTACCAGGCGCTGCGTTACGGCGGCCGTGGATCGGAGCTGGGCGGCCATGCGCGCACGGTGTGCTTCAACTACCTGGGCCAATGGCGGCTGGAAGAAGGCGGCGCGCCGGGCGCGGCTTGGCTGGGCGAGCCGCCGGGCGGCGCGCGCTCGGGCGGGATGAGGCGTCGCTACGCGCTGGACGTGGTGGCGCAGGTGCACGAAGGACGGCTGCGGGTGGACTGGCTGTACAACGCGGCGCTGCAAGCGGCGGACGCGATGACGGCGCTGGCGGAGCGCTTCCGCGCCGAGCTGGACGCGGTGCTGACGCATTGCCTGTCGCCGCAGTCGGGCGGCCTGACGCCGTCGGACCTGCCGCTCGCCCATCTTGACCAGAACGATATCGACGAAGTGTTACAGCTACTGAACGAACAGCCATGAACAAAACATTATCAAACGCCGCGCAGCAAGCCGGCTCGAAAGTCGAGACCATGCTGCCGTTGACGCCGACGCAGCAGGGCCTGCTGTTTCATACGCTGAAAGCGCCGGAGTCCGGCGTCTATTACGAACAGGTCGCTTGCGCCTTCCAGGTCGCGCTAGACGCGGCCGATTACCGGCGCGCGCTGGAAGCGGTGATCGCGCGCCACGGCGTGCTGCGCACCGGCTTTCTGTGGGACGGGCCGTCCAAGCCGGTGCAGGTGGTCTTCCGCGACGTCGAACTGCCGTGGGTGGAGGAGGACTGGCGGGATTTCGATTCCGAGGAACAGCGGCGGCGTCTCGCCGCCTACCGGGACGCGGACCGGCGTCCGGGCTTTCACCTGAGCCGCGCGCCGCTGATGCGCTGCGCCTTGTTCCGCACCGGCGAAGAACGCTATGAGTTCGTGTGGAGCTATCACCATCTGCTGCTGGACGGCTGGTCGGTGCAGATCGTGCTGGGTGAAGCGCTCGCCTGCTACGACGCCTACCGGCGCGGGGCCGATCCGGCCTTGCCGCCGCCCCAGCCCTACAGCGCTTTTCTGCGCTGGCTGGACCAGCAGGACGGCGCGGCGGCCGAGGCCTTCTGGCGCGAGCGGCTGGGCGATGTGCGTGCGGCCACGCCCTTGCCGCTGGCCGAGGAGGCGGGCCCGGAACGCGAGTGCGGCCACGGCCTGCTGGAACGCGAGCTGGACCCGCGGACGAGCGAGGGCCTGCAGCGGCTGGCGCGCGCCTGCGAGCTGACGCAGAGCACGGTGATCCAGGCCGCCTGGGCCTTGCTGCTGGCGCGAGCGAGCGGCCGCGACGACGTAGTGTTCGGCACCACCGTGTCCGGCCGGCCGGCCGCGCTGCGCGGGGTCGAGCAGATGGTGGGGCTCTTCGTCAACGCGCTGCCGACGCGCGCGACCGTGGACGCCGCGCAGACGCTGGGCGACTGGCTCAGACAGCTGCATCGCCGGCATGTGGGCGCCGAAGCTTACGCCTATACGCCGCTGCACGCGATTCCGGGCTGGAGCGGCGTGGCTCCGGGCGCGCCCTTGTTCGAGAGCCTGGTGGTGTTCGAGAACTATCCGGCGCGCGCGGACGCGACGCGCTATCGGGAACGGCTGGGCGTCGGCGACGTCGAGGTGGTGGAACAGACCAACTATCCGCTGACCGTGGTCGCGATTCCCGGCGAGCGTCTGCGCTTGCGCCTGCATTACGATCGCCAGCGCGTGTCGGAGGCGTCGGCGGAGCGGATCGTCGCGATGCTGGCGCGGCTGCTGGAGCAGTTTGAACGCGGCGGCGCCGCGCTGCGCATCGGCGCGGCGTCGCTGCTGGGCGCGGAGGCGGGCGGCGCGCTGGTCGCGGGCTGGAACGCGGCGGCCCGGCGCGCGGACGAGACGGCGCGCCAGTGCCTGCATCGCCGTTTTGAGGCGCAGGCGCGCGCGCGGCCCGACGCCGTCGCGCTGCAATGCGAGGGCGAGGCGCTGACTTACGCCGAACTGGATCGCCGCGCCAACCGGCTGGCCTGGCGGCTGGACGCCGCCGGCGTGCGCGGCGACACGCCGGTTGCGCTGGCGTTCGGGCGCGGCGTGGACAGCATCGTCGCGATACTGGCGGTGTTGAAGGCGGGCGCCTTCTATGTGCCGCTCGATCTCGACCATCCGCCGGAACGTCTCGCCTGGATACTGGAGGATATCGGCGCCGGCGCGCTGATTTGCGGCGAGGAAGCGCGCGAGCGTTTCGGGGACTTCGGTGGGGTTCTGATCGGGATGGGGGATGCGGCGGAGTCCGGCGAGCGCGAAGACGCGCCGCCGCCGCGCGACACTTCGCCCGCCGACCTGTGCTACGTGATCTACACCTCGGGCTCGACCGGACAGCCCAAGGGCGTGTGCGTGGAGCACCGCAATGTGGACCATCTGTTCGCGGCGACGCGCCGGAGCTACGGCATCGGACCGTCGGACGTGTGGACCCTGTTCCATTCCTACGCCTTCGACTTCTCGGTATGGGAAATCTGGGGCGCCCTGCTGCACGGCGGGCGGCTGGAAATCGTGCCTTACCGCTGCTCGCGCACGCCGGAGGAATTTCTCGCGCTGCTGGAGCGCGAGGGCGTCACGATGCTGAGCCAGACCCCCAGCGCCTTCAAGCAGCTGCTGCGCGCGCTGGGCGACGCGCGGCGGCCCTTGCCGGCCGGCTTGCGCCATGTGTTCTTCGGCGGCGAGGTGCTGATTCCCAGCCAGTTCGCCGCCTGCCTGGGCGAGGAGAGCGGCGTCGCGCTGGTCAATCTCTACGGCATCACCGAAACCACGGTGCACGTGACCGAGCGCGTGCTGGGCGCGGGCGACGCGCTCTCCTCGCGCAGCCCGGTGGGCCGGCCCTTGCCTGGCTACCGTATCTACCTGCTCGACGCCGCCGGGCATCCGGTGCCGCCGGGCGTGCCGGGCGAGATTTACGTGGGCGGGGAGGGCGTGGCGCGCGGTTATCACAAGCGTCCCGAGCTCGACCGCGAACGCTTCATCGCCGACCCCTTCCTGCCCGGCGAGCGGCTTTACCGCAGCGGGGACCTCGGGCGCTGGGACGCGGACGGCGAGCTGGACTATCTGGGCCGCATCGACGAGCAGGTCAAGATCCGCGGCTTCCGCATCGAGCTGGGCGAGGTGGAGGCGGCGCTGGCCCGGCACCCGGACGTCGCCGCCGCGGCGGTGATGGTGGACGAGGCGAGCATAGACGGCCACGCGCAGCTGGCGGGTTTCGCGGCGCCGCGCGAGGGCGCGTCGCTCTCTCCCGCCGCGCTGCGGGACTGGCTGGCGCAGCGCCTGCCGCCGCACGCGATTCCGGCGCGCCTGATCGAGGTGGACGCGATCCCGCTGACCCCTAACGGCAAGCTCGATCGCCGCCGGCTGGCCGACGCGCTGGCGGCGGACGGCGACGTGGCGCGTCCGCATGTCGCGCCGCGCGATGCGGTGGAACAGGCGCTGGTCGGCGTGTTCGAATCCGTGCTCAAGCGCTCGCCGGTCGGCGTCACCGACAACTTCTTCGAGCTGGGCGGGGACTCCATCCTGAGCATCCAGATCCTGTCGGCCGCGCACAAGGTCGGCATCGACTTCACGCTGGACGAGTTGATGCGCTCGCTGACCATAGCAAGCCTGGCGCCGCGGGTCCGGCGCACGGACTCGCCGCCGCCGGCCGCGAGCGCGCCGCCGCCTCCGCCGCTGGACGCCGCCTACGAGGACGCGTATCCGCTCAGCGCGATGCAGATGGCGATGCTGGCCAACGAGATGCGGCACGGCCAGGACTCCGCCTATCACAACGTCAACGATCAGCGGCTGGCCCTGCCCTTCGACGCGGCCGCGCTCGAGGCGGCGTTGCGCGGCGCCTTCGAACGCCATCCGGCGCTGCGCACCGCCTTCGATCTGGCCGCCGACGAGGAGCCGCTGCAGTACGTGCACCGCCAAGTGCCCTTGCCGCTGGCGGTCAGCGACTGGCGTGGCCTGGACGCGGCGCGGCAGGACGCGCGGATTCTGGATTGGCGCGAGGCCGAGCGGCGCCGGCGCTTCGACGTCGAGCATCCGCCGCTGATCCGCTTCGCCGTGCATCGCCTGAGCGAGGCGGAGATGCATATCGGCGTGACCAAGCACCACGCGATTCTGGACGGCTGGAGCTTCAACCTGCTGCTCTCCGAGCTGATCTCGGACTATTCGGCGCGGCTGGCCGGCCGGCCGCTGGCGCTGACGGCGCCCGCCAGCCGCTACCGCGACTTCGTCGAGCGCGAGCGCGAGGCGGCGCGTTCGGACGCGCTGCGCGACTGGTGGCGCGCGCGGCTGCAATCCTTGCCGGCCACGCGGCTGGCGCTGGAGCCGGACGGCGACGCGGCGCCGGCGGAGGTGCCGATTTCGGCCGCTGAGTCCGCCGGCCTGGAAGCGCTCGCCGCGCGCGCGGGCGCCTCGGTGAAGAGCGTGCTGCTGACGGCGCATCTGCTCGCCTTGTCGCGCATCTGCGGCAGGCCGGCGGTGACGAGCGGCGTGGTGTTCAACGGCCGCAGCGAGGGCGCGGACGGCGACCGGGTGCTGGGCCTGTTCCTGAACAGCCTGCCGCTCGGCTTCGACTTCCCGGCCGGCGTCTTCGACGCCGTCGCGCTGGTGCGCGCGGTGCAGGCGGCCGAGCTGGAGGTGTTCAGCCGCCGGCGCTATCCGCTGATCGAACTGCATCGGCAGGTGGGCACGGTGTTCGACGCGCTGTTCAACTTCACGCACTTCCGCGCGCTGGAGGACGCGGTGCGCGACATCGAGGTGTCCGACGGCTACGCGAGCGACACGACCAATGTGCCGCTGGTGGTGCAAAGCAGCTTCGACGGCAGGCAAGGCGTATTGCGGATCACCCTGGTGCCGTCGCGCGGGCATTTCTCGACGGAGACCGTGCTCCGCTTCGTCGCGGAGTACGCGGCGGCCTTGCGCGCGCTGCTCGGGGAAACCACGGCGGGGGACGCGGCCGCCGGCGGCGCGAGCAGGGCGGACGGCGGCGAGCGCCGGAGCCTGGCCTCGGCGGCCGCCACGCCGGCGGCGGCCAAGGCGCCCGCCGCCGCGCGGCCCAGCGGCGCGGCGTTGCGACGCGAGCTGAGCGCCTTGTGGACGGCCGTGCTCAAGCGCGAACCGCCGTCGGAGGACAGCGATTTCAGCGCGCTGGGCGGGGATTCTTTGCTGATGCTGCGGATCTGCTCCCGCGCCGGCCGGGCCTTTGGCCTGGACGCGGCGGTGGTGGCCCGTCTGTTGACGGCGCAGACCGTGGCCGAGCAGGCCCGGATCATCGAGACCGAGGGCGCGGACGCGGACGGCGTCCGGGTCGGCGCGCTCGTCGCGCTGTCCGCGCCGGGCGACGCGCCGCCGCTGTTCTTCGCGCCGGGCGCGGGCGGGCATGTGCCGTATCTGCGCGCGCTCGCGGCCGAGCTGTCCAAGGACTTCTCGGTATGGGGCATGGAGCTGCCCGGGTCCGGCGAGGCCGACGCGGCCGGCGTCGAAGCCATCGCGACGGCGCTGATCGCCGACATCCGGCGGGTGCGGCCTTACGGGCCTTATCGCCTGGGCGGCCATTCTTTCGGCGGCTGGGTCGCGCTTGAGATTGCGCGGCAACTGGCCGGCCAGGGCGAGGCGGTGGCTTGGGTCTCCATCGTGGACAGCCTGCCGCCGGGGTCGGCGGCGCGGCCGCACAAGCGGGACTGGCGGGACAGCCGCTGGATGGCGGAGATCGGCAACAGCTTCGCGCGTCTGGCCGACGCCAAGCCGCTATTCGACGCCGATGAATTCGACGCGCTGGACGATGCGCGGAGAGTGGAACGTTTGCGCGAGCGCTTGATAGCGGCGGGCGTGCTGCCGGAGGAGCTTGGCCTGCCCGAGTTCGCGGCGCGCGTGCGCGCCTTCATCGCGCATTCGCTGACGGATTACGCGCCGGCGACGCCTTATGCCGGCGCGCTGCATTTGATTGTGGCCGCGGACAGGGACGGCGAGGCGGACGCGCCCGACGACGACGCGCTCATCGACGGCTGGCGCGCGGCGGCGCCGGCCGCGGCGACGCCGCTGCGCCTGCCCGGCGATCACGTCGGCATCATGCGCCCCCCCTTCGTCAGCGGGCTGGCCGGCGCCTTGCGCGCCATGGAGGCCGCCGCGCGGCGGGCCGTTTCAGACATGGAAACCGAGGAAGAACAATGAACACCAGAGTCAAGGCATTCGCCGCCGTCGAGGCGGCGCTGGCGGAACCGGAGGCGGCGCTCGCCAACGGCGATTTCGAAACCGTGGAACAGTTGATGAGCGGCATCCGCGCGGCCAACCGGGCGCACGGCCTGTGGCTGCCGCAGGTGCCGCGAGCCGACGGCGGCCTGGGCCTGAACCTGCTTGAGCTGGTGGAGGTGGGCGAGCTGCTGGGCGCCTCGCCGCTGGGCCATTACGCGGTCAACTACCAGGCGCCCGACGCCGGCAATATCGACGTGCTGCTGGAGTACGCGACTCCCGCGCAGCGCCGGCGCTGGCTGGAGCCGCTATTGCGCGGCGAGCTGCGCAGCTGCTTCGCGGCGACGGAGCCGGAGTCCGCCGGATCGAATCCCTCCTCGCTGAAAACGACGGCGGTGTACAGGGACGGCGCCTGGCATCTAAACGGCCGCAAGTGGTTCGCGTCCGGCGCCGACGGCGCGGGCTTCGCCATCGTGCTGGCCGTCACCGACGAGGCCGCGCCGCTGCACGCGCGCACCAGCACCTTCATCGTGCCCACCGACGCGCCCGGCTTCCGCCACGTCCGCAATCTGCGGGTGATGGGGGACGAGGGCTGCGGCTGGGCCAGCCACGGCGAACTGGTGCTGGACGATTGCCGGGTGGGCGAGGACGCGATGCTGGGCAAGCCCGGCGAGGGCTTCGTCGTGCTGCAGGCCAGGCTCGCCACCGGGCGGCTGCACCATTGCGCGCGCTGGATAGGCGTGTGCGAGCGCGCCTTCGCCATCATGTGCCGGCGCGCCTGCCGCCGGGAACTGGCCGCGGGCGAGCTGCTGTCCTCGCGCCAGACGGTGCAGAACTGGATCGCCGAGAGCCGCGCGTCGATAGACGCGGCGCGCCTGCTGGTGACCCAGGCTGCGACGCGGCTGCAAAACCGCCACGAGCGCGCGCAGATCGACATCTCGATCGCGAAGTTCTTCGTGGCCGGCGTGACGCAGACCGTGCTCGATCACGCGCTGCAGGTGCAGGGCGCGTTGGGCGTCAGCGGCGACACGATTCTCAATGTGCTGTGGCGGCACGAACGCGCGGGGCGGATTTACGACGGCCCGGACGAAGTGCACAAGAGCCTGGTGGCGCGCCATGCGCTGGCCGGCTTCCGGCGGGAGCTGGCATGAGCGCGCGGATCGCGGAGCGCGCGATGGCGGCGCTGGGCCGCCCCCGCGTCGGCGCGCGCGCGACGCGGGTGGGCGGCGGCCGGGCCAGCGAGGTGTTCCTGGTGCAGGGCGGCGACAGCGAACTCATCGCCTACTGGCTGCCGGAGGGCGGCGCGCGCGAGGCGAGACGCCGCTACGCGCTGCTGGAGCGGCTGTCCGGCCAGTTCCGGCTGGCGCCCAGGCCGCTGGCGGTGGACGAGGACGGCGACGCCGCGCTGCTGCTGGTTGAAAAGCTGGACGGCGTCGCGCCGGCCGCCTGCGGGGCGCTCGGCCCCGACACCGTGCGCCGGCTCGCGGAAAACTTCATCGAGACGCTGGCGAGCCTGCATGCGCTGGAGGTCGCGCCGGCCGACCGGCCCCCCGACTATCTGCGCCGCATCCTGAGCGAATGGCGGCGACGCTGGAACGCGGAGGAGGCGGGCGCGGCGGCCGACGCCGACTTCCGGGCGGTGGCCGACTGGCTGAGCGAGCGGATGCCGCAGACCGCGCCCTCCGCCTGGCTGCACAACGACTACAAGCTGGACAACATCCTCGTCGACCCGGGCGATCCGGCGCGGCTGGTGGGCGTCGTCGATTGGGAGCTGGCCGCGGTCGGCCATCCGCTGGCCGATCTCGGCGCCGCGCTCGCTTACTGGATAGAGGGCCGGGATTCGTCGCTGCTGCGGCTGGACGCGCCCGGGCCGAGCTGCGCGCCGGGCGCGCCGACGCGCGCGGCGCTGGTGGATCTGTACGCCGCCGCGGCCGGACGCGAGGTGACGGAACCCGCCTACTGGTACGCCTACGGCCTGCTGCGGCTGGCGGTGATCACGCAACAACTGGCGCTGCGGCGCCGCGACGAAGGGCAGCGCGTGCCGCGCGCCAAGCTGATCGTGCGCTGGCTGCTGGACCGCGCGGCGGAAGCCTGCGGCGGCGGCCGGCTGTGACGGCCGTCCGCGCGCCCTCCGATTCATCCCGATAAGGACATCCCATCATGAATACCGAAACTTCCACGACTGTATTCGACGTCATCGTGATCGGCGGCAGTCACGCCGGACAATCCGCCGCCTTGCAGATCGCGCGCGCGCGCCGCCGCGTGCTGGTGATCGACGCCGGCGCGCGCCGCAATCGCTTCGCCGCCCAATCCCACGGCGTGATCGGCCTGGACGGACGCTCGCCCGACGCGATCGCCGCGGACGGCAAGGCGCAATTGCTGGCCTATCCCAACGCGCAATGGCGCGCGGACACCGTGGTCCGGGCCGAGAGCGGCGAGGCCGGCTACGCGTTGCGCTGCGCCTCCGGCCAAAGCTACGCGGCGCGCCAGCTGGTGCTGGCCTTCGGCGTGGTGGACGAATTGCCTGAGCTGGAGGGCCTGCGCGAGCGCTGGGGCGAAAGCGTGTTCCACTGCCCTTACTGCCACGGCTACGAACTGAAGCAGGGCCGCATCGGCGTGCTCGGCGGCGGCCCCCTGTCCTATCTGTCGGCGATGCTGATGCCGGAATGGGGCCCGACCGTCTTCCTGAGCGGCGGCGGCTTCGAGCCGGACGCGGCGCAGCGCGAGGCGCTGGCGCAGCGGGGCGTCGACATCGTGCGCGAACGGATCGCGCGCATCGTGGAGCGCGCCACCGTCGAGCTGGCCGATGGCCGCCGGCTGGCCTTTGACGGGCTGTTCATGATGAACCGCTTCCGCCTGTCCAGCCCGGTGGCGGAGCAGCTGGGCTGCGCGATCGAGGAGGGGCCGCTGGGGCCTTATGTGCGGACCGACGACGCGATGGAGACATCGGCGCCGGGCGTATTCGCCTGCGGCGACATCACGCAGCGGGGCGGCACCGTGGCGCTGGCCATCGGCAACGGCGCGCTGGCGGGCATCGCCGCGCATCGCAAACTGGTGTTCGGATAAGCCGCGCGCGACGGCAGACTTCTTTCTCTTCATGACTGGAAAGCGATTCATGAGTTGGCAAAACCTATGTTTCTCCTGGCTGTTGCGCAGAACGGCCAAATCCCTGACCCGCAAGCCCGGCCTGACCGCCCAGGAAATGCGCGAGCGCAGCGCGAAATGGGCGCGCGGCGAAATCAAGCCGCCGCGCGGCTGGCGGGTGCGCAAGCTGGACGCGGAGGCGCTGCGCGGCGAGTGGATAGAGCCTGAGACCGCCGCGCGGCGCGAGGCGAGCGGGCGGGTGATCCTGTATTTGCACGGCGGCGGCTATTGCTTCTGCTCGCCGCTGACGCACCGGGGCGTGGCCGCCGCGCTGGCGCGGGAGGCGGACGCGCGCGCGTTTTCGCTGGCTTACCGGCTGGCGCCGGAACATCCGTTCCCGGCCGCCGTCGACGACGCGCTGGCGGCGTATCGGGGGCTGTTGGACGAGGGCGTGGCGCCTGAGCGCATCGTGGTCGCCGGCGATTCCTCCGGCGGCGGGCTGGCGCTGGCGCTGCTGCTGTCGCTGCGCGACGCGGGCGCGCCGATGCCGGCCGGCGCGGTCTTGTTCTCGCCGTGGACGGATCTGGCGGCGACCGGGGCCTCGCTGGAAGCGAACGACGCGTCCGACGTGATGCTGAGCGCGGTGGCGGTGAGGAATTTCTCGCGCTACTACCTTGGCGACGCCGCCGCCGATCATCCCATCGCTTCGCCGCTCTACGGCGAGTACGCGGGCCTGCCGGACCTGTTCATCCAGGCCAGCGACAGCGAGGTGCTGCTGGACGACGCCGCGCGCGTGGCCAGCAAGGCGAGCGCGGCCGGCGTCGGCGTGGATTTCAAAGTGTGGCGGCGGCTGCCGCACGCCTGGGCCACCCTGACGCCCATGCTGCCGGAAGCGAGGGCGGCGATCAAAGAAGCCGGCGGCTTCATCCGCAAGGTGGCGCCGTGAACCGCGGCTGGGTGGACGCCGCGCCGGCCGGCCAAGCCGCGGCCTTGCGCCTGTTCTGCTTCCCTTACGCCGGCGGCAGCGCGGCGGTGTACCGCGGCTGGGCGGAGCGCTTGCCGGCCGCGGTCGATGTGCTGCCCATGCATCCGCCGGGGCGGGGGCGGCGCTTTCACGATCCGCTGCGCTACCGGCTGGATCAGCAGGCCGAGGAGGCGACGGACGCGATCGCGCCGCTGCTGGACCGGCCTTACGCCTTGTTCGGGCACAGCATGGGGGCGAGCCTGGCTTTCGAGGTGGCCCAGCGGGCGCGGGCGCGCGGCCTGCCGGCGCCCTGCTGCCTGATCGTGTCCGGGCGCGCCGCGCCGCATCTGCCGCCGAGAGAGCGGCCGATACACGGTTTGCCGGACGATGAGTTTCTGGACGAGGTGATGCGCATGAACGGCACGCCTGCGGAAGTGCTGGCCCATCCGGAACTGGTCCAGGTCATCCTGCCGGTGCTGCACGCCGACTTCGAGGCGATAGAGACTTACCGTCCCGCGCCGCGTCCCCCTTTGAGCTGCCGCATCGTCGCCCTGGGCGGCAGCGAAGAAGAGGGCGGCGTCGAGGCGGCCGCTTCCTGGCAGGGCTATGCCACCGGCGGTTTTCGCAGCGAGATCCTGCCCGGCGATCACTTCTTCCTGAACGGGAGGCCGGAAAGCCTGTTCGCGATACTGAAGGAGGAGCTTGGCCGCGCTGTGTGAGGGCCCGGCCCGCGGCGGCTTACAGGTTCTGGCCGACGCGCCACAGCACGCCGGAGGGATCGTGCAGGCAGAAGTCGCGCATGCCCCAGGGCTGGTCCACGAGCGGGCCTATCTTGGCCGGATAGCGCTCGGTGACGCCCTGGGCCAGCCATTGGCGGTGCCAGGCGTCGACATCGTCGACCAGCAAGTGCAAGACCAGGTTTTCCGCCAATTGCGGATGATAGAAGTCCTGCAGCAGGAAGCTGCACTGGCCATGGACGAAATAGCTGACGCCGTGGCTGTCCGACTTTTGCTCGAAGCCCAGATCGGCGTAAAAGCGCTGCGACAGCGCGTAGTCGCGGGCGGGCACGAAGGCTTTGATTTCAATGCTGCGCAATTGAGACACGGGGAAACTCCTTGCGGTGGTGGGGCGGAAAAAAACCGCTGCGGCAGGGCGCGCAGCGGTTGTCTCGTTTGGGGGCGGGAGCCGGCTTATTGTGCCGGCGCTTCGCCTTCCAGCATGGCGACGCCTTCCAGCCCGGAGCGGAAGACCGCCTGTTGCAGGGTGTCTATCGCCTTCTTGCGGAAGAACTGCTTGCGCGTCACCAACAGCACGCGGCGCTGCGGCGCCGGCGTCTTGAACGGCACCACCGACAATAAGGATTCGTCGGTGGGGCCTATCGAGGTGGACGGCATCACGGTGACGCCCATGCCGCTGGCCACCATGTGGCGGATGGTGTTGAGCGAGCTGCCCTGCAGATTGGCGGCCAGTGTGCCGCCGTGGCTCTGCCGGCTGGCCAGATCGCTGCAGGCCTGCAGCACCTGATCGCGGAAGCAATTGCCCTGGGTCAGCAGCAGGACGCTTTCGTCGGCCAGCTGATTGGCGGCGATGGCGCCCAGCTTTTCCCAGGGATGGCCCTTGGGCGTGGCGACGACGAAGGGCTCGTCGTACAGCGGGCTCGCCACGGTACCGGCCTCGTCGAAGGGGTCGGCCACGATGATGGCGTCCACTTCGCCGCGCTTGAGCATTTCCGAAAGCCGGGAGGTGTAGTTCTCCTCCAGGATCAAGGGCATGTCCGGCGCCAGGATGCGCAAGGCCGGGATCAGCCGCGGCAGCAGATAGGGGCTGATGGTGAAAATCACCCCCAGCTTCAGCGGGCCCACCAATTCGTTCTGATGTTCGCCGGCCAGGCGTTTGACGGTTTCGGCCTCCTCCAGCACGCGTTGCGATTGCTCGATGATGCGTTCGCCGATCTCGGTGACGCTGACTTCCTGGCCGCCGCGCTCAAACAGCGTGACGCCCAGTTCGTCCTCCAGCTTCTTGATGGCGATGGACAGCGTCGGCTGGCTGACGAAGCAGCTTTGCGCGGCGCGGCCGAAGTGGCGCTCCCGCGCCACCGCGACGATATAGCGAAGTTCGGTCAGCGTCATGGCTCAGCGCTGGTGCTCCGGCAGCACGATATTGACTTCCAGCACTTCGAAGTCGTCCTGGCGCTCCACTTGCACCTTGATGTCGTCCAGATTGACCGCGACGTATTTGGAGATCACTTCCATCAATTCGCGCTGCAGCGCCGGCAGATAGTCGGGCGCGCTGCGGCCGTTGCGTTCGTGGGCCAGGATGATTTGCAGGCGTTCTCTGGCAATGGCCGCGGTTTTCTGGCGCTTGCCAAAGATCATTTCGATCAGGGACATGACTTAACCTCCAAAGAGGCGCTTCAGAATGCCCACTTTGGGGGCATCGAGGAAACGCATCGGGCGCTCTTCGCCCAGGAAACGGGCCACCACGTCGGAATAGGCGTCGGCGACGTCCGAGCCTTTCAGGTGGATGGCCGGGGTGCCGGAGTTGGAGGCTTGCAGAACGGTCTGCGACTCCGGAATCACGCCCAGCAGCGGCACGCGCAGAATCTCCTTCACATCGTCCACCGACAGCATTTCGCCCTTGTCGACGCGGCCGGCGGAGTAGCGGGTGATCAGCAGGTGTTCCTTGACCGGCTCGCGGCTTTCTTCCGCGCGCTTGGACTTGGAGGACAGAATGCCCAGGATGCGGTCGGAATCGCGCACCGAGGAGACTTCCGGATTGGTGACGATCAGCGCTTCGTCGGCGAAGTACAGCGCCATCAGCGCGCCTTTTTCAATGCCGGCCGGCGAGTCGCAGACAATGTATTCGAAGCCGGCTTCGGCCAGGTCGTTCAACACCTTCTCCACGCCGTCCAGCGTCAAGGCGTCTTTGTCGCGGGTTTGCGAGGCGGGGATGATGTAGAGGTTGTCGCAGTTCTTGTCCTTGATCAGCGCTTGGTTCAGGCTGGCTTCGCCGTTGACGACATTGATCAGGTCATAGACCACGCGGCGTTCGCAACCCATGATCAGGTCCAGGTTGCGCAAACCGACGTCGAAGTCGATGACGACGGTTTTGTGACCGCGCAACGCCAGGCCGGAGGAGAAGCTGGCACTGGTAGTGGTTTTACCGACGCCACCCTTGCCGGACGTCACAACGATGATTTTTGCCACAGTCGATCCCTTTGAATAATGGCTTGTTACTCGCCGAGCGCGGTCATGACCAGGCGCTCGTTCTCGAGATAGATTTGAGTTGGCTTGCCCAGAATGCTGTCGGGCAAGGCTTGTTCGATAGTTCGATAGACTCCGGCGATGGACACCAGTTCGGCCTCCATGCTGCGGGCGAAAATGCGGGCGCCGGCGTTGCCGCGCGCGCCGGCGAGAGCGCGGCCGCGCAAGGGCGCGTAGATATGGATATTGCCGTCGGCGATCACTTCCGCGCCGGCGCTGACCATGGCCAGCACGATCAGATCGCAGCCCTTGGCGTAGATTTGCTGGCCGGCGCGCACAGGACGGTCGACGATCATGGCGCCGGTGGCCGGAGCCGGTTCCGGCGCGGCGGGCTTGTCGGCGGGTTCCGGCGCGCTTTGCGCCGAGCGCGCCGGCGTGGCGCTGCTGGTGTAGGCCAGGCCGAACTGGCTGGCGACGCCGGCCAGCGCGGTGCTGGGGTGGCGCAGGGCCACCGCGCGGATGCCGCGGCGGCTGAGCATGGGCAGCAGGCGGCCGTAATCCAGCTCGGCCGGGGCGGGCAAGGCTTCCACGTCGAGGACGAAGGCTTCCGCCGGCGCGTCGTGGCCGGTGCCGAAACGCGCGTCCAGCGCCTGGCTCAGTTCGTCCAGGTCGTCGGTGCGCAGCAAGAGCGCCAGCAGATCCAGGCTGGCGGATTTTATGTCGAATGCGTTGGCCGCAGGGCTCATTGTACTTGGCTTCATGTAGATAGATTTATTCTATGGGGCGAGTGTACTGGGTTGCTGACAGGCTTTCAATGGCGTTGCTCGGCTTGGGGCCAAAAGGCCGAAATCGGCCGAGGCGGCGGGCTTGGACGCAGGCAAGTGTTGCAATTGAGGGAATTGTCGCGCGGAGAAGAAAGGAAGCGCGTTTCCGTAATGTCTTTGGAATGTTTGTGTTGCAAAAATTCATGAAAAATAGCGGTTTAGCCGCTTGTGCATTGCAACATTTTCTTGACTCGAGAGAGCCGACCCGCCAGAATGGCAATTGTTGCGATGCAACATCAAGGGCGCAGGTTAAGTTCGCTGTCGTTGCTGAGCTGTCAATTTTGGATATTTTTTAGGAGTCGTCATGTTTACCACTACTCAAGAATTCTCCGCTCTCGGCCAGTCGCAGTTCGACAAGGCCGTGCGTTTCTCCTCCATCGTGCTGGCCGGCGCCGAGCGTCTGGCCGCGCTGCAACTGGACCTGTCGCGCAAGCTGTTGGCCGACAACGCCCAGGCGATCAAGGCGCTGAGCGAAGCCAAGGATCCCAAGGCCTTCGCCGAAGTGCAGAGCAGCCTGGCTCAGCCGTCCATCGATCAGGCTTTCTCCGTGGCGCGCAATGTCTACGACGCCGCGCTGACCACCCAGAATGAACTGGCTGCTTTTGTTGAAGAGCAGATCGCCGAAGGCAATCAGACCCTGCTGAGCAATCTGGACCGTCTGTCCAAGAACGCGCCGGCCGGCTCCGACGCCGCGGTGTCCGCTCTGAAAAGCCTGGTGAACACCTCCAACGCCGCTTTCGAAAGCGTGTCCAAGACCGCCAAGAAAGTCAGCGCGGAAATCGCCGAAGCCAGCGTGGAAGCCGCCACCAACTCCGCCAAGGCCGCCAGCGCCGCCGTCGCCCGCGGCAAGAAGGCGACCAGCGCCGCCTGATTCCGGCCTTGTCGTGAAAAAAAGCCCGCGTTCTCGCGGGCTTTTTAGTTTTTGGGGCTCAGCGGAGCTTGGGCGGCGAAGTCGTCCCATAATTGCCGCCAGGCCTGCTGGCAGCCGTCCGCCTGCACGATCAGCCCGGCCAGGCTGGCGGCGTAGTGTTCTTGCTCCCGCGGCGGTTCGGCGAAGTCCCGCCGCGCCGTCGGATTGTCCTCGGGCAGCTTGCGTTCCCGCAGATAGCGTTGCGACAGGCGCACCAGTTGTTCCCACAGCCGCCATTGCCCGCGCAGCCCGGTTTCCCAGTCCGGCGCGGTTTGCGTGGCCGGGCTGGGCGGCGTCTGCCGTCTCAGCATGAACAGCAGCGCTTCCCAGACCTGGCGGGTGTAGCGCGCGCTGCCCGTCGGGCCGCAGCGCAGCCAGGCGGCCGGCAGCGGCGCCAGCGCGTCCAGCAAGGCCAAGGCGTCGGCGGTCGGCGCGCGGTCGGCGCCCAGCAACAGCATGAAGCCGAAGTCCGAGCCCAGCGCCTGCCAGGCGCCGTCCAGCTCCAGCAACTGGACCTCGTGCTTGCGGCAGAGCCGCAGGCGGGGAGGCAGCGGAGCTTGATGCAGGGGGTCGATATTGATCCAGCAGCCGGAAGACAGGTAAAAGCCTTGCCAATCGCCAGGCAGCCAGGACGGCGGACCGCTCGCGCCGGCGGACGCGGGCAAACCCCGGCTGGCCAGGCGCTGCTGGAGCCAGTGGAGTTGCGGTGCTGAGCCTTGGGCGATATAGGTCACTATGGTTCCGGTTGGGCTGCCCGACGCCATGGCGACGACAGGCGGCGGGGCATGGGGGCCATGTTCGGGGCATTGCGGTCCTGGACGCGGGCGGGCACCCGGAAGCGGTTCACGATCCGCCGCGCGCCGGCGTACGGTCTTTGAGAACCCCTTCGAAGCGCCTATCTGCCGTATGCGCATTCCGCTTTTCAGCCGCAAGGCCTTGTTTTACTTTAGCCCGCGGGGCCGTCGCAGGTTCTAATGGAACGATACCTGCAATGCGGCGACGGGTAAAAGAATTATTTATGGTATTTAGTAACAATCACTTGCTTTTCTAACTGCGGGCGGCCGCGGTGTCCAAGCCTCAGCGATTGTAGCAAATAATGATGGCATATTGCGTTGCAATATCAGCGTTGGCGAATGTGCGGAGGCAAACGCCGGGCATGAAAAAACCGGCGACGCGCGCCGGTTGTCTTGGGATAAGCGCCGAGCGCTTATTTTTCGAAGTTGGCGATGCCGTCGACCAGTTCGGTCTTGGCGTCGTCCAGCGTGCCCCAGCCTTGCACTTTGACCCACTTGCCTTTTTCCAGGTCTTTGTAGTGTTCGAAGAAGTGCACCATCTGGTTGCGCAGCAGTTCCGGCAGGTCTTCCAGTTTCTGGATGGACTTGTACATCGGGCACAGTTTTTCCACCGGCACGGCCACCAGTTTGGCGTCAACGCCGGACTCGTCTTCCATCTTGATCAGGCCCAGCGCGCGACAGCGCACCACCACGCCCGGAGGCAGCGGGAAGGGGGTCACCACCAGCACGTCAACCGGATCGCCGTCGCCGGCGAGGGTTTGCGGCACGAAACCGTAGTTGGCCGGATACATCATGGAAGTACCCATGAAGCGGTCAACCACCAGCGCGTTCCAGTCTTTGTCGAATTCGTACTTGATCGGGGCGGCGTTGGCGGAGATTTCGATGACGACGTTGAAGTCGCCCGGCATGTCTTTGCCCGGGCCGATGCTAGCGAGATCCATCAGGGAATCCTTGTTGAGCGTGTTGAACACAATGTTTCGATAAACCGCGCAATTATAGCAGTAGCTGCCGCGTCGCGTATCGGGCGGGTATAATCGCCGGCGATTGAGTGAGCGCGAGAAAGAGCGATTGATGCTGGACAAATGGATCGTCGAGTTCGACAAGGGGCTGCGCACCCTGTTTGCTTCCGCGCAAAGCCTGCGGCCGCATCCTGACGCGGCGCTGGACGAGGCGGAGCTGGCTGCGGAGGAGAAGCGGCACGCTTTGGGCCTGATGCGGGTGAACCATTGCGGCGAGGTGTGCGCCCAGGCTTTATACCAGGGGCAGGCGCTGACGGCGCGCACGCCGCAGGCGCGCGAAGCCTTGTGCCAAGCGGCGCAGGAGGAGGTGGAGCATCTGGCCTGGACCGAGCGGCGCATTCGCGAGCTGGGCGGCCGGCCCAGCGTGTTCAACCCGCTGTGGTACACCGGTTCGCTGGCGATAGGCGTGGCCGCCGGGGTGTTGGGCGATAAGTGGAATCTGGGCTTTCTGGAGGAAACCGAGCAACAGGTGGGCGCGCATCTGGACAGCCATCTGAAGCTGTTGCCGGAGGCGGACGCCAAGAGTCGCGCCATCGTCGAGCAGATGCGCGACGACGAATTGAAGCATGCGGACATGGCCCACGATCTGGGCGCGGCCCCATTGCCGGCTCCGGTCAAGGGGGCGATGAAGCTGTCCGCCAAGCTGATGACGGGAGCCAGTTATCGGCTTTGACGGATAAGAGCGGCTAACAAAAGTCGGTTTCACGGCCGAAGCAAGGCGCGCCGGCGCAAGGAAGTCGCCGCTCTAAACGAACAGGCCTGGATTCCAGGCCTGTTCGCATGGCGGAGCGGGCGTTTCAGTCGCGCCGGCGCTTGCGCCCCGGCAGGCTGGTGACGATGCCCAGACCGATGATGGCGACGCTGATCAGGCCGGTGAGCACTTCGCCCAGCTCTACATGGAGCGCGGCGGCGAACATGATGGCGACCAGGGCGCCGATGGCCCAGAACGCGGACGTCTCCAGGTATTTGAACTGGCCGATGATGTTGCGCTCCACCAGCAGAATGGTCATCGAACGCACGAACATCGCGCCTATGCCGAGCCCGGCGGCGATCAGCCAGAAATTATTGGTGATGGCGAAGGCGGCGATCACGCCGTCCATGGAGAAACTGGCGTCCAGCGTTTCCAGATAGACGAAGCCGATCAGGCCGTTTTTGGCCGCGGCGGTCTGAATGTCCATGCCGCCGAACAGCTGCTTGAACACATGCAGCGCCATGAACACCACATAGCCCCAGAAACAGCTGCTGAGAAACTCCATCTTCTGCCCGGCGGGAATGGCGGCGGCCACCAGCGCGATCAACAGGATGGCGATCATCGACTGCGCGTTTTCAACCGAGCCCAATCGGGCCAGCAGCGGCTCGACGGCCGGCAGCCAGTGTTCGTCCTTTTCCTTTTTGACGAAGTATTCCACCACCACCATCAGCAGGAAGGTGGCGCCGAAGCCCATGATCATCAGATGCGAGTCGTGCATGATCTGCTGGTAGCGCAGCGGTTCGCGGGTGGCGATGGAGAAGGCCTCGAGCAAGGGCGTGTCGCCGGCGACGGCGACGATGAGCAGCGGAAACAGGATGCGCATGCCGAACACGGCGACGGCGATGCCCACCGTCATGAAGAGTTTGCGCCACAAGGAGCTCATCGCCTGCAGCACGCTGGCGTTGACGACCGCGTTGTCGAAGGAAACGCTGGTTTCCAGAATCGCCAGCACCAGGGCGGTGACCAGGAAAGAGCTGGCCATGGCGGGGCCGCCCAGCTGGAAGCCGTACCAGCCGGCGGCGGCCAGCACGACGACGCTGAACAGCAGCGAGCCGGTGAAGTAGGAGAGCGTGGTGCGCATGAATGAATTCGCCTTGTTGTGCAGGACGAGCCAGGCCCGCCCGGCGCCGGCGTCGGGAGCGGCGCCGGCGGGTGATGACGTGGGATTATAATCGCGGCGGTTTTGAGGTCAACGCGCGCGGGCCAGGCAGCTCTGATAGCGGCCGTCCACGCGCTTGGCGAACCACTCTGTGGTCAGCTTGCGGGTGATCTTGGGGCTTTTCAGATCGATCTGCGGCAGTTGTTCGCGCGCCGCGGGCTTGCCGAAGCGCTGGTCCGCCAGCGCGTAGGTTTTGCGGTAGAGCTCGCTTTGGCCGAAGGCGGCGCTTTTTTCCAGTTTCAGGTCGCGTAGAATCTCGCCCTGGCCCATGCCCAGTTTGCCGCCCTGGCTGATGACCGCGCTCTGGGTGGTGCTGGGGTAGACCTTGCCGTCCTTGTAGCTGAGCAGGTCGCCGTCCAGCGTCAGGTCCTTGCCGCTGAGTTTCTCCATCACGGCTTGGAAGGCCGCGTTGCGGCTGCTGTAGCGGCCGGCGTTGAAGTCGGCGAAACGGTACAGCATCTGGCTGTAAGGCGCAGGGTATTGCAGCAGGATGGCCGCGCCGAAGTAGACGCCGCCGCGGCGGGTGAACACTTCCTGGCGCACGCTGCCGCTGCGCGGATAGGGATAGGGCCAGACTCGGACGTGGCCTTCGGCGAACTCGACGCTGACCTGCATCGGCCCGCCGGTGCGGATCGGGTTCTTCATGCTCATCGGCAGGCCCAGCTTGCTGGCCTCGCGCGCCATGTCTTCGAACAGATCGTTCATTTCCCTTTCGGTGCGCAGGCTGTCGATGCGCGCCTTATAGCTTTTGCCGTTGGGCGATGTCTTCATCAGCGCGGCTTTGACCACCGGCAGCGGGATCAGATAGCCGTGGGCCCGCTCGGCGATCTTGTCCCAGACGATGGCGGGCAGATTGGGCACGGTGGGATCGGCCTGCCAGCTGGACTCCTGTTCGATCACCGCCGCCAGCGCGCAGAAATTCTCCGCGGTGTAGGGGATCTTCAGGTGGGCGAAGGCCGAGAGCATGTCGTTGCTCCAGCCCTGGCGGTCGCGGATCTTGGCCGGCAGCAGGCGGTTGAGCAACAGGCGCCCGGCCTGCGGATCGTTGTAGGCGGGCCTGAGCGGCGGCGCGCTCACCGGCGGAGGCGAGGGCGGCGCTTCGACCGCCGGCGCAGGGGCCTCCGGCTCGGGGGAGACAGGCGCGACGACGACGGGAGCGGCGACCGGGGCCGGCGGACTGACGTTGGCGCAGGCGCTCAGCAGCGCGGGCAAAAGGGCAAACAGCAAACGGGACGGTTTCACGGTGCGCGGGACGGTGCGGAATCAAACCGTGAAGGTTAGGCTATCTTGCTGTCATCGGCAATCGCGCTCAGAGGTTCTGGTAACGATTCACGATTTGCTTGTAGGCGCCGCTTTTTTGTATCGCGCGCAAGCCCAGGTTGAACTCGTCCTTCAGGGGGGCGCTGCGGAAGGCCATCCGGTACACGGTGGGGGCGAACAGCCGGTGAATGTCCACCGGCGCAGTTTTTTCCTTGAACTGGGTGGCGAGCTTGTGGTTCATCCAGGCGAAGATGTTGCGGTCGGCCACCACCACGTCCACGGAGCCGCGATACAGCAGCCGGTTTTGATCCACCTGGTTGGCGGTTTCCGCGTAGTTGGGATTGCTTCGGGCCATGTCCTTGAAGGCTTCGCCCAGATATTGCCTGGCCAGGGAAAAGGCCAGCACCCGATAGGCGCCCAACTCCTTGGCTTGGTGCAACTGGATGCGGCGGCTGCTGAGGGTGATGGCCACATCCTCGTAGCTGATGTAAACGTCGGAATACTCGGCTTGCAATCCGGCCTGCTCGCCCACGGTGGCCACCGCGTCGATGTCCTTGTTCTTCAGCGCCATCGGCAGCCGGGGTTGGGAAAAGAAAACCGGTTCTATCCGGTAGCCGCGCTCTTGCAAGGCGGCGCGCACGATCTCCACTTCAAGCCCGCTCTTGCCGCCCTCCATCACATAGGGCTCCAGCGATTCGCCAAAGGCCACCTTGACGATCTTGGCGGCGTGGGCGTTGGCGGCGAGGGCCAGCAGCAAGCTGCCAAGTAACAGTAATCTCCCCATCGGCTTGCCTTCTCGACTTCCTCGCTTCGGGCCCGCGCAGTGGAAACCGTGCTGTCCGGGCGATAGGTTGCGCATCAGATAAGGAATGTATTTTGCGCGTACGCCGCCGGCGCTGACAAGCGCTCCGCCGCCGTGCGGCTCAGTCCGTCAGATAGGGCAGGGGATCGACCGCCGAAGAGCGGACGCGCAGTTCAAAGTGCAGCTTGACCCGGGTGGTGCCGGAACTGCCCATGGTGGCGATGGTGTCGCCGGCCTTGACCGCTTGCCCTTCCTTGACCAGCAAGGACTGATTGTGAGCATAGACGGTGAGGTGGGCATTGTCATGCTGGATGATCAATAGATTGCCGTAACTGCGGATGCCTTTGCCGGAGTAGGTGACCTTGCCGCCGGCCGCCGCGCGGATGGGGGCGCCCGCCTCGCCGGCGATGTCGATGCCCTTGCTGCCCTGGCCGTTGAACTTGGCGATGACGGGGCCCTTGGCCGGCCAGATCAGCTTGATATTGGCCGTCGGCCGAGGCGCGGGCTTGCTGGGCTCGGAGGCGGAAGGCTTGGCCGCGGGCCGGCTGGGCTGCGGACGGCCGGGCTTGGCGGAGGCTTGCGCGGAGCCGCCGGGGGGCGATACGCGCAGCAATTGCCCTGCATTGATGCTGCCCGGGTCTTTCAGCCCGTTCCAGCGCACCAGGTTCGCCACGCTGACCCGGTGGTTCTGGGCAATGCGAAACAGGGTGTCTCCCGGTTTGACGCGGTAAAAGCCGGCGGACTCCACCGCGGCGGGTTGCGAGGTGCTGGCGCAGGCGGCAAGCAGCAGGGACAGGGAGCTGGAAATAAGGCGGACGCGCAAGGACATGGCGCCGATTTTAGCATCGCAGCCCGCGGCTGCGCGGTTTCTGTGCGCAAACGCCGGCGGCTGGACTAAAAATCATGTTAAGGACTGTGACGGGCATGGGCATCGGGCGGAGGTGCGGGATGAAACTGGGGTGGGCGATAAGCGGCTTGTGGTGCATGGCGGCGTTGGCGGCGGAGCCGTCGACGCTCTCCGTCTACAGCGTGGAGTATCCGCCGCTGGTGTTGAAAGGAGAGGGCGGCAAATTGAGCGGCATCGCCGCAGAGGCGGTGGCCCAGGCGCTGCAACTGACTGGTTTGGGCGTGCGCATGCCGGAGATCCCCTGGAAGCGGGCCCAAATGCAGGTGCAGCAAGACGCGGACAGCTGCCTGATGCCTTTTACCCGCTCCCCGGAGAGAGAGAAAATGTATCGCTGGGTGGGGCTGGTGATGGAAAGCAAGCAATCCCTGTTCATCAATACGCATCATCCCGTGGTCTTGAACTCGCTGGACGACGCCAAGGGCAAGCGCGTCGTGGTGCTGCTGGGCTCCTCGTTGGCGGAGTATCTGAAAAAAAACAATATAGGGTATTCGGTCAGACCTACGCCGGAGGAGGCCGAGCGCGAACTGGCGGCGGGCGTGGCGGACATCTGGGCGGTGCATGACGTGGTGGCCAACTACACCATCAAACAGGTGGGCACGCCGACGGACAGCATCCGCGAGGCCTTGCAGGTGCAAACCACCAGTATTTATCTGGCCTGCAGTCCGAAAATGTCGGATGCGACCGCGCTGAGGCTGAGCAGGGCGTTTCAGCAATTGCGCGAAAGCGGGAAGCTGGAAAAAATCATCGCCAAATATTTGAAGTGACGATAGTTGTCGTGCGGTATTTTATGGTGACAGTGTTGGTTCGTATTAATTTATCAAGGTTACAGTATCTTGGAAAAACGCATTGAACTGTCACTGATGGCTGTGAAATGGCTGGGCTAGAATGGTGCCAGTTTTTGAGTCGCCGCGGATCCGGCGGCGCAATGGTGATTCTTTTGTCATCCCTGGACAAGGACAGTCATGAACCGAACCTACTTAGCCCACCTAGAAGCCACGCTGGCGCAGATTCGCGCCGACGGTTTTGAAAAGCCCGAGCGCGTGATCGCCACGCCGCAGCGCGCGGACATCGCCTTGAGCAACGGCAGCAATGTGCTGAATTTCTGCGCCAACAACTACCTGGGCCTGGCCGACGACCCGCGCCTGATCGAGGCGGCGAAGAAGGGCATGGACGACTTCGGCTACGGCTGCGCCTCGGTCCGCTTCATCTGCGGCACCCAGCAAGTGCACAAGGACCTGGAGCAAGCGATTTCCGGCTTTCTGGGCACCGACGACACCATTCTGTATTCCAGCTGCTTCGACGCCAACGGCGGCGTGTTCGAAACCCTGCTGGGCGAAGAAGACGCGGTGATTTCCGATGAGCTCAATCACGCGTCCATCATCGACGGCGTGCGCCTGTCCAAGGCCAAGCGCTTCCGTTACAAGAACAACGACATGGCCGATCTGGAGGCGCAGCTGGTCGCCGCCGAGCAGGCCGGCGCGCGCTTCAAGCTGATCGTCACCGACGGCGTGTTCTCCATGGACGGCATCATCGCCGATCTGAAAACCCTGTGCGAAGTGGCCGAACGCCACGGCGCGCTGGTGATGGTGGACGATTCCCACGCCGTCGGCTTCATCGGCGACAGCGGCGCCGGCACGCCGGAGCTGTGCGGCGTGGCCGATCGCATCGACATCTACACCGGCACCCTGGGCAAGGCCCTGGGCGGCGCGTCCGGCGGCTATGTGTCCGGCCGCAAAGCCGTCATCGATCTGCTGCGTCAGCGTTCGCGTCCGTATCTGTTCTCCAACACCCTGGCCCCGGCCATCGCCGCCGCCAGCCTGGAAGTGCTGAACATCCTCAAGGGCGGGGAAGGCGCGGAGCTGCGCGCCAAGGTGCGCCACAACGCCGAAGTGTTCCGCCAGGAAATGAGCGCGGCCGGCTTCACCCTGGTGCCGGGCCAGCATCCCATCGTGCCGGTGATGCTGGGCGATGCGCGGCTGGCGGGCGAGATGGCGGCCAAGCTGTTGGAAGAGGGCGTGTACGTGATCGGCTTCTCCTTCCCGGTGGTGCCCAAGGGCAAGGCGCGTATCCGCACCCAGATGTCGGCGCGCCACAGCGAAGAACAGGTTAGGCTGGCGGTGGCGGCTTTCATCAAAGTGGGCCGCGAGCTCGGCGTGATCTGAGGCGTAGCGCCGCGCGCCCAAGAGGGCGCCGCGGCGGATAGGAACAGCAATGAAAGCATTATCCAAACTGAAGGCCGAGCGCGGCCTGTGGATGACCGATGTGGCCAAGCCGGAAATCGGCCACAACGATCTATTGATCCGTATTCGCAAGACCGCGATCTGCGGAACGGACATTCATATCTGGAACTGGGACGATTGGGCGCAAAAAACCATCCCGGTGCCGATGCACGTCGGCCATGAATACGTCGGCGTGATCGAGGACATCGGCTCGGAAGTGCAGGGCTTCAGCATTGGCCAGCGCGTGTCGGGCGAAGGACACATCACCTGTGGCCATTGCCGCAACTGTCGCGCCGGCCGCCGCCACCTGTGCCGCAACACCTTCGGCGTGGGCGTCAATCGCGAGGGCGCGTTCGCCGAGTATCTGGTGATTCCGGCCTTCAACGCCTTCCCGATTCCGGACGACATTTCCGACGATCTGGCGTCCATCTTCGACCCCTTCGGCAATGCGGTGCACACCGCGCTCAGCTTCAACCTGGTGGGCGAGGACGTGTTGATCACCGGCGCGGGTCCGATCGGCATCATGGCGGTGGCGATTGCGCGCCATGTCGGCGCGCGCCACGTGGTGATCACCGACGTCAACGAATACCGCTTGGAACTGGCGCGCAAAATGGGCGCGACCCGCGCGGTGAACGTGGCCAAGCAGGACCTCAAGCAAGTGATGGCCGAATTGCACATGAGCGAGGGCTTCGACGTCGGCCTGGAAATGTCCGGCAACCCGCAGGCCTTCCGTCAGATGCTGGACACCATGAACCACGGCGGCAAAGTGGCCTTGCTGGGGATTCCCCCGGCCGACACCGCCATCGACTGGAACCACGTCATCTTCAAGGGCCTGGAAATCAAGGGCATCTACGGTCGCGAAATGTTTGAGACCTGGTACAAGATGGTGGCCCTGATCCAGTCCGGTCTGGACATCACCCCCATCATCACCCACCACTTCCCGGTGGCGGAGTTCCAGCAGGGCTTTGACGCCATGTTGTCCGGCCAGAGCGGCAAGGTGATTCTGGACTGGAGTTGACGGCCGGAAAGGATTGGACGCATCAACCCTCTTCGCCGGCGAAGAGGGTTTTTCACATGGGGGGTGCGGCTTGAGCCTGCTTTGAGATTGTTTGAGTCTTGGGGGCCGGCCGGCGAGAATGCGCTGACAAAAGGGATGGGGCGGAGGGCCGCTGGCCGGTCTTCGCGGCTTGGGCCGCGCCGCGCGCGGCGGTGCGTTCCGTTCCGATTGTTTGAGTGAGTTCAGAGCTTGCCCTCTCCGCATTGCGGAGAGGGCTTTTTTTATTTCGTCTTATTGTCCGGCGGGCGCCAGCAAGGGCGCATAACCCAGGCCGCGCAACTTCTCCATGGTTTCGTCGGCTTCGGCGCGGCTCTTGAACGGACCGACCTGCACGCGGGTGACGGTGTGGGCCGGGATGCCGTGCTGTTTCAGCTCCTTCACCAGCTTTTCGGCATTGCCGATGCTGGAGAACAGGCCCAGCTGGACTTGATAACCGATGGAGCTGCCGGCCGGCTTGGCCTTGACTGGGGCTTCCTTGACCGGCGCGACGGGCTTGTCCGCCGCGATGGCGGCGGCGGGCGGGGCGGCCTTGACGGCTTCGGCCGGCGCGGCTTTGGCGGCTGCCGTCTGCGGCGGAGCCGCTGCGGCGCTTGGCGCGGGAGGCGCTTTCGCCGCCGCGCGCTCGTGCGCCGGTGCCGGCGCGGCGGCATGGACCGGCGGGCGGTTGTTGACCACGGCCGGAGTCTTGTCCAGGTCCGGGCTGGCCGGGCTGGCTACGCTGGGCGCTTGCGGCGCGCCGGCGGGCTCCGTCGCGGGCGCGCTGCTTTCCGCCGTCGGCGCGCTGGCGGGCGCGGGCGCCGGCGGCGCTTCCGCCGGGGCGGAGGCGGGCTTGATGATCTTGCCGGAGCTGGGGCTCTGGCTGCTGGCGGTCATTTCCACCTTGGGTTTGTTGAAACTGTCGGTCAGCGGAATGGCGGCCAGCGCCACGGCGACCAGGCCGCCGGCGATCAGCAAACGCTTTTTCAGTTTGCTGTTGAGTTCGGCCTCGCCGCCGGTCTTGTCGGGGTCTTGTTGATTTTGTTCGCGCATGGTCCGTGAGACTTGAGAAATGTGCAGCACATGGTTGAAAACACTGCTAAAATATCGGGTTCGTCAAAATTGGGTAACCCGAGTGGCTGCATAATACTCAAGTTTAGCCACTTGTCTTGATGTTTGGGAGAATTTATATGGCAATTGAACGCACCTTGTCCATCGTTAAGCCGGACGCCGTTGGTAAAAACGTCATCGGCAAAATCTACGATCGTTTCGAATCCGCCGGCCTGAAAATCGTGGCCGCCAAGATGAAGCAACTGTCCCGCGCCGAAGCCGAAGGCTTCTACGCCGTGCACAAAGAACGTCCGTTCTTCAAGGACCTGGTTGACTTCATGGTGTCCGGCCCGGTGATGATCCAGGCGCTGGAAGGCGAGAACGCCGTGCTGAAAAACCGCGAACTGATGGGCGCGACCGATCCGAAGAAGGCTGAAGCCGGCACCATCCGCGCCGATTTCGCCGACTCCATCGACGCCAACGCCGTTCATGGTTCCGACAGCGCGGAAAACGCCGCGATCGAAGTGGCTTATTTCTTTGCTGCATCCGAGATCAGCGCCCGCTAATCTCTAAAGAGTACTCCGTTGTTTGCGGAGCCCGTCGTCATGGACGGGCTCCGTCTAAAAGGCGGTCGTCCACACCGCCTTTGCTTTATCCCGAGGAATGCATGAAAACCAACCTGCTCGACTTCAATCTGGACCAGCTGACCCGGCATTTCGCCGAAATGGGCGAGAAACCGTTTCGCGCCAAGCAAGTGATGCGCTGGATGCACCAGATGGCGGAAGCCGACTTCGACGCGATGACCGATCTGGCCAAGAGCCTGCGCGCCAAGCTGCATGAGCGCGCCGAAGTAAAGGTCCCCTCGCTGATGACCGGGCAGGCGTCCAGTGATGGCACCCGCAAGTGGCTGCTCGACGTAGGCACCGGCAACGGCGTCGAAACCGTCTTCATCCCCGAGGATGAACGCGGCACCTTGTGCGTGTCATCCCAGGTAGGCTGTGCGCTGGAGTGCACGTTCTGCTCCACCGGCCGCCAAGGCTTCAACCGCAATCTGTCCACCGCGGAAATCATCGGTCAGCTGTGGTGGGCCAATAAGGCGATGGGCGTTACGCCCAAGAACGAACGCGTGGTGTCCAATGTGGTAATGATGGGCATGGGCGAGCCGCTGGCCAACTTCGACAATGTGGTCAGCGCGATGCAGATCATGCTGGATGACCACGGCTACGGCTTGTCCCGCAGACGCGTGACCCTGTCCACTTCCGGCCTGGTGCCGCAGATGGACAGGCTGCGCGAAGAATGCCCGGTGGCGCTGGCGGTGTCGCTGCACGCGCCCAATGACGCCATTCGCGACGTGATTGTGCCTATAAACAAGAAATACCCGCTGGCGCAGCTGATGGCGGCCTGTCAGCGCTATCTGGAAAAGGCGCCGCGCGACTTCATCACTTTCGAGTACGTGATGCTTGACGGTGTCAACGATAGGCCGGAACATGCTCGCCAACTGCTGGAACTGGTGCGGGACGTGCCGTGCAAGTTCAATCTGATACCGTTCAATCCGTTCCCGAACTCGGGTTACGAGCGTTCCAGCAATAATGCGATTCGAGCGTTCCGCGAAATTCTGCAGGAGCGCGGTTATGTGGTGACGGTGCGGAAAACGCGCGGCGACGACATCGACGCCGCCTGTGGCCAGCTGGCCGGCCAGGTGATGGACAAAACCCGCCGTCAAGCCAAATGGATGCAGCTCGTAGAGGACAATAAGCAATGACGATACGGCAAATGGGGTTGATGGCCTGCTTATGGATGGCTGTGAGTTCAACCGCATTTGCCGCCGATCCTGAAACGTCGCGCGAGCTGGCGACGATACGCAGCCAGCTGGCGATCGAATACGCCAAGATCGGCAACTACAAAGTGGCGCTGGAAACGGCGGATCTGGCCGTCGCCGCGGACCCGGCCTATGTCCCGGCCTATGTGTCCCGCGCCTATGTTTTGACCCAGCTGCGCGAAGAAGGGCCCGCCGAAGCCAATTACCGCAAAGCCCTGCAACTGGATCCAAACAACCCGGAAGCGAACAATAATTACGGTTTGTTTCTGTGCGACCGAAACCGGCT
Organism: Chromobacterium sp. FG89; assembly: GCF_057808735.1. Classification (NCBI taxonomy): domain Bacteria; kingdom Pseudomonadati; phylum Pseudomonadota; class Betaproteobacteria; order Neisseriales; family Chromobacteriaceae; genus Chromobacterium; species Chromobacterium sp. FG89. Next base: position 16,356 of record NZ_JBMDIQ010000014.1, on the reverse strand, counting down.
GCAGGATTCTTTGTCCTATTTTCAGAAAGCGCTGGCCAACCCGCTGTATGATTCGCCTCAGACGGCTTATTTGAACCTGGGGCATTGCAGCGCCAAGGCCGGCAATCAAGAGCAGGCCAATGATTACTTGCTGGCGGCGCTGCGCGCCGCGCCCAATTTCGCGCCCGCGTTGCGGGAATTAGCACAGTTGCATCTTGGGCTGGGTAATGCCAAATTGGCTGCTTTCTATTTCGAACGGATGGGCAAGGGCGCGGCGCTGCAAGCCGACGACCTGTGGCTTGGCGTGCAGATCGGACGCAAAAGCGGCAACAGGGCGTTGGAGAGCGAATGTTCCGTCGCGCTCAAGAACCGCTATCCGGATTCCAAAGAAACACAACTGCTGTTGAGTGGAAGCTGAGGATGGAGCAACAATTCGAACAACAGGGACAACCGACGGGTTCCAGCGTCGGCGCCCGGCTGAAAGCCGCCCGAGAGGCGGCAGGCATGGGCTTGGGGGAAGTCGCGGATAGGCTGAAACTGTCGATGCGGCAGCTGGAGGCGATAGAACGCGACGATTTCACAATCTTGCCGGGCGCGACCTTCGTGCGCGGCTTTGTCCGTAATTACGCCCGCTTTTTGCAGATTGACCCCGAACCGTTGATGCATGCGCTGGACAGGCAGTTTCCTTCCGCGGTCAACGACGTGGCCAATCTGGTGCGCGACGGCGCGCACGAGGCGCCCGGGCATTCCGGCGAGACGCCTGCGTCGGACGAGGGCGGATCTTCCGGCAAATGGATCGTAGGCTTGCTGGTGGCGGCGGCGCTGGGCGGCGGCGTGGCGTGGCTGGCCAGCAGCCGTGGCGGCGAAGGCCGGGCGGCCGAGGACGCATCCTCGGCCATGGCGACCGAACTGTCTTCGGCGCCGACGGGCGAGGCTTCCGTTCCCGCCGCCTTCGTCGCGGAGACGCCCGCCTCGGCGCCGGCTGTCGCTCCTGCGCCCGCTCCGGCCTCCGCGCCGCAGCCGGTCAAGGCGGCCAGCGTGGCCAGCGCCCCGGTCCTGTCGGCGCCGCCGCTCGCCAAACCGCAGGCCAGCGCCGGCGTGGCGGCGGCCAGCGGCAAGCTGGTGTTGACGGTCAAGGAGGCGGAAGCCTGGGTGTCGGTGGTGGACGCCACCGGCAAGAAGCTGGTGTTCCAGACCTTGCAGCCGGGCAGCACCCAGGAAGCGGTCGGTACGCCGCCGTTCAAACTGGTGATCGGCAACGCCTCGCAAGTGGCGGTGAATTTCAATGGCCAAGCGGTGGACCTCACGGACAAGATCCGCGGCACCACGGCAAAGCTGGAACTCAAGTAATTCAAGGTAGCGAATGGATAGCGTGAACATCGCGCGACGCCCCACCCTGCAGGCTAGGGTGGGGCATGTCATTGTAGGATCGGACGCTCCGGTGGTGGTGCAGTCCATGACCAACACCGACACCGCGGACGCGGCGGCCACGGTGCGGCAAGTGCTGGAGCTGGCGGAAGCCGGCTCGGAACTGGTGCGCATCACCGTCAACTCGCCGGAGGCGGCGGCCAAGGTGGCGGAAATCCGCCAACGGCTGGACGATGCCGGCTGTGCCGTTCCCTTGGTCGGCGATTTTCATTTCAACGGCGATCGCCTGCTGAAGGAATATCCCGATTGCGCGCGCGCGCTGGCCAAATACCGGATCAATCCGGGCAATGTGGGCAAGGGCGCCAAGGGCGACGACAAGTTCGCCTTCATGATCCGCACCGCCATCGAATACGGCAAGCCGGTGCGCATCGGCGTCAACTGGGGCAGCCTGGATCAGGCTTTGCTGGCCAGAATGATGGACGCCAACAACCGCGTCGCCCAGCCGCTGCCCTTGGAGCGGCTGATGCGCGAAGCCTTGATCGTTTCCGCGCTGGAGTCCGCCGACAAGGCGATGGAACTGGGGCTGCCGGCCGAGCAGATCCTGCTGTCCTGCAAGGTCAGCAATGTGCAGGACCTGATCACCGTGTACCGCGATCTGGGCAGCCGCTGCGATTTCCCGCTGCACCTGGGCCTGACCGAGGCCGGCATGGGCTCCAAGGGCATCGTCGCCTCCAGCGCCGCGTTGGCGATCTTGCTGCAGCAAGGCATAGGCGACACCATCCGCATCTCGCTGACGCCGCAGCCGGGCGAGGCGCGCACCAAGGAAGTGGTGGTGGCGCAGGAGTTGCTGCAGACCATGGGCCTGCGCAGCTTTACCCCGCTGGTGACCGCTTGTCCGGGCTGCGGCCGCACCACCAGCACCTTCTTCCAGGAGCTGGCGGATCAGATTCAGACGTATCTGCGCACGCAGATGCCGGTATGGCGTTTGCAATACCCGGGCGTGGAAGACATGAAGGTGGCGGTGATGGGCTGCGTGGTCAACGGCCCGGGGGAGAGCAAGCTGGCCGATATCGGCATCTCGCTGCCCGGCACCGGCGAAGTGCCGGTGGCGCCGGTTTACGTCGACGGTCAAAAGGATGTTACCCTCAAGGGCGACAACATCGCCTCCGAGTTCACGGCCTTGGTTGATCGCTATGTGCAAAGCCGTTACGGCGAAGGCGGCGCCAAGCGCCGCGAGGGCGGGAGCCGCACCATTCCGATTCGTCCGGTAGGCGTTTGAGCGCGTTTGGCGCAATGACCGGGCACTGATTCAAGCGATACACAAGAAAACAAGCAATGGCTCAAAAATATCAAGCGGTCAAAGGCATGAATGACGTGCTGCCGGCCGAGTCCTATCAGTGGGAGTTCTTTGAAGGCAAGCTGCGCGAACTGCTGGCCGACTACGGCTATCAGAATATCCGCACCCCCATCGTCGAAACCACGCCGCTGTTCGTCCGCGCCATCGGCGAAGTCACCGACGTGGTGGAGAAGGAGATGTACACCTTCATCGACAGCCTGAACGGCGACAGCCTGACGCTGCGGCCCGAAGGCACCGCCGGCACCCTGCGCGCGGTGGTCGAGCACAACCTTCTGTACAATGCCACCCAGAAACTGTGGTACATGGGGCCGATGTTCCGCCATGAGCGTCCGCAGAAGGGCCGCTATCGTCAGTTCCACCAGATGGGCGTGGAAGCGCTGGGCTTCGCCGGTCCGGATATCGACGCCGAAATCATCGCGATGACCGCCGATCTGTGGCGTCGCCTGGGCCTGTCCCAGTATGTGCGCCTGGAAATCAATTCTCTGGGTAACCAGGAAGAGCGCGCCGCGCACCGTCAGGCGCTGATCGCCTATCTGGAACGGCATGTGGACATCCTGGACGAAGACGGCAAGCGCCGGATGTACAGCAATCCGCTGCGGGTGCTGGACACCAAGAACCCGGCGCTGCAGCAGATGGCCGACGAGGCGCCCAAGCTGTCCGACTACCTGGGCGAGGCGTCCCGCGCGCATTACGAAGGCTGGAAGGCGATGATCCGCGAACTGGGCGTCGACTTCGTGGAGAATCCGCGTCTGGTGCGCGGGCTCGACTACTACAACCAGTCGGTGTTCGAATGGGTGACCAGCGAGCTGGGCGCCCAAGGCACGATTTGCGCCGGCGGCCGCTATGACGGCCTGATCGAGCAACTGGGCGGCAAGCCCGCGGCCGGCATCGGCTTCGGCATGGGCCTGGAGCGCGTGGTGCTGCTATTGCAGGACAAGCAGCTCTTGCCGGCGCAACGCAGCGTCGACGTCTACCTGGTGAACCAGGGCGAGGGCGCAGGGCTGTACGCGATGAAGCTGGCGCAGACTTTGCGCGCCGCCGGTCTGTCGGTGGTGCAGCACTTGGGCGAAGGCAGCTTCAAGTCGCAAATGAAAAAAGCCGACAGCTGCGGCGCGCAGTTCGCCGTCATCGTTGGCGAAGATGAAATAAAAACGGGTCAGGCGGTGATCAAGGCGCTGCGCGCCGAGATGGACCAACACACTGTGGCGGCGGAAGCGGTGGCCGCCACGCTGATCTCACTGAAAGCTTAAGGGAGAGGGGCGCAATGGCGTTCGACTTGCAGGAACAGGAACAGATTGATTCGATCAAGGCCTTCTGGCAGCAGTGGGGCAAGCTGATCGCCGGCGTGCTGGCGGCGTCCGCCATTGCCTATCTGGGCTTCAAGGGCTACCGCTATTACCAGGAGCAGCAGGCGCAGAAAGCCGCGGCCGCTTACGAGAACATCGACGCGGCGGTGGCGTCCAAGGACATCGCCAAGCTGAAGTCCGCGGTGACGCTGTTGCAGAACGACTTCGGCTCTTCGGCCTACGCCACCCGCGGCTCGCTGATTCTGGCCAAGGCCGCCTTCGACAAGAACGAGCTCGCGCTGGCCAAGAGCCAGCTGGAATGGGTGCTGGCCAATAGCAAGGACGAAGCGGTAAGCGCCATCGCGCGACTGCGTCTGGCCTCCCTGTTGCTGGACCAGAAAACCTACGATGCGGCGATCGCCGAACTGAACAAGGCGCATCCGGCCGGCTTCGACGCGCTGTTCCTGGATTTGAAGGGCGACGTGCTGGTCGCCAAGGGCGACGCCGCCGCCGCGCGCGACGCCTATAAATCCGCTTTGGCCAAACTGGTGGGCGATTCCCCGAATCGCCAGTTCATCCAGACCAAACTCGACGCGCTGGGAGGCTGATCGCATGCGCCGCCAATTGTTGCTGACCGCTGTGCTGTCCTCCTCCTTGCTGGCCGGCTGCGCCAGCTGGTTTGAAAGCAATACCCAGTTCAAGCCCACCCCGCTCGTCGCGATCAAGCCCTTGCAAGGGCTAGAGGTCAAATGGACGACGGGACAGGCCGCGCCGGCCGCCGGCTTCCTGCCGGTCTACGCCAACGGCCTAGTGGTGAGCGCCGACGCCGACGGCCGCGTGCGCAGCATCGACTCCCTCAGCGGCCGCGTCAGCGCGGACGTGGATCTGAAGCGCAAGCTGAGCGCCGGCGTCGCCGTGGCCGGCGACATGGTGCTGGTGGGCACTCAGGACGCCAAGTTGCTGGCGGTGGAGCGCGCCAGCGGCAAAGTGCTGTGGCAGCAGCCGCTGACCAGCCTGATGCTGGAGGGGCCGCAAGTGGCCGGCGATATGGTGCTGGTGCGCACCAACGACGCGCGCCTGACCGGCTTCTCTCTGAGCGAAGGCGGCAAGCAGCTGTGGTCCAGCGGCAATGTGCTGCCGCAGCTGACCGTGCGCAACAACGGCTCGATGCAGGCGGTGGGCAAGGAGGCGGTGATGGTGGGGCAGGCCGGCGGCCGCCTGGACATCGTCAACCCGCAAACCGGCAACGCTTTGTGGCAGGGCGCGGTGGCCAACCCCCGCGGCGCCACCGAACTGGAACGGATGACCGACGTGACTTCGCGGCCGGTCTTCGACGCCGGTCAGGTGTGCGCGGTCGCCTATCAGGGGCGCGTGGCCTGCTTCGAAGCGCGTTCCGGCAATCTGTTGTGGGCGCGCGAAATCTCGTCCAGCCGCGGCCTGGCCGTGGACGGCCGCAATGTCTACGTCAGCGCGGAAGACGGTTCGGTCTGGGCGTTTGATCGCGGCACCGGCCGCAATATTTGGAAAACCGACGACCTGAAATATCGGGACGTCACCGGCCCCGCTCTGTTGGGCCGCTTTGTGCTGGTGGGAGATGGCGAAGGTTACGCCCATCTGCTATCCAATGAGAGCGGCAGCATCGTGGGCCGAGTCAAGGTCGGGCCCGCCCTGACCAATCAACCGGTGTCGCTGGGTTCGTCCGCCTTGATGCAAGGCAAGGACGGCCGTCTGGCGATGCTGACTTTGGGATAATAAAGCAGTACTCATGAAACCTACCGTAGCTCTGGTCGGCCGCCCCAATGTGGGCAAGTCGACCTTATTCAACCGGCTGACCCGCAGCCGCGACGCCCTGGTCGCCGACCAGCCCGGCCTGACGCGCGATCGCCACTATGGCCATGGCCGCGTGGGCGAAAAGCCGTATCTTGTGGTTGATACCGGCGGTTTCGAGCCGGTGGTGGACGAAGGCATTCTGTTCGAAATGGCCAAGCAGACGCTGCAGGCCGTGGACGAAGCCGATGCCGTGGTGTTCCTGGTGGACGGCCGCAACGGCCTGACGCCGCAAGACAAAATCATCGCCAACCGTCTGCGCCAGCTGCAGCGTCCGGTCTTCCTCGCCGTCAACAAGGCGGAAGGCATGCGGCACGCCATCGCCGGCGCCGAGTTCCACGAACTCGCGCTGGGCGAGCCGCTGGTGATCTCCGCCGCCCATGGCGACGGCGTGCGCGAATTGATGGAACTGGTGCTGGCGGACTTCCCGGAAGAAGTGGAAGAAGAAGCCTCGCGCCATCCCAAGTTCGCGGTGATCGGCCGGCCCAACGTCGGCAAGTCCACCCTGGTCAACGCCATCCTGGGCGAGGAGCGCGTCATCGCCTTCGACCAGGCCGGCACCACTCGTGACAGCATATATATTGATTTTGAGCGAGATGGCCATACCTACACCATCATTGACACCGCGGGCGTGCGTCGCCGGGCCAAGGTCAGCGAGATGCTTGAGAAGTTCTCGGTGATCAAGACCATGAAGGCGATCGAAGACGCCAACGTGGCGGTGCTGGTGCTGGACGCTCAACTGGACATTTCCGAGCAAGACGCCACCATCGCGGGTTTCGCGTTGGAAGCGGGCCGGGCGCTGGTGGTGGCGGTGAACAAATGGGACAACCTGGACGGGGAGCAAAAGGAAACGGTGCGTCGCGAGATCGCGCGCAAGCTGAACTTCCTGGATTTTGCAAAGTTCCATTACATCTCCGCCATTGAAGGCCGCGGCGTGGCAGACTTGTTCAAGTCCATCGACGAGGCCTACCGGGCGGCCATGGCCAAGCTGGCCACGCCCAAGCTGACCCGGGTGCTGCAAGTGGCGCTGGAGCGGCAGCAGCCGCCGCGCTCCGGTTTGATCCGCCCGAAAATGCGCTATGCGCACCAAGGCGGCCAGAACCCGCCCATCATCGTGGTGCACGGCAATGCGCTGGATGCGGTGCCGAACAGTTATACCCGCTATCTGGAACATACCTTCCGGAAGGTGTTCAAGCTGCAGGGCACGCCGCTGCGCGTACAGTACAAGTCTTCGGAGAATCCGTTCGACACCGACGACGGCAAGGAGAAGTCCAGAGCCAAGCCCAAGCCGATGTCCAAGATGCGCGGACGCGAAAAAGAAGTGCGTTACGGCAAGAGCGGCAAGGGCAGCAGCAGTAAAAAATAGTACGCCGGGATGTTTTCTGCTAATAATAAGCAGACAACCGGGCTGTAAGGTTCAGTTAATACAACAATCAACGATTCGGAGAATAACGAATGAGCTCTAAAGGGCAAATGTTACAAGACCCGTTCCTGAACATCCTGCGTAAGGAACATGTGCCGGTGTCCATCTACCTGGTCAACGGTATTAAACTTCAGGGTCAGGTAGAATCCTTTGACCAGTACGTGGTGCTGTTGAAAAACACGGTGACTCAGATGGTGTACAAACACGCCATTTCCACCGTCGTGCCCGCCCGTCCGGTCAATCTTCCCCATGAACACCCGGTGCAAAAGCAGGAGCAGCAAGACGCCTAAAGCGTTGCTGTGCTTGTGACCGGGCCGATCGGCCGCGCCAAACCGGCGCGGCTTGTCGGCCTTTTATCTTTTGCGCCCCAACTATGGTTTCCGAATAGTGTTTGATCGTCCCGACTTAGGCGACCAGGCGGTTCTGGTCTGTCTGGATTTTGGAGATGCCGATTACCAGGAAAACATCGCCGAGTGCGCCGAGCTGGTCAAGAGCGCCGGCGTAGAGGTGATGGGCGTGGTGCAGGGCAAGCGGCAGCGCCCGGACGCCGCGCTGTTCGCGGGCAAGGGCAAGGTCGAGGAAATCGGCCTGCTGGTGCGCGCCACCGATGCCAATGTAGTGATATTCAACCATGCTTTGGCGCCTGGCCAGGAGCGTAATCTGGAGCGGGCGCTGCAGTGTCGCGTCATCGACCGCAATAGCCTGATCCTGGACATCTTCGCCCAGCGCGCGCGCAGTCACGAAGGCAAGCTGCAAGTCGAACTGGCCCAGCTGTCGCACATGTCCACCCGCCTGGTGCGGGGCTGGACCCACTTGGAGCGCCAGAAAGGCGGCATAGGCTTGCGCGGCCCCGGCGAAACCCAGCTCGAAACCGACCGCCGGCTGCTCGGCATCCGCGTCAAGGCGCTGAAAGAGCGGCTGGCCCAGGTGCAAAAGCAGCGCAATACCCAGCGCAAGGGGCGCGGCCGGGCCGGTATCGCCTCGGTGTCCATCGTCGGTTACACCAACGCGGGCAAGTCCACCTTGTTCAACGCGCTGACCAAGGCGCGCATCTACGCGGCGGACCAATTGTTCGCCACGCTGGACACCACCAGCCGCAAGCTGTTCCTCAATCACCAGACATCCATCGTGATTTCGGATACTGTGGGCTTTATCCGCGATCTGCCGCACACCCTGGTGGCGGCGTTCCGCGCCACACTGGAGGAAACCGTGCGCGCGGATCTCCTGCTGCACGTGGTGGATGGCTCCAGCGATATGCGCGACGTGCAGATCGAGGAGGTCAACAAGGTGTTGGCCGAGATCGGCGCGGACGGCATTCCGCAGCTGCTGGTCTGGAACAAATGCGATCTGCGCGAGATGGAGCCGGAGATCGAGCGCGACGCGGCGGGTCGTCCGGTTTCGGTGCGGGTTTCGGCCCTGACCGGGGCCGGCTTGGAACTCTTGCGCGCGGCGATTGCCGAATGCGTGCATCCTTCCCAAAACAACCATAAAGACTATTACGAGCATGTCGCAGAATGACCCTAACCGAGGCCGCCGAGGCAATGAAGGGCCGCCGGACCTCGATGAAGTATTCCGCAACCTAAATCAGAAGCTGTCGCGGCTGCTGGGCGCCAAAGGCAGCGGCGCCGGCGGCAGTCCCGCGTCCGGCGTCAAACCGCCGTTCAAGGGCGGCGCCATCGCCGTGGTGGGCGTATTGGCGGCCTTGTGGCTGGCCAGCGGTTTCTACGTGGTGGACGCGCGCGAGCAAGGCGTGGTGCTGCGCCTGGGCAGCTTCAACCGGGTGACCGAGCCGGGCCTGCAATGGCACGCGCCGTTCCCGATTGAAAAGGTGGAGATCGTGAACCTGACCGAGGTGCGCAGCGTGGAAGTGGGCTACCGCAACACCGCCCAGACGCGAGTGGCGGAAGAGTCGCTGATGCTGACTTCGGACCAGAACATCATCGACGTCCAATTGTCGGTGCAGTACGACATCAAGGACGCGCGCGCCTTCCTGTTCAACAACGCCTCGCGCGAGCGGGACGCCAAGGACATCGTCAAGCAGGCGACCGAAACCGCGATTCGCGAAGTGGTGGGCCGCAACAAGGTCGACTTCGTGTTGAACGAAGGGCGGACGCAGATCGCGGTGGAAACCCAGAAACTGATTCAGGAAGTGCTGGATCGTTATTCGCTGGGCGTGCGCATCGCCAAGGTCAACATCAACGCGGTGCAGCCGCCCGAGCAAGTGCTGGCGGCCTTCGACGACGCGGTGAAGGCCGGTCAGGACAAGGACAAGCTGCGCAACGAAGGCCTGGCTTACGCCAACGAGGTGCTGCCCAAGGCCCAGGGTCTGGCCGCGCGCCTGCAGCAGGAGGCCGAAGCCTACGAGCAGAAAGTCGTTTCCCGCGCGGAAGGCGACGCTTCGCGCTTCAAGCAAGTGTTGTCTGAATACAACAAAGCGCCCAAGGTCATGCGCGATCGTCTGTATCTGGACATGATGCAGCAGATCATGAGCAGCACCACCAAGGTGGTGGTGGACCAGAAGGGCGGCAACAATCTCTTGTACCTGCCTTTGGACAAGCTGATCCAGCAGAGCAATCCGGGCGCTTCCGGCGCGGCGGCGCCCGCCGCCAGCGCGGTTCCGCAGCAGACGGAGCCGGCTGCGCCGGCCGCTCAGGCCGGCAATGCCAAAGGGGGGCGGGACGTGACCCGCGGGCGTGATTTTTTTGGGGCGGAGCGATAAGCAATGGATAGACTGATTCCGACTGTAGTTGCCATAGCCGGTGTGCTATTTGTTGCCAGCCTGTCGCTGTTCACCGTGGATCAGCGCCAATACGCGCTGGTTTTCCAGTTTGGCGAAGTGGTGCGCATCATTAAGGAGCCGGGCATTCAGTTCAAGGTGCCGCTGCTGCAGAACGTGCGTTACTTCGACCGCCGCGTGCAGACCATCGACGCCGAGGCGCCGGAACTGTTCAACACCCGCGAGAAAAAGAACGTGTTGGTGGACAGCTTCGTCAAATGGCGCGTGGTGGACGTTGAGCAGTTTTACAAGAGCGTGGGCTCTGAGGCCGCCGCTGTGGCGCGTTTGAAACAGACCATCAATGACGGGTTGCGCGCGGAATTCGGCCAAAAGATGGTTGCCGACGTCATTTCCGGCAAGCGCGATCAGGTGATGGATACGGTTCGCAAGCGCGCGGACGCGGATGCGCGTAAAATAGGCGTACAAATTCTCGACGTGCGCTTAAAACGAGTCGATTTTCCGGATAAAATAAGCAGTTCGGTCTTCGATCGCATGCAGTCCGAGCGCCGCACCGTCGCCAGCCAGTTGCGCAGCGAGGGCGCCGCGGACGCGGAACGCATCCGCGCCGAAGCGGACAAGCAGCGCGAAGTGGTGCTGGCCGAAGCGTATCGTCAGGCTCAGGAGCTGAAGGGCAAGGGCGACGCGAAGGCGGCGGCGATTTACGCCGAGGCTTACGGCAAGAACCCGGACTTCTACGCTTTCTGGCGCAGCATGGACGCGTACAAGGAGTCGTTCAAGAACAAGAGCGACGTCCTGGTGCTGGAGCCGAGCAGCGAGTTCTTCAAGTACTTCAAGAACCCGCAGTCGGGAGCGGCCAAGGCCAAGTAAGCGGCCAAGGCAGGCGGAAGACGCCGCGCAAGACAATCGAGTATGGAACACTGGCCGGGGCGACCTGGCCAGTTTGCTGATAACAAGGCGGGACGCTTCCCGCCTTTTATTCTGTTGAAAAGAATCATGCGTAATTGGCTGTTACCGGAATACATCGCGGATATTCTGCCCGCCACCGCGCGCCAGGTGGAGTCCGCCAAGGCGGCGATGCTGGAAGGCTTTCGCGTGGCGGGCTACGAGTTGGTGTTGCCGCCGCTGATCGAGTACATCGATTCGCTGGTCAGCGAGGAAGACGCTTCGCTCGAGCTCAAGACCTTCAAGCTGGACGATCAGTTGTCCGGCCGGCAAATGGGCTTGCGCGCCGACATCACGCCCCAAGTGTCGCGCATAGACGCGCACTTGCTCGGCGAGCGCACCGGCGTGACTCGGCTGTGCTACGCCGGCAGCGTGGTGCATACCCGGCCGGACGGCCTGGCCGGCTCCCGCGAGCCGCTGCAAGTGGGGGCGGAGCTGTACGGCTACGCCGGCATCGAGGCCGACCTGGAAATCATTGAGTTGATGCTGGGCGCCTTGGAGCGCGCCGGAGTGTCCGGTCTGCGGCTGGACATCGGCCATATGGCGATTTATCGCGGCATCGCTTCCGCCGCCGGTTTGTCGGCGGAGGCCAGCCGGGCGTTGTTCGCCAAGCTGCAGAGCAAGGACGTGGCCAGCATCCGCGAGTTGGTCCGCGATGTGGCCGAACCGTACCGCAGCGCTTTTCTGGCTTTGCCGGAGCTCTATGGTCCGATCGAGGAGCTGGACCGGGCGCGTTCCCGTCTGCCGTCCTTGCCCGAGGTGGAGCTTGGCCTGATGCAGCTGTCCGCTGTGGCCAAGGCGCTGGAGGGCCGGGTGGCCCTGAGCTTCGACCTGACCGAACTGCGCGGCACGCAGTATCACAACGGCCTGCTGTTCGCCGCCTATGCTGAGGGCTGGGCCGAAGAGCTGGCGCGCGGCGGCCGCTACGACAATGTGGGTCGTCGTTTCGGCCGCGCCCGGCCGGCCACCGGCTTCAGTCTGGATTTGCGCGACCTGATCCGCATCCTGCCGGAGCAAGGCTCGGTCAGGGGCATCCGCCTGGCCGCCAGGCACTGGCCGCAGGCGCGGGCTGAAGTGGCCCGTCTGCGCGCAGCGGGCGAAATGGTGGTGATTGATTATCTGGGCGAGTCCGCCCAGGCCTTGAATTGCGATCGCGAGCTGACTTCGGACGGCTCGGATTGGCATGTGGTTTCATTTAACTGATTTTTGAATCTGACTGAAGAAGAGGTTTTTTCCAATGTCCAAGAACGTTGTCGTGATCGGTACCCAGTGGGGTGATGAAGGCAAGGGCAAGATCGTTGACTGGCTGACCGACCACGCGCGTGCCGTGGTTCGCTTCCAGGGCGGCCACAACGCGGGCCACACTCTGGTGGTGGGCGGCAAGAAAACCGTGCTGCGCCTGATTCCGTCCGGCATTCTGCGCGACGATGTCGAGTGCTTCATCGGCAATGGCGTGGTGTTGTCTCCGGAAGCCTTGCTCAAAGAGATCGACGAGCTGGAAACCGCCGGCGTGAATGTCGCCGCCCGCCTGAAGATTTCCGAAGGCTGCCCGCTGATCCTGCCTTACCACGTCGCTCTGGACCAGGCGCGCGAAGCCGCCAAGGGCGCAGGCAAGATCGGCACCACCGGCCGCGGCATCGGCCCCTGCTATGAAGACAAGGTGGCGCGCCGCGCTTTGAAGGTGATCGACTTGTTCGATACCGCCCGCTTTGCCGAGAAGCTGAAGGAAAACGTCGAATACTACAACTTCATGCTGACCCAGTTGTTCCAGGCCGAGCCGGTGAGTTTCGACGTCATCCTGGCCGACACCCTGAAACTGGCCGAGCGCATCAAGCCCATGGTGGCCGATGTGTCCCGCACCCTGTACGACATGAACCAGGCGGGCATTCCGCTGCTGTTCGAAGGCGCGCAAGGCACACTGCTGGACATCGACCACGGTACTTATCCGTACGTGACGTCGTCCAACTGCGTGGCCGGCGCCGCGGCACCGGGCGCTGGCGTGGCTCCGCAAATGCTCAACTACGTGCTGGGCATCGTTAAGGGCTACACCACCCGCGTGGGTTCCGGTCCGTTCCCGACCGAGCAGGAAAACGAGATCGGCATGTTCCTGGCCAAGCGCGGCAACGAGTTCGGCTCGGTGACCGGCCGTCCGCGTCGCTGTGGCTGGTTCGACGCCGCCGCGCTCAAGCGCTCTATCCAGATCAACGGCGTGTCCGGTCTGTGCGTGACCAAGCTGGACGTGATGGATGGTCTGGAAGAGATCAAGCTGTGCGTGGGCTACACCCTGGACGGCGAGAAAGTGGACATCCTGCCGTTTGGTTCCGACGCGGTCAGCCAGTGCGTGCCGGTTTATGAAACCATGCCGGGCTGGACCGAAAGCACGTTCGGCACCAAGCGCTGGGAAGACCTGCCGGCCAACGCTCAGGCTTATCTGACCCGCATCGCCGAAGTGTGCGGCGCGCCGGTGGACATTATCTCCACTGGTCCGGACCGCGAAGAAACCATTGTGATGCGTCATCCTTTCGGTCTGTAAGCCCGATTCGACCCATCGACGGAAACCCGCCTGCAAGGCGGGTTTTTTCATGCCCGCGGCGGGCGTAGACTGTTTGGATTCTGGTTTCCGAAGGCAATATAAATGCAGCCATTGAATGTCGCCTTGGTGGGCTACGGCTACGCCGGCAAGACTTTTCACGCGCCCTTGATCGCCGCGGTGCCCGAGTTGCGGCTGGCGGCCGTGGTCAGCAGCCGGCCGGACGCGGTGCGGGCCGATTGGCCGCAAGTGCCGGTGCTGGCCGATTTGGAGCGGGCTTTGGCCGATCCGGCTATCGATATGCTCGTTATCGCCAGTCCCAACCAATTGCATTATCCGCAGGCGCGCGCGAGCTTGAAGGCCGGCAAGCACGTGGTGGTGGACAAGCCGTTCACGGTGACGCAGGCGGAGGCGAGGGAGTTGTGCCTGATGGCGGAGCGGCCGGGCGGCCCGCTGTTGTCGGTATTCCACAATCGGCGCTGGGACGCGGACTTTCTGGCGCTCAAGGCCTTGCTGGCCAGCGGCGAGTTGGGGCCGCTCAGCCATTTCGAGTCCCACTTCGATCGTTACCGGCCGCAGGTGCGCGCGCGCTGGCGCGAACAGGACCAGCCGGGTGCGGGGCTGTGGTACGACCTGGGGCCGCATCTGCTGGATCAGGTTCTGCAGTTGCTGGGCTGGCCGCAGACGATTTATGCGAGCTTGTCCAAACAAAGGGTCGGCGCGCAGGCGACGGATTACTTTCACGTTCAGCTGGGATATGGGGAGTGTCAGGCGGTCTTGCATGCCTCTTGCCTGGTCAGCGGCGGCGCTCCGCGCTTTAGTCTGCACGGCGGGCTCGCCAGCTACGTCAAGTTCGGCCTGGACGGCCAGGAGGAGTGCTTGAAGCGGGGCGGCCGCCCCGGCGAGGCGGGCTGGGGCGCGGACCTTGCGCCCGGCGTCTTGTACCGCCAGCGGGACGATGAAGCCCTCAACGAAACTCGGCCGTCCCCTTCGGGCGATTATCGAGATTATTACCGGGCGGTGGCGCTTGCCGCGCGGGGCTTGGGCGCCAACCCGGTGACGGCGCGGGAGGCGTGTCAGGTGATGGCCTTGCTGGAGTTGGGGGAGAGGAGCGCGCGGGAGGGACGGCGCCTGTTTTGCCTGCCGGAGGCTTGAGCGAGCCCGTTTCACCTTCGACATCATTTGCGCGGCCCAGGTCCGTCGTTCCGGCGGCGGCGGGTGCTACACTGCTGTTTCCATTTCCAGAAGTTTGATCGTCATGCAGCTCAAGCTCGCCGCCGGCATGGTGACCCCGTTGATCGTGGCCACCGCCTTGTTCATGGAAAACATGGACGCCACCGTGATTTCCACCTCTTTGCCGGAGATCGCGCGCGATCTATTGGTGGATCCAATTGGCTTGAAATTGGCGCTGACGTCTTATCTGGTCAGTCTGGCCGTGTTCATTCCTATCAGCGGTTGGATGGCGGACCGTTTCGGCTCGCGGCGTATTTTTCGCGCCGCCATCGCCGTTTTCGTCGCGGGTTCCGTATTGTGCGCGCTCAGCAATACATTGGGCGGCTTTGTGTTGGCGCGCTTTGTGCAGGGCATAGGCGGAGCGATGATGGTGCCGGTGGGGCGCTTGGTGATTCTGCGCACCACCGCGAAAGCGGACTTGGTGCGGGCGCTCAGCTATCTGACGATGCCCGCCTTGCTGGGGCCGGTGATTGGACCGCCCTTGGGCGGTTTCATCAGCACCTATCTGCATTGGCGCTGGATATTCTTGATCAATATCCCGATCGGTGTGCTCGGCTGGGTGCTGGCAAGGCGTCATATCGAAGACTTGAAGGACGAACACGTGCCGCCGCTGGATTGGCTGGGCTTTGCCCTGAGCGGCGTGGGCCTGTCCTTGCTGATGCTTGGCCTGGCCTCCGAGGGCAAGCATTTGGTCTCGGCGCAATGGTCCGTCGTGCTGGCGGCGACAGGCGTGGGCTTGCTGTGGCTTTATCTGCTGCATTACCGCCGCACAGCTCATCCCTTGCTGGATTTGTCCTTGCTGCGGCTGTCGACCTTTCATGCCGGCGTGGTGGGAGGTTTCGTGTTCCGCGTCGGCATTGGCGCCACGCCTTTTTTGCTGCCGCTGATGCTGCAATTGGGTCTGGGCCTCAATCCCTTTGTCTCCGGCTTGTTGACCTGTTCCACCGCGGTGGGCGCCATCTTCATGAAGACCTTGGTGATGCGCATCTTGCGGCGCTACGGTTTTCGCCGGGTCTTGATGGCCAATAGCGTGCTCGCGGGTCTTTCCATCGCCGCGTACGCGTTGTTCTACGAGGCGCCGAGCTATGTCTGGATGTTGCTGGTCTTCGTGCTGGGCGGCTGTCTTCGCTCCTTGCAGTTCACCAGCCTGAACGCGATCTCTTTTGCCGAGGTTGAGCCGGCCGGCATGAGTCATGCCACCAGTCTTTCCGGGGTGGCGCAGCAGCTGGCGGCGGGCTTGGGGGTGACGGTGGGGGCCTTCGTCGTGCAGGGGGTGAGTCTGTTGCAGGGACATGTGCGCTTGACCGTGGTCGACTTCGCCTGGGCTTTCGCCATCATGGGCGCCTTGACCATGTTGTCCAGCCTGATGTTCGCCTCGCTGGATCCGCGCGCTGGCGAAGAGATGGCTTCGCGCTGAGAAGGGGGAAAATGCAAAACCCCCGTTGATCATAAATCAACGGGGGTTTATTGGTGCCCAAGAGAAGACTCGAACTTCCACACCCTTGCGGGCGCTAGGACCTGAACCTAGTGCGTCTACCAATTCCGCCACCTGGGCATAAAACTTAAATTGTTTTGCTGCTCGACTACGATATAAACATCATCGGAGCCGTTGAAACTGTTGGTGCCCAAGAGAAGACTCGAACTTCCACACCCTTGCGGGCGCTAGGACCTGAA